>NZ_CP114910.1:3125538-3438091 GCF_027497395.1 Solwaraspora sp. WMMA2080 | reverse complement strand
ACGAGCCGTGGGTGAAGTACCGGTGGAACCCGACGGTGATGCCCAGCCCGGCTACCACGTAGAAGACCAGCCCGATGATGACGTCGGTCCAGCCCAGCCAGCCGCCCCAGGCGACCGGTACGGCGGCGATCAGCGCCAGGAACGGGACGGTCACGAAGGCGCCGAGGGCGATCAGCACACCGATCGACTGTTTGCCGACGGTCAGCGGCTTGGGGGCGGGGCCGGGGTTGGTCTGTGGCGGCTCGAGTAGGGCGGTTGACATGGCACCTCGCAGCGGTGACGGTTCGACCGCGGTGCGCCGGGGCGTTCCAGCCGGTGCGGCGGCCAGCGGTGAAGAAACGGGAACTTACGCCTACGTCACCGTAACCTACGGAGCCGTAGTTTTCTACGGCCGAGTTCCCGAGCCGGGCCGGTGTGCGCGCCCGCCCGGCCCGCCCATGCCGGGCGATGGGAGTACGCCGGAATCCGCCCGGCACGCTAGGCTGTGTCCGTAGCACGATCGGCCGTGGTGTAATTGGCAACACCTCGGGTTTTGGTCCCGATATTCTAGGTTCGAGTCCTAGCGGCCGAGCTTCCCGCGACACCCAGACCGCTGGCGGTGACGCTGGGTGTCGTGCCAGGTCAAGCAGGTGTGCCGCCGCTCTGACGGGAGCATTTCTCGTGATCCAGCCCCGGTCCCGTACCGTGGTCGTCCTCGCTGCCGGCGAAGGCAAGCGGATGAAGTCGGCGCTACCCAAGGTGCTGCACCCGCTGCTCGGCCGGACCCTGGTCGGGCACGTCCTCGCCGCTGCCGCGGCCGCCGCCGCCGAGCGCACCCTGGTCGTCGTCGGACACCGCGCCGAGCAGGTCACCGCGCACCTGTCGGAGATCGCCCCGGCGGCCGTGCCGGTGCTGCAGGCCGAGCAGCACGGCACCGGGCACGCGGTCCGGCTGGCGATGGCGGCCGCGCCCGACGCCACCGGAACTGTCGTGGTGCTCAACGGCGACGTGCCGCTGCTGCGTCCGGAGACGGTCGCCGAGCTGATCGAGGCGCACGAGTCGGCCGGCGCGGCCGCCACCGTACTGACCGCCGAGGTCGCCGATCCGACCGGTCTGGGGCGGATCGTCCGCGATCCGGCCGGCGGCCTGGAGCGCATCGTCGAGGAGCGCGACGCCAGCCCGGAGCAGCGCCGGATCCGCGAGATCAACGCCGGGATCTACGCCTTCGACGCGGCCGGACTGCGCGACGCGCTCGGCAAGCTGACCACCGACAACGACCAGGGCGAGGAGTACCTGACCGACGCCGTCGGTCTGCTCGCCGCCGCCGGAGCGCCGGTCGGCGTGCACGTCGCCGCCGACGTGACCGAGACGCTGGGCTGCAACGACCGGGTGGAGCTGGCCCGGTTGCGCCGGCTGCTCGCCGACCGGGTCAACGAGGGCTGGATGCGCGCCGGGGTGAGCATCCTCGACCCGGCCACCACCTGGATCGACGTGACGGTGCACCTGGAACGCGACGCCGTCGTCGAGCAGAACACCCAGCTGTACGGCACCAGCACGGTCGGAGCCGAGGCCATCGTCGGGCCGGACGTCACATTGATCGACACCGCAGTCGGTGCGGGCGCGACCGTGCTGCGCTCGCACGCCGTGCAGGCCCGGATCGGCGTCGGCGCGAGCGTCGGCCCGTACGCCTATCTGCGCCCGGACGCCCAGCTCGACGAGCGGGCCAAGGTCGGCACCTTCGTCGAGGTGAAGAAGTCGCAGATCGGCGCGGGCGCCAAGGTGCCGCATCTGAGCTACGTCGGGGACGCCACGATCGGCGCCCGGGCCAACATCGGCGCGGCGACGATCTTCGTCAACTACGACGGGGTGCACAAGAGTCACACCACGGTGGGGGAGTCCGCCTTCGTCGGCTGTGACAGCAGCCTGATCGCCCCGGTCGAGATCGGCGCCGGTGCCTACGTCGGGGCGGGCAGCGTGGTGAACCGGGACGTGCCGCCCGGCGCGCTCGCCGTCACCCGGGCCCAGCAGCGCACGGTCGACGGCTGGGTGCAGTCCCGCCGGCCGGGCACCGCCGCCGCGGCGGCGGCGGAGCGCGCCGGGGCCGGTACGGCCGGTGCCGGGAATGGGCAGGTCGGGGCCGGCAACGGTGAAGCGGCCCACCATCACGGTGCCGGCGACCCGGTTCCGGGAGATACTGCGACTGACTAGTCCAGCGGCGTACGGCCCAGCCAGGTCGGCGTCCGCAACCACCCTGACGGGAGCAGACGTCTCGATGGGCAGCATCGTCGCCGAGAACCGCAAGAGCCTGATGCTTTTCACCGGCCGGGGTTTCCCCGAGCTCGCCGAGGAGATCGGTGAAGTGCTCGGCATCGCACCCACCCCGTCCGACTCGTACGAGTTCTCCAACGGTGAGATCTTCGTCCGGTTCAAGGAGTCGGTCCGCGGCTCGGACGCGTTCGTCGTCCAGTCGGTCACCCACGGCGTCAACCGCTGGGTGATGGAGACCCTGATCATGATCGACGCGCTGAAACGTGGCTCGGCCAAGCGGATCACCGTGGTGCTGCCGTTCTACCCGTACTCGCGTCAGGACAAGAAGCACCGCGGCCGGGAGCCGATCTCCGCCCGGCTGATCGCCGACCTGCTGCGCACCGCCGGTGCGGACCGGATCCTCACCGTCGATCTGCACACCGCACAGATCCAGGGCTTCTTCGACGGCCCGGTCGACCACCTCTTCGCGATGGACATCCTGGCCGGCTACGTCGAGAGCCGGTTCGCCGGGCGGCCGATGACCGTGGTCGCGCCGGACTCCGGCCGGGTCCGGGTGGCCGAGCGCTGGACCGACCGGCTCGGCGGCTGCCCGCTGGCCTTCATCCACAAGACCCGGGACCCGCTCAAGCCGAACCAGGTAGTGGCGAACCGGGTGGTCGGTGACGTCGAGGGCCGGGTCTGCCTGATCGTCGACGACATGATCGACACCGGTGGGACGATCACCAAGGCGGCGGAGATCCTCTACGACGCGGGTGCGTCGGACATCGCGGTCGCGGCCACCCACGCGTTGCTGTCCGACCCGGCCACCGAGCGGTTGAAGAACAGCCGGATCAGCGAGGTGGTGGTGACCAACACCCTGCCACTGCCGGCGGAGAAACAATTGGACAAGCTCACCGTACTGTCCATCGCGCCGCTGTTGGCCCGGGCGATCCGCGAAGTCTTCGACGACGGCTCGGTGACGACGCTGTTCGGCGGGCTGAGCTGATCTACGGCCCGCGCCCGCGCGGGCTGAGCTGATCTACGGCCCGCGCCCGCGCGGGAAGATCCGCCCACACAAGGGGTACTGCCTGAACCAGTTCACCAGCCTCGGGTAGACTGGTGCGGTTGCCACGGCGAGGGTGCCCTGCGGGCCGCTGCTGACGAAGCGCTGCCGCCCGGAAGCACCGTGATCGACGCGGTGCTCCGGGCACTGCCCAGTTGGACGAGCGCCCAGCGTGCCCCTTCGCCCGGCACCGCCGACATCGCATCCGTCTCCCCGGAGCCGGATCAGGTTCCCCCGCACGCACTGCCGAAACTCCAGGAGTACTCCCGTGTCCGAGGTAAAGATCAGCGCCGAGCCCCGCACCGAGTTCGGTAAGGGTGGTGCCCGCCGTACCCGCCGGGCCGGCAAGGTGCCCGCCGTGCTGTACGGCCACGGCGAGAAGCCCAAGCACATCGCGTTGCCCGCCCGTGAGTTCGCCGCCGCGATCCGGCACGGCGGCGCCAACCAGCTGTTCGCCATCGACATTACCGATGGCACCCAGGCGCTGGCGCTGACCAAGGCGATCCAGCGTGACCCGGTCAAGGACACCTTCGAGCACGTCGACCTGCTGCTGGTCCGCCGGGGCGAGAAGGTCACCGTGGACATCCCGGTGCAGCTGGTCGGCGAGCCGGCCAAGGGCACCCTGGTGATGCACGAGCACGACACGCTGTCGGTCAGCGCCGAGGCGACCCGGGTGCCGGAGTCGCTGGAGGTGTCGATCGAGGGTCTGGAGCCGGGCTCGCACGCCACCGCCGGCGACGTCCAGCTGCCGGGCGGGGTCGAGCTGACCGTCGACCCGGCGACCGTGCTCGTGGTGGTCTCCGCCGCGCCGAGCGCCGCCCAGCTCGACACGGAGACCGGCGAGGAGGCAGCCGAGGAGTCCGTCGCCGAGGGCGCCGCCGAGCAGCCGGTCTGACCTGCCGTTCGACGATCCGGGCGTCCCGCTGCCGGCCCTGCCGCAGCGGTGACGCCTTGATCCGTTTCAGGAGGTGTGGTGGAGACGGCACCGTGGCTGGTCGTGGGGCTGGGCAACCCGGGCCGGGAGTACGCCCGCAACCGGCACAACGTCGGGTTCATGGTCGCGGACCTGCTCGCCGGTCGGCTGGGCGTGCGGTTGAGCCGGCACCGTAGGGCGGCGGCCGAGTCCGGCGAGGGGCGGCTCGGCCTGGGCGGGCCGAAGCTGGTGCTGGCGAAGCCGCTGACGTACATGAACCTTTCCGGTGGCCCGGTGGCCGCGTTGGCGAAGTTCTACAAGGTGCCGGTCGAGCAGATCGTCACGGTGCACGACGAGCTGGACATCGACTACGGTCGACTGCGGGTGAAGCAGGGCGGTGGAGAGGGTGGCCACAACGGGTTGCGCTCCATGTCCCGGTCGCTCGGCAGCAAGGAGTACCTGCGGGTCAGGTTCGGGATCGGGCGTCCGCCCGGTCGACAGGATCCAGCAGATTATGTTTTGTCAGATTTCTCGACAACTGAACGCAAGGAACTCGACTTTCTCGTCGATCGGGCCGCTGACCTGGTGGAAGCGGTGGTCGTCCGAGGGCTCGAGTGGGCCCAGAACACGTACCACAGCACCTGAGAGGCGGCTGTGGCGTTACGTCTGGGACAGCTGGATCGTGAACCGGGCAGAACACCGCCCGTGGATTCCGGGTGGACGGCCCGGTTTCCGCCGGGCAGGTAGGAGAGGAGCCAGATGAGCACGCCGCCGGTAACCGATGCCGCATTCGCCCGATGGCTCGCCGGGCGCGCCGGCGAGTCGCTGCTCCAGGTCCGTGAGGAGCTGGGGTACGCCGACCCGACCGCGCTCAAGGCGGCCGGTGACAAGGTCTCCCACGACCTGCTCCGTACCGAACTGGCCCGCTGGCGGCCGGCGGACGCGGTGCTGTCGGAGGAGGACGACGGCGCCCGCCAGGCGCTGCCGGACCCGGACGCCGAGACCTCGACGGACGCCGGGCCGTCCCGGCTCACCGCCGACCGGGTGTGGATCATCGACCCGCTCGACGGCACCCGGGAGTTCTCCGAGGAGGGCCGCGCCGACTGGGCGGTGCACGTGGCGCTCTGGTCCCGCAGCGGCTCCACCCCGCACCGGCTGGTCGCCGGCGCGGTGGGCCTGCCCGCCCAGCACCGCACGATCAGCACCGAGCACCCGCCGCCGTACCCGCCGATGCCGGCGGCGGCGTCGGCCGGCGGCGCGATCCGGCTGGCCGCCAGCCGCAGCCGGCCACCCGCCTTCGTCACCGCGCTCGCCGAGCAGCTCGGTGCCGAGCTGGTGCCGATGGGCTCGGCCGGCGCCAAGATCGCCGCGGTGATCGCCGGCGACGCCGACGCCTACGTGCACGCCGGCGGCCAGTACGAGTGGGACTCGGCCGCGCCGGTCGCCGTGGCGACCGCCACCGGTCTGCACGCTTCCCGGATCGACGGATCCGCGCTGCAATACAACGAGGCCAACCCGCGGCTGCCAGATTTGGTGGTCTGCCGACGAGATCTTGCCAGCAAACTGCTCGCAGCGTTGCGACAGCATCTGCAGGTATCCTGACCCTCTATCTCCAGCTTGCCAACCGGAAAGGTCTGGTATTCGGATGACCAAGCTTCGGATGACCCACAACCAGGGGTGGGTGTGATGACCAACGCGACCGCGTACCGCGTCTCCCACCTCGACGCGCTGGAGGCGGAGAGCATCTTCGTCATGCGCGAGGTCGTCGCCGAGCTGGAGCGGCCGGTGCTGCTCTTCTCCGGCGGCAAGGACTCGATCGTCATGCTGCGGCTGGCGCAGAAGGCGTTCGCCCCGGCCCGGATCCCGTTCCCGGTGATGCACGTCGACACCGGGCACAACTTCCAAGAGGTGCTCGACTACCGCGACCGCCGGGTCGACGAACTCGGCCTGCAGCTGGTCGTCGCCAGCGTGCCGGAAGCCCTCGAGTCGGGGCTGGTCCACGAGTCGCCGGACGGGATGCGCAACCGCATCCAGACCCCGGTGCTGCTGGCTGCGGTCGAGAAGTACCGGTTCGACGCCCTGTTCGGCGGGGCCCGCCGGGACGAGGAGAAGGCCCGGGCCAAGGAGCGGGTCTTCTCGTTCCGCGACGAGTTCGGCCAGTGGGACCCGAAGAACCAGCGCCCCGAGCTGTGGTCGCTGTACAACGGCCGGCACCACCCGGGCGAGTCGATCCGGGTCTTCCCGCTGTCCAACTGGACCGAGCTGGACGTCTGGCACTACATCGCCCGGGAGCGGATCGAGCTGCCGCCGATCTACTTTGCCCACGAGCGCGAGGTGATCGAGCGCGACGGCATGCTGTACGCCGTCAACGAGTTCATCCAGCCCCGCTCCGGCGAGACGTCGTTCATCGAGCAGGTGCGCTACCGCACCGTCGGCGACGCCTCCTGCACGGCGGCGGTCCGCTCCCCGGCGGACACCGTCGAGAAGGTGATCGACGAGGTCGCCGCGACCCGGATCACCGAGCGCGGGGCCACCCGGGGCGACGACCGGGTCAGTGAGGCCGCCATGGAAGACCGCAAGCGGGAGGGCTACTTCTGATGACGGTGACGGCTGACGCCCCCACCACCCGGGCCATGGACCTGCTGCGGTTCGCCACCGCCGGCAGCGTCGACGACGGCAAGTCGACCCTGATCGGTCGGCTGCTCTACGACACCAAGTCGCTCTTCACCGACCAGCTGGAAGCGGTCGAGGCGGTCAGCGCGGCCCGGGGCGACGAGTACACCAACCTGGCGCTGCTCACCGACGGCCTGCGCGCCGAGCGGGAGCAGGGCATCACCATCGACGTGGCGTACCGCTACTTCGCCACCCCCCGGCGCAAGTTCATCATCGCCGACACCCCCGGGCACACCCAGTACACCCGCAACATGGTCACCGGTGCCTCCACCGCCGATCTGGCGCTGATCCTGGTCGACGCCCGCAAGGGCCTGGTCGAGCAGTCCCGCCGACACGCGTTCCTCTGCTCGTTGCTGCGGGTGCCGCACCTGGTGCTCTGCGTCAACAAGATGGACCTGGTCGACTGGGACCAGTCGGTCTACGAGACGATCGCCGACGAGTTCACCACCTTTGCCGCCAAGCTCGAGGTGCCCGACCTGTCGGTCATCCCGATCTCGGCGTTGAACGGCGACAACATCGCCACCCGCTCCGAGCGCAGCCCCTGGTACGAAGGCCCGTCGCTGCTGCACCACCTGGA
Organism: Solwaraspora sp. WMMA2080; assembly: GCF_027497395.1. Lineage (GTDB taxonomy): Bacteria > Actinomycetota > Actinomycetes > Mycobacteriales > Micromonosporaceae > Micromonospora_E. Next base: position 3,430,639 of record NZ_CP114910.1, on the reverse strand, counting down.
GCATGTGCACATCGCCTCCGACCGCAACCTGGTCGACGTGCGGTTCCCGGTGCAGTACGTGATCCGGCCGCAGTCGACCACCGTCACCGACTACCGTGGCTACGCCGGCCAGGTCGCATCCGGGGTGCTCAAGCCCGGCGACGAGGTGATGGTGCTGCCGTCCGGGCTGACCAGCACGATTGCCAGCATCGAGACGGCCGACGGCCCGGTCGACGAGGCGTTCCCGCCGATGTCGGTGACCGTGCGACTCACCGACGAGCTGGACATTTCCCGGGGCGACCTGATCTGCCGGCCGCACAACGCGCCCACCCCGGCGCAGGACGTCGAGGCGATGATCTGCTGGATGGACGAGACGCGGCCGCTGCAGGTGGGCGGCAAGTACGCCATCAAGCACACCACCCGCAGCGCCCGCGCCGTGGTCCGTGGCGTGCAGTACCGGCTGGACGTCAACACGTTGCACCGTGACGAGTCGGCCAGCCAGCTCGGCCTCAACGACATCGGCCGGGTCACCTTCCGGAGCACGGTCCCGCTGCTCACCGACGAGTACCGGCGTAACCGGACCACCGGCGGTTTCATCCTGATCGACGAGTCGACGAACCGGACCGCCGCCGCCGGCATGATCATCGAAGCCGGCTGACCCTGGGCTGACGGGTCGGGTCCGCTGTCACTGGCGGGCCCGACCCTGCGGCTGAGTTCACCAGCGTCCGTAGACCGGGGCCCGGCCGGCGGCCAGCGCGCCGAGCGCGGCAACGATCTGGGTGCTGCCGCAGTCCAGCAGCATGGTCGGCACCATCAGCCGGGCACCCGGCGGCACCGCCGGGTGCGGCGTCTGCGCGTCGATGAAGATCAGGTCCTCGATTCCGGTCCGGCGGACCTGCACCGCCGACACCGCGTCCCACGGCAGCCAGACCGGGTTGGCGCGGAAACTGCCGTTCGCCACCCAGACCCCGGTCCGGTCGGCGGCCAGCACCGGGCCACGGCCGGTGAACCGGCCGTGCCACATGGTCACCGTCGCGGCCAGCAACCCGCCGAGCAGCAGCACCGGCAGGCCGGCCAGCGCCATCGTCGCCGGTCGGCCGACCGCCGCCTCCCTCGCGACCAGGTACGCCACCCCGCCGAGCAGCCCACCGGCCAGCAACCAGCAGACGGCGGCCAGCCCGCCGGCCCAGATCAGGAACCGGCGTCCGTCGATCCGGACCAGGAACGGGGTGTCCTCCGCCGGCCGGTCGGTCATCTCCTGCACCACGGGCACCTCCGCCGCCGCTGGTCTAATGTGTCGCGGCGAGGTTAGTGGATCCGTTCGGCTCCCGCGCAGGGCAGGGCGGTGAAGAATGTCGGCGGCGGGAAACCGTGGCCGGCGTACGCCGCGCCCACTGTGGCCGCGACCCGGTCGGCGGCATCCGCATCGACCAGCGCCAACACGCAACCACCGAAGCCGCCGCCGGTCATCCGGGCACCGTACGCGCCGCCGGCCAGCGCTGCGGTCACCGCGACGTCCACCTCCGGGACGGTGATCTCGAAGTCGTCACGCATCGACGCGTGCGAGGCGGTCAGCAGTGGACCGATCTCCCGGATCCGGCCGGACCGCAGCAGCGTCACCGTCTCACGGACCCGGTGGTTCTCGGTGACCACGTGCCGGACCCGGCGGCGCGTCGGGTCGTCCGGCAGCCGGTCCAGGGCGGCCGGCAGGTCGTCGGCCGGAACGTCGCGCAGTGCCGGTACGCCGAGCAGCCGGGCCGCCCGCTCGCAGGCGCCCCGCCGGGCGGCGTACTCACCGGAGACGTGCCGGTGCGGGGCCCGGGTGTCGATCACCAGGACGGCCAGCCCGGCTTCGGCCAGGTCGAACGGGACGTGCTCGACGTCGAGCGACCGGCAGTCCAGGAACAGTGCGTGCCCGGCCCGGCAACGGATCGACGCCGACTGGTCCATGATCCCGCAGGGCACGCCGGCGTAGCCGTTCTCCGCCCGCTGGGCCAGCGCCGGCCGCCGGTCCACCGGCAGCCGGTCGGTGCCGATGCCGCCGAGGTCGGTCAGGGCGGTCAGCACTGCGGCCTCCAGTGCCGCCGACGACGACAGGCCGGCGCCGAGCGGTACGTCGGACGCGATGGCCAACCGGGCGGCCGGTACGGGGTATCCGGCGTCGCGCAGCGCCCACACGACGCCGGCGACGTAGCCGCCCCAGCCGTCGACCGCGCCGGGCCGGTCCGCGTCGGCGACGCCGAACGCGATCTCCTCGCCGGACTGCTCCGACCAGACGGTCCAGCCGGGCTCTGCCTCTCCGGCTGGCTCTGCCGGACCGGCCTCTACGGCTGCCTCTGCCGGACCGGCCGCGACGACGGTGCGGTGCGGTAGGGCGAACGGCAGCACGAAGCCGTCGTTGTAGTCGGTGTGTTCGCCGATCAGGTTGACCCGTCCGGGTGCCGCCCACACGCCGGCCGGCGGTACGCCGTACCGCTGCTGGAAGCCGTCGTGGGCGCGGCGGGTGACCGGCTCCGCGTCGCTGCCGCGTGCGCCGCCGTCGGCTACCGGGAGTGTCACTTGTCGATGTCCCTTCACGGCGCCGGTCGTCCGGAGAAGATTCCATCACACCCGGCCAGGAATCAACAGTGGTGACGGGTAAATCCAACAGAGTCGAACATTGCCGACCGGCGGCGGCCGGTCGGATACCGGCGAGACATCGATCCACCGGTGCTGTCAGAATTGTCGACATGTCCGAGCCCGCCTCCCGCCCCCGGGTGCTCTCCGGCATCCAGCCCACCGCCGACTCGTTCCACCTCGGCAACTACCTCGGCGCGGTGCGCAACTGGGTGGCGATGCAGGACAGCCACGACACCTTCTACTGCGTGGTCGACCTGCACGCGATCACCGCCGGCCACGACCCGCAGGTGCTGCGCCAGCGGACCCGGGTGGCCGCCGCCCAGCTGCTCGCCGCCGGTCTCGACCCGGGCCGGTGCACCCTGTTCGTCCAGTCCCAGGTGCCGCAGCACGCCCAGCTTGCCTGGGTGATGGGCTGCATCACCGGGTTCGGCGAGGCGAGCCGGATGACCCAGTTCAAGGACAAGTCCGCCAAGCAGGGCGCCGAGCGGGCCAGCGTCGGGCTGTTCACCTACCCGGTGCTGCAGGCCGCCGACATCCTGCTCTACCAGGCCGACGCGGTCCCGGTCGGCGAGGACCAGCGGCAGCACCTGGAACTCACCCGGGACCTGGCGCAGCGGTTCAACACCCGGTTCGGCGCCACCTTCACCGTGCCGGCCCCGTACATCGTGCGGGACACTGCCAAGATCGTCGACCTGCAGGACCCGACCGCCAAGATGTCCAAGTCGTCGTCCTCCCCGGCCGGCATCATCGACCTGCTGGACGATCCGGCGAAATCGGCCAAGAAGATCCGCTCGGCGGTCACCGACACCGGCCGCGAGATCATCTACGATCCGGAGAGCAAGCCCGGCATCAGCAACCTGCTCACCATCTACGCCGCGCTCAGCGGCCGGACGCTCGACGAGCTGACCGCCGCGTACCAGGGCAAGGGCTACGGTGACCTGAAGAAGGACCTGGCGGAGGTGGTGGTGGAGTTCGTCCGGCCGATCCAGGAGCGCACCCGCGGCTACCTCGACGACCCGGCCCAGCTGGACAAGGTGCTGGCGATCGGCGCGGGTAAGGCCGAGGCGGTGGCGGCCGCGACGCTCGCCGCCGTGTACGACCGGGTCGGCTTCCTGGCACCCGCGGGGACTGTCTGACAGTGTCCGTCATCGGCGCGCGACCAGCTCCCGGTCAGGTGCGGATCGGCGTCGCCATCGACATCCCGCAGCCCTGGGGCGAAGAGCTGACCCGTCGCCGGGCCGAGGCCGGCGACCCGGCCGCCGAGTACGTGCCCGCGCACATCACCCTGCTCGGCCCGACCGACATCGTCGAAGATCAGTTGGCCGAGGTGGAGGCGCACCTGGCGGCGGTGGCTGCCGCGCACCCGCCGTACCCGCTGCACCTGCGCGGAACCGGGACGTTCCGGCCGATCACCGAGGTGGTCTTCGTCGCGGTGGCGGCGGGGATCAGCGAGTGCGAGCTGCTGGCCTCGGCAATCGGCACCGCCGACCAGCTCGTCCGGGAAAGCCGCTTCGCGTACCACCCGCACGTGACCGTCGCCCAGGACGTGCCAACCGATGCGATGGACAAGGTCTACGACGACCTGGCAGGCTTCGAGGCACAGTTCGAGGTCGACTCGTTCACGCTCTTCTCGCACAGCGGTGAGGGGCGGTGGCGGCCGCACCGGGACTTCCCGCTCGGCGGCTGACCGCTCGCGGTGCCCGCCCGGCTGACCACCTGACGCTGCCCCGATGCACCAGGATGACGGGGTGAACGTATTCGACCGGGCCTGGTCCGGCACCCAGCGGGCCCTGGACCGGTCCCGGCGGCGGTACCCGCGCCTGAACCACCTCTGGCGGGCGGTCGAACGCTACAACCAGGTGCTGGGCGGGCGGCTGGCCGCCGCGATCGCGTACTACGGGTTCTTCGCCGTCTTCGCCCTCGGTCTGGTCGCGTACTGGGTGTTCGGCGCCCTGGTGGAGGCCAACGCCGAGGTCAGCGCGGCGGTCGCCGACTTCCTGCTGCAGAACCTGCCGTTCCTGGACCTGGACCAGATTCAACGCAACAGTGGCCAGGTCGGTGTCGTCGGCCTGGTGCTGCTCGGGTTGACCGGCATCGGCTGGGTGGAGGCGATCCGCTCCTCGCAGCGGTTGGTCTACCAGCTCGACCAGCAGCCCGGCTTCTTCGGCGTACGGCAGGTCGTCGACCTGGCCGTACTCGTCGGGGTGTTCCTGCTGATCGGCGTTTCGGTCGGCGCGGTCGACGCGCTGCGGTCGCTGCTGGGTTGGCTGCTCGGCGAGAGCTCGGTCGCCGCGGCCGTCGCGAGCGTGCTGCTCGCCTTCGTGATCAACCTGGTGCTCGCCGCGGCGCTGCTGGTCGCGGTGCCCCGGCTGCGGATGTCCGCCCGGCGGCTGGTCGCCCCGATTGTCGTGGTGGCGTTCGGGCTGACCGTGTTGAACACCGCCGGGCGGTTCTACGTCGGCAGGTTCGAGCGCAATCCCGCGTACACCGTGGTGGCCGGCGCGGTCGGGTTGCTGATCTATCTCTACCTGCTCAACCAGCTGCTGCTGTTCGGCGCGGCGCTGGCCGCGACCAGCCGGCACGGCCGGGTGGTCGACCTGACCGCCCGGCGGACAGCCGGGCGTACGCCCCGCCGGACAGCCGGAACGGCACCGTCAAAAGCAGTAAAAGCGGCAAAAGCCGCCGACGGTCTCCGGTGTACGACGATGATCGGTCAGGTGGGGGCACTAGTCACGCTTGAGCTGCCGGACGACTCACCGGCGCACACGATGCCGTGGATCATCACCTTCGGGCCGCTCGGCGACCAGGACGGCGAGTGGGAACCGGTGGTGTGCGGGCCGTACGAACGGGCGCACGCGCTGGCCCTGGCCGAGACGGTGGTCGCCGACGAGGAGCTGATGGCGGTGGTCGAGCCGCTGCTGACCCTGGTCACCGTCGAGGAGATCCGCGGCGAGCTGGCCGCCGCTCAGGCCTCCGCCGACGAGGACGTCGCCGAGTACGACGACTTCGAGGATCTGGTCGGCGGCAACGACGCCGAGCCGCAGGAGCGTCACGTCGAGCCGTCGCCGCCGCCGTCACCGGACGAGGTACGCGCCGGCATGGCCCGCATCGCCAACATGCTGACCGCCGGGAGCTGACCATCAGTGGTGGTGCCCCGGGACCATTCCTGGTCCCGGGGCACCGTCACCACCTTCGCCCCCCCACCACAAGGGGTCCTTGCCCAGCCGCCCGGCGGCACTTCCGGCTCGACGAACGACCGGTGTTTCCTGCTCCGAGCCATACCCGGCGCCGGGCCGTCGTAAACCTGGCCGCCCCCTGCCAGCCGGCCGGGGCGAAACGGGCGTCAGGCCGGCTGGAACCAGGCGGCGGCGTCGACCGGCAGCAGTCGGCGACCGGGCGGTCCGTCCAACGGCGCGCTGGTGATCAGCGGTACGCCGTACCCGTCGACCGGCACCGGCGCACCGCTGAGGTTGACCACGCAGACCAGCGCCTCCGCGCCGCCGTCCGTGTCGGTCCCGCCGTCGTCACCGCGTAGGAACGCCAGCACGCCCGGCCCGGCCTCCAGCCAGGACAGCCCGGTGCCGTCGCCGGCCGGGGCGTCGCGCAGCGCCGGATGCTCGGCCCGGACCGCCAGGGCCCGCCGGTACAGCTCCAACGTCGAGGACCCGTCGCCGGTCTGGGCCTGTGCGGTCAGCGGCGCCCAGTCGGCCGGGGCCGGCAGCCACGACGCCGTCGACCCGGCCGGCCCGAAGCCGTACGGCGGGGTGTCGCCGCTCCACGGCAGCGGCACCCGGCAGCCGTCGCGGCTGTGCCCGGTGCGGCCGAACGCCGGGTCCTGCCGCAGATGGTCGGGCAGGTCCAGGACCTCCGGCAGGCCCAGCTCCTCACCCTGGTAGAGGTAGGTGCTGCCGGGCAGGGCGAACATCAGCAGCGCGGCGGCGCGGGCCCGGCGCAGCCCGACCTCGCCGTCGCCGTACCGGGTGACGTGCCGCTGCTTGTCGTGGTTGGACAGCACCCAGGTGGTCGGCGCGCCGACGATCGCCGCTTCGGCGAGCGCGGTGTCGATCACCTTGTGGAACGAGTCGGCCGACCAGGTGGCGTCGAGGAAGTCGAAGTTGAACGCCTGGTGCAGCTCGTCCGGGCCGATGTAGCGGGCGAGCCGCTGCGGGGTCTCCGCCCACGCTTCGGCGATCGCCATCCGCCCGCCGGGGTAGCTGTCCAGGACCGGTCGCCAGGCGCGGTAGATGTCGTGCACCTCGTCCTGGTCGAAGTAGGGCAGCCGGCCCTTGCCGAGCAGTTCGATCTGCCGGCGTCCGGTGGTGGCCGAGGTCCAGCCGATGTCCGGCAGCCCGTCGGCCTTGATCATCCCGTGGGCGACGTCGATGCGGAACCCGTCGACGCCCCGGTCCAGCCAGAACCGCAGGATCTGCTCGAACTCGGCGCGCACCTCGGGGTGGCGCCAGTTGAGGTCGGGCTGGGCCGGGTCGAACAGGTGCAGGTACCACTGGCCGTCGGGCAGGCGGGTCCAGGCCGGCCCGCCGAAGATCGACTCCCAGTCGTTCGGCGGCTCTTCGCCATTGTCGCCACGGCCGTCGCGGAACATGTACCGGTCCCGCTCCGCCGACCCGGGCGCGGCGGCGAGCGCCGCGACGAACCACGGGTGTACGTCGGAGGTGTGGTTCGGCACGATGTCGACGATGATCCGCAGGCCGAGCGCGTGCGCGTCGGTGATCATCTCGTCGAAGTCGGTGAGGTCGCCGAACATCGGGTCGACCTCGCGGTAGTCGGCGACGTCGTAGCCGCCGTCGACCATCGGGGAGCGGTAGAACGGCGTCAGCCAGAGCGCGTCGACGCCGAGGTCGCGCAGGTACGGCAGGCGGCTGCGGATGCCCTGCAGGTCACCGATGCCGTCGCCGTCGGAGTCGGCGAAGCTGCGCACGTACACCTGGTAGACGGCGGCGGTCCGCCACCAGTCGTCGCGGGCGGTGCGGGGCGCGGCCTGGGCAGGATCGATCGTCACGGGTTCCCCGTCCTGTCGGTGCGTTGCTGGCTCTGCTCCGAGCATGCCTGCCGGTTCTTGCAAGAGTCAAGCAACCCTTGCGCAAGCTCTCAGCTGGCGGGCGCGGCCGCTGCGGCGGCGAGGTGGGTGACCTGCGGGGCGATGCCGGTGGAGCCCCGGGCCACCAGTTCGGGGCGGAACACGTACTCCGAGTTCGGGGCGGCGTGCCCGTTGATCTCGTCGACCAGGGCGCGGACCGCCGCCACCGCCATCGCGATCACCGGCTGGCGCAGCGTGGTCAGCGGCGGATCGGTGAACGCCATCAGCGGCGAGTCGTCGTAGCCGGCCACCGACACGTCACCGGGCACGGACAGGCCACGCTGCCGGGCGGCCCGGATCGCGCCGAGCGCCATCAGGTCGGAGCCGCAGGTGATGCCGGTGACCCCCTTGTCGAGCAACCGGTTCGCCGCCGCCTTGCCACCCTCCACACCGAACAGTGACAGGGCGGTCAGCTCGTCGATCTCGGCGTCGCTGGCACCGACGAGGCGGCGCATCGCCGCCCGGAACCCGGCCAGTTTGCGCTGCACCGGCAGGAACCGGTCCGGCCCGGTGATCAGTCCGATCCGCCGGTGGCCGAGGGAGACGAGATGTTCCACGGCCAGCTCGCCGGCTTCCCGGTCGTCGCAGGAGACAAACGGGGCTTCGATGCCTTCGGCGTACCCGTTGATCAGCACGATCGGCAGCGGCCGGGCGATCAGTTTGCGGTAGCGGTCGTGGTCGGCGGCGGTGTCGGCGTGCAGGCCGGAGACGAAGACGATGCCGGCGACCTGACGGTCCAGCAGCATCTCCACGTACTCGTCCTCGGTGACCCCGCCGGGGGTCTGGGTGCAGAGCACCGGCGTGTAGCCGGACTGGGCCAGCGCGGACTCGATGGTCTGCGCGAACGCCGGGAAGATCGGGTTGTCCAACTCCGGCACCACCAGGCCGACCAGGCCGGCGCTGCGTTTGCGCAGCCGGGCCGGGCGTTCGTAGCCGAGCACGTCGAGCGCGGTCAGCACCGCCTGGCGGGTCTCCGTAGCCACCCCGGGGCGGTCGTTGAGCACCCGGGACACCGTGGCCTCGCTGACGTCGGCCTGGCGGGCGATGTCGGACAGTCGTGCGCGCATGGCGTTCACGGTAGCGCACCGGCAAGTTCTTGCGACGGTCCCTGCAAGCCCTTCCATTACTTGCAACACCTTGCTAACGTCCCGGCAACACGCGACGAAACCGTGCCGTTAACGCGGCACCGTACTGCAATAACTTCCACGACAGGAGTCCCGATGCGCGTCCATACCACGTCGGTGGCCGCCGGGCTGGCCGCCGCGCTCGCGCTGGCCGCCGCCGGCTGCGGCAGCAGCGACGGCGAACCCGCCACCACCGACAGCCCCGACGCCGCCGCCGGCGGCACCCTGGTCATCTGGGCCGACGACAAGCGCAGCGCCGCCCTCGCCCCGTTCGCCGAGAAGTTCGGCGCCGACAACGGCGTCACCGTCGAGGTCCAGGCCATCAGCAAGGACCAGCAGACTACCTTCGTCACCGCCTCGCAGCAGGGCAGCGGCCCGGACGTGATGGTCGGCGCGCACGACTGGATCGGCAACCTGGTGCAGAACGGCGCCATCGAGCCGGTCCAGCTCACCGGCGACCAGACCGCCGGCTTCGCCGAGGTCGCCATCCAGGCGGTCACCTTCAACGGCCAGGTCTACGGCGTCCCGTACGCGATGGAGAACGTCGCCCTGATTCGCAACACCGCGCTCGCCCCCGACGCCCCGGCCACGATCGAAGAGCTCGTCGCCACCGGCGAGCAGCTCAAGGCCGACGGCAAGGTGTCGGAGATTCTCTGCCTGCAGGTCGGGCAGAACGGCGACGCCTACCACCTGTACCCGCTCTACACCTCGGCCGGCGGCAGCCTGTTCGGCACCACCGCCGCAGGCGACTACGACCCGACGCAGCTCGGCGTCGGCACGCCGGAGTCGATCGCCGCGTTCGAGAAGATCGCCACGCTGGGCGAGAAGGGCAAAGGCGCGCTGAAGCGCTCCATCACCCCGGAGAACTCGATCGCCACCTTCACCAGCGGCAAGTGCGCCTTCCTGGTCTCCGGGCCGTGGGCGATCACCGACGCCAAGGGCGCTGACATCGCGTACGACATCAGCCCGGTCCCCGGCTTCGCCGGTGGCGCGCCCGCGCAGCCGTTCGTCGGCGTGCAGACCTTCTACGTCGCCGCGAAGGGCGAGAACAAGGCCCTGGCGCAGGAGTTCGTCGCCAACTACACCACCCAGACCGACCTGGCCGTCGCCCTCTACGAGGCCGAGCCGCGCCCGCCGGCGCTGACCGCCGCCCTCGACCAGGTCGCCGGGGCCGACCCGGACCTGGCGAAGTTCCAGCAGGCCGGGCAGGGCGGCGCGGTGCTGCCGGCGATCCCCGAGATGGCCGCCATCTGGGACCCGTTCGGCAAGGCCGAGGCCGCGATCGTCGGCGGTGCCGACGTGGCGAGCACGATGACCGCCGCCGGTCAGACGATCGCCGAACAGATCAAGTAATGCGAACCACCGGAGCCGGCGGTCTGCTGGCCAAGGCGCTGCTGCTCGGCCTGGTCGCGGCGATCGCGATCTGGGCGGCGTTCCCGCTGATCGCCGCCGAGGCGTGGGTCGGGCTGGGCATCCTGGTCGTCACGACCGCCGGCATCGGCTACCTCTACCTGGGTCGGCGACACGTGCCGGCGAAGTACCTGATCCCCGGCACCCTGTTCCTGATCGCCTTCCAGATTTTCCCGGTGCTCTACACCGCCTCCACCGCGTTCACCAACTTCGGCGACGGACACCGGGGCAGCAAGACTGAGGCGATCGCGGCCATCCAGGCCACGTCGGTGGTCCAGGTGCCAGGATCCATCGAGTACGCGATGACTGTCGCCACGGTCGGCGACCCGGCCACCGGTGACCTGGTGCTGCTGGTCGTCGACCCGGCCGACGGGGTCGTCTACGCCGGTGACGCCGACGGGTTGACCGAGCTGCCGGCCGGCGACGTCACCGTCACCGACGCCGGCAAGGTGACGGCGGCCGACGGCTACACGCTGCTCAACGCCGGCCAGGCCAGCGCCCGCAGCCAGGAGATCACCGACCTGGCGGTGCCGACCGACGACGGGGCGATCCGCTCCATCGGGCTGTCCCGGGCGTACGAAGGGGTCGCGGTCCGGGCGTACGACGAGGATTGTGATTGTGTGACCGACACCGTGACGGGCACGGTGTGGACGGCCGACGACGACGCCGGCTCGTTCGTCTCCGCCGACGGCGACCGGCTGTTGCAGGGCTGGCGGGTCGGCGTCGGGCTGGACAACTTCACCCGCGTGTTGACCGACCGCAGCATCTCCGGGCCGTTCCTCGGCACCCTGGTCTGGAACTTCGCCTTCGCGATCGGCTCCACCGGCGGCACGTTCGTCCTTGGGCTGCTCTGCGCCCTGGCGCTGCACTCCGACCGGGTGCGGGGGCGCAACCTCTATCGGGTGTTGTTGATCCTGCCGTACGCGATGCCGTCGTTCGCGATGCTGCTGGTCTGGCGGGACATGTTCAACACCGACTTCGGGCTGATCAACCAGTTCTTCGGGTTGACTGTGGACTGGTTCGGGCAGGACTGGTCGGCCCGGCTGGCGGTGATCGGCGTACAGCTGTGGCTCGGGTACCCGTACATGTTCCTGGTCGCCACCGGCGCGTTGCAGGCCATCCCGAAGGAGCTGACCGAGGCCAGCTCGATCGACGGCGCGAACCCGTGGCAGGCGTTCCGCCGGGTGACGTTGCCGCTGCTGCTGGTGGCGTTGACGCCGCTGCTGATCGCCTCGTTCGCGTTCAACTTCAACAACTTCAACGCGATCTATCTGACGACCGAGGGTGGGCCGTTCCCGGCGGACAATCCGAGTGTCGGCGCGACGGATCTGCTGATCACCTACACGTACCGGTTGGCGTTCGGCGCGGCCGGCGCGCAGTACGGCTTCGCCGCCGCCATCTCGATCTTCATCTTCACGCTCGTCGCGGTGATCTCCGCGGTCAGCTTCCGGCGCACCCGGCAACAGGAAGAGGTGTACGCGTGAACCGGCGCTCGTTCACCCGTTGGCTGAGCCGGGTCGGCTGGCGGCACCTGGTGGCGCTGCTGGCGGTGGCGTTCTCGCTGTTCCCGATCGTGTTCGTGCTGTCGGCGGCGGTGAACCCGCTGGGCACCCTGTCGTCGACCGACCTGTTCCCGACCGGGGCGTCGGGCAACAACTTCCGGCGGCTGTTCGCCGACACGGCGTTCGGCCGCTGGTTCGGCAACTCGCTGCTGATCGCCGGGCTGGCGTCGTTCGCGTCGGTGTTCCTGTCGTCGCTGGCGGCGTACGCCTTCTCCCGGATGCGGTTCCGGGGCCGGCGGGTCGGGCTGCTGTCGCTGCTGCTGATCCAGATGTTTCCGCAGTTCCTGGCGATCGTCGCGATCTTCCTGATCTTCTCGACGATCACCGACCTGTGGCCGACGATCGGGTTCAACACCCCGTGGGGGCTGATGCTGCTCTACCTCGGTGGCGCGCTCGGGGTGAACACGTGGCTGATGAAAGGCTTCTTCGACACCCTGCCGAGGGAGTTGGACGAGTCGGCCACCATGGACGGGGCGTCGCACGCCCAGGTGTTCTTCCGGATCATGCTGCCGCTGGTGGCGCCGATCCTGGCGGTCACCGGGCTGCTGGCGTTCATCAACACCATCAACGAGTTCCTGATCGCCAACGTCTTCCTCACCAACCCGGAGGCGAAGACGCTGGCGGTCGGCATGTACGGCCTGGTGGCGGGGGAGCGGAACAACAACTTCGGGATCTTCGCCGCCGGCACGCTGCTGACGGCGATCCCGACGGTGCTGGTGTTCCAGCTGCTCAGCCGCTACATCGTCGCCGGTCTCACCTCCGGGTCTGTGAAGGGTTAGCTTGTGGGCCAGCTGTTCGAGGCGCATCACGACGGATCGTCGTTGTATGCGCCGGGTGCCGCCGCCGGGGTGAACCTGGGTGATCGGGTGTCGGTCTTCGTCCGGGTGCCGGCGGGTGCGCGGCCGGTCGACAAGCTGTGGGTACGCTCCACAGCCGACGGTGAGCCGCGCTTCTCCGAGGCGGTGGTCGACCGGCAGGATCCGAACGGGGACGTGTGGTGGCGGGGCGAGGTGGAGGCCGGTAACCCGGTCACGCCGTACCGTTTCCTGCTGGCCGGCGGCGACTCTGCTGCTGCTGACGGCTCTGCTGCTGGCGGGTCTGCTCGTGGCGGGGGCGGGCGGCGCTGGTTGACCGGGGCCGGCGAGGTCGACCACGACGTGCCGGACGCCACCGACTTCCGGCTCGTCACCCACGATGCGCCGCCGGCCTGGGCCGCCGACGCGGTGATCTACCAGATCTTCCCGGACCGGTTCGCCCGGTCGGCTGCCGCTGACGGGCGGGAGCTGCCGGAGTGGGCGATCCGGTGCGACTGGGACACCCCGGTCGTCGGGCGCGGGCCGGAGACGCCGCACCAGTTCTACGGCGGCGACCTGGACGGCATCCGGGAGCGGCTCGACCACCTGGAGCGGCTCGGCGTCAACACCGTCTACCTGACGCCGATCTTCCCGGCCCGGTCCAATCACCGGTACGACGCCGCCGCGTTCGACCACGTCGACCCGCTGCTCGGCGGGGACGAGGCTTTGGCGCGGCTGTCGGCGGCGGTGCACGCTCGCGGGTGGCGGCTGCTCGGCGACATCACCAGCAACCACACCGGCGACGCCCACCCGTGGTTCACCGCCGCCGTGTCGGACGTGTCGTCGGCGGAGCGGGAGCTGTACTACTTCGGCGACGACGGTGATTACGAGTCGTGGCTGGGTGTGAAGTCGCTGCCGAAACTCAACTGGGGCAGCGCTGAGCTGCGGCGACGGTTCGTCGATGGGCCATCCTCGGTGGCGCGGCGGTGGCTGTTGCCGCCGTACGGGTTGGACGGTTGGCGGATCGACGTGGCGAACATGACCGGCCGGCGCGGTGCCGACGCGCTCACCCTGGAGGTGGCAGCGTTGCTGCGTCGGGCGGTCGCCGAGACCCGGCCGGACGGGCTGATCGTCGCCGAGCACGGGCACGACTTCACCCGTGACCTGGACGCCGACGGTTGGCACGGCACGATGAACTATGCCGGGTTCACCCGGCCGGTGTGGAGCTGGCTGCGGTCACCGACGCTGGAGTTGCCGGACTTCCTCGGCGTACCGGGTGGGGTGCCGGCCCGGTCCGGGTCGGCGGCGTTGGCGACGATGCGCGCCTTTGGGGCGTTGGTGTCGTGGCGGTCGTTGGTGCATTCGTGGCAGCTGCTCGGCTCGCATGATTCGGCCCGAGTGCGGACGGTGGTGGGGGACGCGGGGCGGCAGGAGGTGGCGGCCGGGTTGCAGTTCACGTTGCCGGGGACGCCGATGGTGTTCGCCGGGGACGAGTTGGGGTTGCGGGGCGACAACGGGGAGGGTTCGCGGACGCCGATGCCGTGGGATCGGCCGGGCTCGTGGGATGAGGCGACGTTCGGGGTGTATCGGGCGTTGGTGGCGTTGCGTCGGGGAGGTGCCGGAGCTGCGGCACGGCGGGCTGCGTTGGGTGTACGCCGATGACGACGCCCTGGTCTACTTGCGGGAGTCGCCGTCGGGGTCGGTGTTGGCGTTGGCCCGCCGCGCGGCGGGCGCTCCGGTGCGGTTGACGGGTCTGGTGGCCCCGCCGGACGTTGCTGCTCCGGCACTGGTCAACCTGTACGGCGGGGCACCACCGTTACGCCCCGCCGCCGACGGCACCCTGACCCTGCCGGCCACCGGCCCCACCTTCCAGGTGTGGCGCCTCCCCTGACGCCACATCCTGCCCGGTGAACGCAACGAGTTGCCCATCGAACCCATCCGCTGATGGTGATTCCGGCAAAACCAATCGACACCTCGGCTGCGACATTGTCGACCGCGACCTGATCCGGGCGAGTCCTCGCTCGTCTATGCGCGGAAGTCGAACCCGGGCCCGGTTGGACCCAAAATCGACGCGATGTAACGACCTGATAAGGGTTGGTTTTCCTGGTGGTGGTGTAATAGCTTAATCTTCTTTTGGGTTCATGGCGCCTTTGTTCTGGTTCGCCTTCAACTTGATGACGACGGCGATCATGCCAAATGCAAACCCGAGAATTCCGAGCGCAGATGTTTTGCTCTCTATCTCATTGAAATTGACAAAAAACGATATTATGCTTAGTGAGGTGAAGATTACTGCCAGTAGAGTGCAGATGTACCGTATGGCTCGCAACAATTTCTGCCCTTGGGTTAGTAGTTGCTGTTGTGTTGAGTGAATGCCACTTGGCTCGCCGTAACCCAATGGGGCTTCGGCGAGCCAGTTTGGCTTGCTCTTGAGTTCTTTCTGTAGCTAGTGTCCGCTGCACCAAACTGGGCCAACATACGGATGGCTTACGATGACGCCGTTGCTATTCGAGCAAAAGCCCAGAGCGCCCGCACCGATGGCAAAAAGGCCTGTAACAACGGTGGCCGCGATTGTTCCAACTACGGGGAGGACGATTGCTACTATCGCGGAGAATCCGGCGCCCGCATTCATTGCATTCGTTATTTTGCTGGTTGTGGTTGCGGTGAAGTGAACCTCCATTCCCCACCAGTAGTAGATTACTCCGTTGTGAAAGATGGATGGATTTGCTGGAAAAATCTGCAACTGTTCGTTTGTCAGAAGTTCTCCGCGAAGGACGGCTTGGTTAAGTTCGTCCAAGCTTGCTACGACCTGATCGAACGTCTCCGGGTTGATTCCCGAGTCGGCCGCGGTAGTTTCTAGCTCAAGTGTTCCATCGTCCGCTCGCACAATGCTTGGTGTTAGTCGACTTGTTGCTTCTGCGAAGGCCTCGGCTGCCGCCTGAAGGCTCGGATGTGTAATTACCGCCGGTTGCTCCGGTGTGGCTTGGGCCGAGCTTGGATTGATCAGTCCGAAGGCAAGTGTTAGCGCTACTCCGGTGGCCGAAACCGCTAGTCGTTGCATCCCTCGTATCATGAAGCCTCCTGGTTCGATGGTGATCGATTAGCAGCTTATGTAGCTGAGTTGGTAGGGAGGCAGCCCTCCCTCTCTGTCAGGCTGAGTTGAGACAGGTCGTCTACCAGGGGATACGCTCCCCGGACGGGTCTGAGGGGAGATCATCAGCATGGCAGACAAGTCCATCGGTTCCGGCGATCTGGACGCCAAGCCGGTTCGTCGGACATTCACCGCAGAGTTCAAGGCCAGGATCCTCGCGGAATACGACGCGGCCCCCGACGCTGCGGCCCGGGGTGCGATCCTGCGCCGGGAACGCCTGTACGGATCACACATCCTCGACTGGCGAAAGGCCCGTGATGCGGGCGCAGCGGCAGGCCTGACCGACCGACGCCAGTCCGCCGAACGGACCCGGAAGAACACCGAGTCAGCCGAACTCGCCCGGCTACGTCGACAGAACGCCCGCCTCGAGAACGAGCTGACCAAGACACGCACAGCACTGGACATCATGGGAAAAGCACACGCGCTCTTGGAACTGCTCTCCGAGAGCGCGGACACCGCGACACCCCCGCCGTCCTCGACGAGGCGCACACCGCGCTGACACCACTGTGGGGCACCGCCGCGGCGTGCCGACTGACCGGCCTGTCCCGAGCCACCATCTACCGCCACCGCAACCCGACACCGCCGAAGCCCCGGACACCCCGCAGACCACCACCGTCCGCACTGACCCAGGCCGAACGACAACAGGTCCTCGACCTGCTCAACAGCCAGCCCTACCAGGACCTGGCACCCGCACAGGTATGGGCACGTGAACTCGACGAGGGCCGCTGGTGGTGCTCTGAGTCCACCATGTACCGAATTCTGCGTGCCGCCGGACAGAACGGCGAACGCCGTAACCAGGCGACGCACCCGGCCCGCACCAAGCCGGAACTCGTCGCCGACGCGGCGAACCAGATATGGAGCTGGGACATCACGAAGCTACGCGGACCCGTCAAAGGCGTCTGGTACCACCTGTACACCGTGATCGACATCTGGTCCCGCTACGTCGTCGGTCACCTGGTCGCCGCGCACGAGGACGGCCAACTGGCCGAAGCGCTGATCGCCGACGCCGCCGCCCGCGAACGCGTCGACCCCGACCAGCTGACCGTGCACGCCGACCGGGGCGCGGCGATGACCTGCAAGACCATCACCCAGCTCCTCACCGACCTGAAGATCGGCCGTAGTCACAGCCGACCCAAGACATCCAACGACAACCCGTACATCGAGGCGAGCTTCAAGACCTTGAAGTACGACCCGACGTTTCCCGACCGGTTCGGGTCGATCCAGCACGCCCGGCAGCACTGCGAGGCCTTCTACACCTACTACAACCACGAGCACCGGCACTCCGGGATCGGGCTGCACACCCCCGCCTCGGTGCACCACGGCACCGCCGGACAGATCCGTCAGCAACGGCAACACACCCTCGACGCCGCCCGCGCGGCCCACCCACACCGGTTCGGCCGCCGACGGCCCCAGCCGCCCCGCCTACCGGACCGGGCATGGATCAACAAACCCGACAACACCGCCCCCGACCAGAGCACCACCCCGCCCACGAACACACACCCAGCAACACAAAGCTAAGAAAGATCAAGAATCTGTCTCACTTGACTTGACCGGCTCCGCCTAGCCTTGGCGCAATCTTGAGACAGCGACCGTTCGGTGGTCCCATGCTGTGGAATTGGGAGAGTAGCCCGCTGTTGGCAATTAAGTGGCAGGCTGGCTGAAGCGGGGATGGAACCGCCGCAACGCAATATGCGGTAAACGCCGCCTGGGAGACAGCTGCTGCGGCCCACATGCCTGCAGTCAAGTATTTGTCAAACGTTGCATCCCACGCAACTGACATCTCATCGTTGCTCTCGAAGTTGAGTGGCTGTTCGACCGGATCAACCGACTCGATGAAGGATGGTGTGATCGCTCTGTGATCCGCTGGGCTCGCTGTAGCTGCTGTTGAGAATGATAGGCAGATGCTTGTTAGTGCGACTAGGAGAATAATGCTTCGGGCTACTCTGATGACTGCGTGCAAGACCTCACCACTCCTTCATGTTGCCTCGATTCGTCGACCGTACCTGGGTGTGTGGGGTGCTTCAAGGCGTTGCGCGAGTGGATCATGACTATTTGTAAATACTCGGAGTGTTCGCTGTGGACTGAGTAACTGCTAAAGTTTGTTCGAGTATTGGGTAGTCTTGACCGTGTTTGGAATATGTGATACTGATCCTATCGTGACTAGTGCGCTGGCCGCAATTTGCCAGCTGACCAGGGGTAATCGCGGTTGAGTAGAGTGCGTTGGTGTAACCAGCGAGCGCGATCCTGGTGGTGGTGTCGCTGGGTCGAAGGTGTGACGGGGCGGTTGTGAGGCTGTAGGGAGGCAGTTACAGACCGGCTTGCCGGGCCAGGGTGCCGGAGCCGGGCTGTCCTGTCAGGACTTCTATCGTCGGTCTGGACGACTTGGACCTTGGCGAAACCTAGTCGGTTCGACTGGTGAGGTCTGCGAAGGGGGTCCAGCGTACTGTGTCGTCTTTGTCGCGGGCGGAGGCCAGGCGGACGGCGAACTCGTCGGCGACGCCGGGGGTGCTGGCGAGCAGTGGCACGGCGGCGGCGATCATCTTGAGTTCGCGGGCTTCGCGGAGGGTCGGCCAGGCGTGGTCGGTGGTGACGTCGTAGCCGTACGCCGAAGTGAGCGCCTGGTGTGCGCCGGCCCGACCGAAGCGGATCTCGCCGACGGCGACGGCGGCCAGGTCGACCTGCCACGGGCCGATGCAGGTCGGGTCGAAGTCGCAGAGGACTACGCGGCCGTCGGCTTCGCGGAGCAGGTTGCCGACGTGTGCGTCGGCGTGGACCAGGCCGCGAGCCTGGGCGTTCAGGTCCGCGATGCGTGGTGCGAGCTGGTCGCACCAGTCCAGCAGGACGTCTCGGTCGTCGGGGTTCAGCGCTTCCGCGTCGGTGAGACGGGTGCGGACGTCGCCGACCGGGTCCCACTCGGGCAGCGGGAACGGCGGCAGGCCCAGGGCGTGGAACTCGCGGAGTACCTGACCAAGTTCCTCGACGGTCGGCGGTCGCGGCGTGGGAGCGACGAGCCGCCACACCGTTGCGGAGAGGCCGTCGACCCGTACCGGCTGCTCGATGTCGAGGGCGAGGCGGATGGTGGGGGCGTCGACTGCTGCGAACCAGGTTGCCAGGCGGGCGACCTTCAGCGCCCGGTCGTGCAGGGCGTGGGACCTGGTGATGCGGATGACGAGGCCGGCTGAGGGGAGCGCGTACACGGCGTTGTTGGTCAGCCGCAGCAGCTCGGCGTCGTCGGCGGCGACGCCGAGTTGGGCGGCGATCTGGTGCATTGCCGCTCTCATCGCCTGCTCGGTGAACCGCCCGGCCGATCCGGTCATCAGCTGCCCACGCCTACCGCAGCTACGGTGCGGGAGAAGTCGGCGACGGTGGACAGGCGCTCGTGGCGCTTGAGATCCCGTCGCAGGTTGTGGATGCGGTCCAGGATGCGGGGCGAGCTGAGCTGCCGGGCTTGTTCGATGACGCGGGCACCGACGGCGACTGCCTGCTCGGGCTCGTCGGCCAGGAACAGTGAACTGCACAGGCTGACGCCGTTGAGCGCGCTGCTGCGGACGTTCTGCGAGCCGAAGGTGTCGATGGCTTGCGCGACAGTGCGGGTGGCGGCCTCGCCGTAGCGGTTGCTGTTGTCCATGCGGGCGAGGTCGCGGTATACCCGCCCGTACTGGGCGAGGAGTTCGCCGCGGTCGTAGAAGCGCATCCAGTCCGGTTCGTTGTCCGGGTTGATGCGGTCGAACTCGTCCGTGGCTGCTCCGAGCGCGCGTGTTGCCGACGGCCCGTCGCCGAGTGCGGCGAGGGAGGCGGCCTCGGCTCCGTGGAGCATCGCGCTGACAGCCGGGGTGACCTGCCGGCCTACCTCGTCGCGGGCCAGCCGAAGCGTCTCCAGCGCATCCTTGTTGTGCCGCAGGTGCTGGAACTGGCGGGCCTGGCAGTAGCGCACCCGTGCGGTAAGCAGTACGTCGTTGGCGGCGGCGGCCAGCCGCTCGGCCAGGAGGAAGTGCCGCTGCGCGTCGAGATGCCGGCAGGCGTCAAACGCGGTCCAGCCGGCGAGTTGCCGAGCTGACGCGACGGACCGCAGTAGCCGTGGGCCGAGCGTCGTCGGGTGCGGCTGGTCCAGTAGGGCTGATGCGGAGTCGGCCAGCTGTGCGACGTCGCGGTGGAGCGCGCCGCCACCGCGTTCGTAGTCGATGGACCGGTAGAGGGAGATCACGGCGTCGAGCCGGTCAACGTCACCGTGTCCGAGTCGACGCGAACCGCTGTCAGCGGAGCCGCCGAGCAGACCTGCCGATGCTGCGACTGCTGTGATTCCCCGGAGCAGGGCGCGACGGTTCGCATCCGGTTCTCCGGCCGTCAGGTGATCTGGCATCTGCTCGGGTCGCATATCGTCCTTCGGGAGTCCGCCGGTCGGGTCGGTCTCCGGTCCCGCCGGTCGAGGGTAGGCCCTTTGGACCAGGGCGACTGTGGTCCTCAGCTCGCGTGCTGGCCGGAATCCGAGTTCGTCGTCGGTGTCGGCGTTGAGGGCGATGCGTAGGGCGGTGCGGTAGTCCTCGGCGGGGTAGCGGATCTTGCCGTTTTCGAGTTTGCCCAGGTAGTTGGCGGTGAAGGCGCTGTGGGCTGCCGGTCCGGGGTCGGGGTAGAGGATCTTGTTGACGGCGTCGGCGAGCTGCCGGCGGGTCAGGCCCAGGCGTTCGCGTGCTGCGGTGAGTGGATGGTTCTGCATGACACCCCCGATGTGTGGCGCACGATCTGATGCGTGGTGGCGCGAACTGCCTGTGGCGGTAATCGATTTTGGACAGTATCCCACCTGGTGAATGCCGCCTTCAACCATCTGTGTCGAGCAATTCCGGGCCCTGCCAGGGAATGCGTCAACGACGGATTGTCAAGAGGGGAGGCAGGGGATGGTTCTCGCAACGGGAAGCATCCCTTCCAGTAGTGCGGGAGCGTGGCCACCCACCGCTGGACGCCAGCGCGACCGACGGCGGCAGGATCCGCGGAAGCCACGTCCACCGAGTCACAGGGTCTGCCGGCCCGGTCGGGGTCGGCGGCGTTGGCGACGATGCGGGCGTTCGGGGCGTTGGTGTCATGGCGGTCGCTGGTGCATTCGTGGCAGCTGCTCGGCTCGCATGATTCGGCCCGAGTGCGGACGGTGGTGGGGGACGCGGGGCGGCAGGAGGTGGCGGCCGGGTTGCAGTTCACGTTGCCGGGGACGCCGATGGTGTTCGCTGGGGACGAGTTGGGGTTGCGGGGTGAGAACGGGGAGGGTTCGCGGACGCCGATGCCGTGGGATCGGCCGGGTTCGTGGGACGGGGCGATGTTCGGGGTGTATCGGGCGTTGGTGGCGTTGCGTCGGGAGGTGCCGGAGCTGCGGCACGGCGGGCTTCGTTGGGTGTACGTCGATGACGACGCTCTGGTCTATCTGCGGGAGTCGCCGTCCGGGGCGGTGTTGGCGTTGGCCCGGCGTGCGTCGGGTGCTCCGGTGCGGTTGACCGGCCTGGTGGCCCCGCCGGACGCTGCTGCTCCGGCCCTGGTCAACCTGTACGGCGGCGCACCACCGCTGCGCCCGGCCGCTGACGGCACCCTGATCCTGCCGGCGGACGGCCCCACCTTCCAACTCTGGCGCCTTAGCCTGAAACACCCTCCTGCCTTGGCGGCGCTGCGAAGCTCGACGCCTGCCACCTCTACATGCGAGTCAGAGGTGGCAGGCGTACAGCTCAGCAACAAGATGCGCCACGGCTGGCTGCCGTCATGCGGCGACTCATACCAGGTCCCGACTTGATGGTCTGCGTACACCAGATTGTGGCCAGGAGGTGCGGCGAGTTGTGCCCGGTAGCCTTGGACGGTGGGGTTTCCACGACGGCCAGGATCTTGTCCACGCCCGCGACCAGGGCGTCGCCATGGTGGTCGCTTCCGTGCCCAAATGACCGGAGAAGCAGTGGATTGCAATGATCGACGTGGTCGCTGGTGGGGACAGCGGGGGAGTCTATGACGAGCGACGCCAGGGACTGGTCTGGTCTGGTTTGGTCCGTTGCCGACCTGCTGCGCGGTGACTACAAGCAGTCCGACTACGGCGCTGTGATCCTTCCAATGACGGTGCTGCGTCGCGTGGACTCGTTGCTGGAGCCCACGAAGGCCGACGTTCTCTCCCGTCTCGACCAACTCGGTGCGGAAGGAGCGACGGATCGTGACGCCACGTTGTGCGCAGTCACAGGGCTGCCGTTCTACCACACCGGCCCGCTGACCTTCGGGGCGTTGGCCACCAACCCGGACACCTACCTCCAGGGTTTCTCGGCTGTAGTGGCCGACTTGCTGGCTGCATTCGACTTCGGCCTGCAGGTAACCCTGCTGCGGGAGTCCGGGTTACTGGTCCGGGTGGTGGAGCGGTTCGCCCAGATCGATCTGGGGCCTCGGACAGTAAGTGACCGTCAGATGGGTGAAATCTTCGAGGAACTCGTTCGGACCGTGGCCGAACTCAGTAGCGAGATTGCTGGAGAGTACAACACTCCGACGGACGTCGAAAGGCTCATGGCTGCCTTGCTGCTGGCTTCGGACCGCGAGACCGGCGGGCTGACCGTTTACGACCCAGTCTGCGGCACCGGCGGAACTCTTCTCGAGGCCACCCGGCAGATCAGGGAACGCAATCCGTTCGCCACCGTCGAGGCGTACGGGCAGGAGCTCAACCGGCAGACGTACGCGATTTGCCGATCCACGATGCTCATGAAGAACATGAATCCCCACCACATCGTGCTCGGAGACACGCTGAGCCAGGACCGCTTTTCGGCGGCCCAGTTCGACTATCTCATCGCCGTGCCGCCGATGGGCGTCGAGTGGAAGAGGGCCGAGCAGTTCGTCCAGAACGAGGCCCGGCACGGCCACGCCGGGCGGTTCGGAGCGGGCTTGCCGCGAACTAACGACTCATCCTTGCTGTTCCTGCAACATATGCTCGCGAAGATGAAACCACTGGACGCCGGCGGTAGCCGGATCGCGGTCCTCTTTAACGGATCTCCCCTGCACACCGGCGCTGCCGGGTCTGGTGAGTCGGATATTCGGCGCTGGATCCTGGAGAATGACCTGCTCGAAGGAGTCGTCGCGCTGCCCGATCAGCTGTTCCCCAACACCCGCATTTCCACCTATGTCTGGGTGCTCACCAACCGCAAGGAACGGGAGCTGCAAGGACGGGTCATCCTACTCAACGCTCGCGACGAGTGGCAGCGGATGCGAAGGTCATGGGGCGACAAGCGGAAGTACGTTGCTGCTGAGCAGGCCGATCTCATCGTTGCTGCCTACCGCGATGCGCTCTCTGTCTCACACAATCCGCAAGATTCTCGCCACCTCCGGCTCCGGGTACTCGCCAATGAGGACTTCGGCTACCAGCGTGTGGTCGTCGAACGCCCGCTGCGAGTACGGTTCGACCTCACTGAGAGGAACCACGCCAAGCTCACCAAAGGCGCGGAGGGCCTCGCGGCTGTGCTGCGCCCGCTGATCGGGTCGTCTTGGAAGAGCAGGAGTAAGGCCCTTGGCGTCCTGCGCGCGACCGCGAAGGCCGGTGGACAGGACTGGCCCGACACAGCGTCTTTCAGCGCCCTCGTGAGTCGGACGCTCCGGACCCGGGACCCGCAGGGGGAGATCCAGAAGAACCGTGGACTGATTGAACCCGATCCCGCGCTGAGCGAGGTGGTCAACCTCCCGCTACACCGTGACCCGGACGGCTACCTGAACGACGATGGGCATCCGGACGCCTGGATCGAGCGCGGCAAGATCAGGATCGGCTATGAGATCCGGCTCAGCCACTTCTTCGTCCGCACGCTCAACGCGAACTTCGATCACCTTGGGCGCTTCGCGCGCCAACGAACGGCCAAACCGGGTTTCACCGGCGTGGACAGCGGCGGAAGTGGCTGGCCGCACTTGACCGCGCAGAACCTGCACACCGCCGACTCGGCGGTGGCGCTCCCCGAGATCCTGGTCTCCGCGACGTCGGTACCGAAAGCAACGTCCCTGACCCTTTGCGAGGGCGGCGACTTGGTCGGATTGCCGGGCAACTGGCGTCTACTGCCAGCCAATTTCGGCGAGGCGGTTACCGCGATGTTCGTGCTCCAGCCCTCCGAAGGCCACGGGCACGTTCTCGCCGAATGGCTGAACTCTCGTCCGGACGACGCGACCACGTTGCGGATGACGTCGAGCCAACTGTTGGACACTCCGGTCCCGGTCGACATGGTCAGACCGGAAATTGAAGACTTCCTGGAAGTCGTACAGGAGGGCCGGCACAAGATGCGCGCGACGGCCGCCAGCACCCTGCCGAACGTCTTTGCCGGTCCACAGACCGACGTCCAGCGGCTGCGCGACGAGATCCGGTCAGCGGCCAACGAGGCCTGGCTGATCGCTGATCTGATGCGCCCAGTCGAGGACCCTGTCGGTCGGGCCGAGTGGAGCTATCCGTACCACATTGCCTCGCTTGCCCGGCGCTACCGGATCGGTACCCACCCGGCTGAGCAGAAGGACGGCCTACTCAAACTCGGCGAGGGCATCGCCCGAGTGCTCGGCATTCTTGCTCTCAGCGAGATCGCCGCCCACGGCGAGATTGACGCTCACCTGCGTCGGTCGTTCCAGAAGGGTGCCACGTTCGGCACATGGACAACGGCCATCCAGAAGTTTGTCGAAAGTGTCAACGAGCCGAGCCTGCCCGACCTGGCTCGGCTTGCGGACCCAGACGGCGTGAGTGCCCTGCTAGAGAGGATCCGGGAACTCCGGAACGACACGCACCACTCGCATGGCATCCGTGCCGGCTTCGAGATTGAGAAGGATGTCCGGGCATTAGACCCTCACGTCGTCGCCGTGATCACCTCTGTCAACTGGCTGGCCGGCAACGCTTGGGACTGGGTAGAGCGCTGCGAGTACCTGGACGAGTCCTCCTACCGCATCGTCGGCCTGACGCTGCGGGGAAGCCACCCCGGCTGGGAGCCGTTCGACCGACCGAGTACCTATCCGCAGAGGCCCCAGCGCGTTTACGTGACCGGCTCGGGTGGAATCCCCATCACCCTCTGGCCGTTCGCGGAGGTCAGCATCTGTGAAACCTGTCAGACAAGGGAGCTCTTCCTCCTAGATCAGTGGCTGGAAGACACTCTGATCTTACGAAGCCTGGAGGAGCACGAAATCACGCTGACCTACTCCGGGCGGACGTAGCCCCGAACGAGCATTTCGGACGAAGCCCCAGCTCTGGTATCGCGGCTTGCGATCAAGTTGCAAGGTGCTGTACTTTGCGGACACCCTCGTCGTGGGAGCGTGATGTCAGACAGTACGCCCTATTCTCGCGAACATAGTGATGCTCCTCTCCTCGTCCCGAGCCAGAGAACACCCGAGGACACCCCGCCTGTAGGACCTTGGGCTGCGCCGTCTGAACTCATCGGCAGCGTGTCACCTATCCGTGTGGGACTGAGCGCCTTGGCCAGGGGAGGTAGTAGATGCGCGATGCACCTTGCGGTGAAGTCGAGGCCAGGGCTCAAGCCCGCAGCCTGGCCACGTCGAGATAAGCCTCCAGTGCCGGTGCGGCTGGTCATGGACGTATTGGACGCCGTGGAATTCGACCGCCGTCCGGTCGGTGAGGCGTTGAACTTGGTGCTGACAAGACAATCGATTCATGAAGGTCTAGCAGCTTTCATTAAGCATGCCGCACACCGCTACCTATCGATCCGCGAGGCAGAACCATCGATGTTGCCGGTTGCCCGTTGGTGGGTGGTCCAGCATATCGATCAAGGTGTCCGCGAGCTATGGGCTTGGGGTCGCCGCTACCGCTCGGCCGACGGTGCAATGCGCGAACTGCGGCTAATTCGCATCGCGAACATGCTGGAGCGACGGCGGAGCGAGGCCGAGGTTGCGGTCGCGGCCTACACCGCCGCGTACGGCCGTCCCGCGTCGTGGCCGGATGAGTGGGACAAGAAGTTCTCAGTCCGGGCACGCGAAGAAGTGTCTCGCGTTGTGGTTGCTGAAATCGACCTAACCGAAGGCTTGAGAAACGTCCTGTTCGACGGATCCGTCGAGGATGCCGCCGCGCTCTATGAAAAGGATGGACGTCGCGCAGCGATCCAGGTCCTTAACGGTCAGAAGCGCCGCCCAGGCGGCGATTGTCTAAAATGCCGCCTCGTGCTGGCTTGCGAGGAAGTGGCGCGAGCGCCGGGGCTACTGGGATTGCGGGCACACCGGCGTGCGACGCTACGCCAAGTGTCGATCAGCGACCTTCGCTACTACGCCAACTGCCCGGCCCAACATCACTTGCAGACCTTGCATCTGCCCAAGGCCAACGAGTACTCAACTCCGGCTCGCATCGGTCAGGCAGTCCATCGCTACCTGGAGACGCTGCACGCGATAGCAAACGGACCGTGTCAACCTTCGGACATGCCAGCTGAGACCAGCTGGCACGACCGGCAGTGGGGACTCGATGCTGACGCAGCCGAGGTCGGTCTGCGGATGCTCGCGCATCACCCCTCCGTGTGTCCCCTCCAGGAGCACGCCTCAGACCTCAGGATCGAAGAAACCTTCGTCTTTCATGACACTGCTGCCCAGGCGCTGGTGATCGCCAAGCCCGACCTCGTCTATCGAGACGACGATGTCTGGGTATGGCGCGAGACCAAGACAACCCGACGACGCCCCAGCGGCGATGTCGTCGCAGAGTTCCCACAGGTCGCGCTCGCCACGGTTGTTCTCGGGCGTGGCCTGCTAGGCGGGCCCGTGGAAGGTTCCCGAGTCGAACTTGAGATCCTCCGGCCCACCGGTGCGGATCTCATCCTGTTCGACCCGTCGGACCCGCAGCAGCTGGATGAGGCGTACTCGGTCCTGCGGAAGATGGCGCAGCCATGGCGCGAGGATGACGCCTTCGCTGCGGTGCCCGGCAAAAACTGTCGTACCTGTCCGGTACATAAGTGGTGTCCCAGCGCGGCGGAAACGGACCCGCCGCCGTCCTCTCAGGAGACCGCCAGTGGTGCCGACCCAGAACAGCCGGCCTGACCTGTCCACCTTCACCGGGGTGACGCTGCTGCGCATGGTTGCGACCGCCCTGGTGAACCTGTCGCGTCACGACAGGTCTCCGGACCCGATCTACTCAGATAAGGTGCAGAAGGCTTACAACCACTTGGTCCTGCAATGTCTGTTACGCGAGATGGAGCCACCGGCCAGCGTCGCAGACATGGCTCGCTGGGCGGCGACCAAGCCGATCGGACGTTGGCCGTTGGACCTGCCAGCGGAAGCCGAGAACCTGGATGAGTTCTTGGTAGACGCGCGGACCGGAGTTCCCACACAGCGGTGCTACGAGTGGGAGGTCTCCGGTCCTGATGCCGCAGCCGAGCTCTTCGAGAACGAGATCATCCGCACGGTCTTCGCGCAGTGCGAGGCGGCACGATCGCCGCAGTCCTACACCGCGTTCCGGTATCTTCTGATCCACAAGCCGGTCCTGACTGGTATCGACAAGGCGACGCTGATCGGTGAGCATCCTGAGCTGGGCATCGTTCTGGAAACGGTGAACCGGTGCTACGAGCCGGCCCCATCTGCCTATCGAGGTACCGACGGGCGCTTCGCTACGTGCGCGCGCTGTAACTGCCTGCTAAAACCCGATGGGCGGTCCTGGCAGTGCGAGCTGGATCGCTGTCGCCGCGAAGCCCACGCCATCCCGAAAGAGTTCATCGACGATCGCTCGACCAGCGGGCTGTACTTACTGCGAGCGCCGCTGCGTATGTTTATCACCGGCCCAGGACTGGCCGAGGTCGAGCTGGAACAGAAGCTCATCGGCAAGGGCCTCGTCCCAGAGATGTGGCCGGGTTGCGACGCCTACGACCTGAGGATCACGCTACCGAACCGGCAGGTCTGGGCCATCGACGTGAAAGACCGGGCCAACTCGGCCCTGCTCGGGCACAGCGCCACCCGGTTCCGACCGGAACCGCCGTACAACCGGGCCTTTTTGGTGGTGCCGCAGTACCGGTTCGACGACCGAGGGGACTACCAGATCGTCTTTGAGCATTTCTGCCCGCCAAAGGTTAAGGAGCAGGTGACCCTGCTCAGCGATAAGGCGTTTCTCCGAATGTTGACAACCACCTTGACTCGGCTGCGTAGGAACGGCTCTGCGGGAGGCGACGATGCGTGATCGCAGTAGCTGGCACAGCGGCCTCGCCGGTGAATTCCGTGGAGCGTGGAGGTCACCTGCCGGGTTCGGCATCGGTGACTTGCTCGACGTTGAGCTGGCCATCTACCTCGGCACCCAGGTCATGCCGACTCGGCCGGTGCGCGACGTCTGGACGCTGCTCAGCGGCTACCCGTATGAAGAGGCATTCGGCGATGTAGGCACCAGAGAAGCGCGGCTGATGATCCGGCGGGCCCGGCATTTCCTGTGGGACCGCAGCCGCCGCTACACCTGGCACAACTCGCTGCATATGTATCTGGACATAGACATTACGCTGCGCGGCTACACGTTCGAGACCATCGACGATCTACCCAAAGCGCTCGAGCCCACGCGCGCGCACGACCGCAGGGACGTCTACGAACGGCTGCTGACCCAGCCGCCTCCTCTGGAGCGGCGCGAGCTGCCCATCGCCGGTGCCGGAGACCACTTGTTTTACGTCCGCGACCAGCGCCACTCCGTGAATATCCCCCCCGACCTGATCGGCCTCAAGCCCTGGATCAGGCATGACATCGGTGCGGTGCCGGCAGGCAAAGGCGAACCGATCACCGTCACCATGGCCGAACTGGAAGCCGCCGCCGATGCCATGGACGCGCTGGAGCTCGCCGCCAAGGCTGCGGATCTGGCGAAGAACCGCACGTCGGGCAAGTCCAACGATTGGAAGAAGCGTCTACGGCGGGTCGAGTTGCTGCTGCGCGACGAAGCAGCCGGGGCGTTCCAGACCCATCCCCGGCTGCGCATCGACAGGCTAATGAACCTGGTCGGCATGGTCGGCGCGGGCAAATCCACGATTCGCGACATTCTGGCCTTCCAACTCGCCACCCGCGAGCACCTGGCCGACCGACGCCGGACCACGATCGTCGTCGGTGACGTCGCCGAGGTGCTGACCATCACCGAACAGTTCCGCCGCCTCGGGGTGCACGCCGCGCCGATCCTGGGAAAGTCCACCCTCGAACGGAACATCCAGCGGTTGCACCGGCGCAGCGAGTCTGCGACACAAACCATGCTGAATCATGACAACCCCGGTTTCGCGCACCTGTCGAGCGCCTGCCCGCTCGACGCCCTACGGGGGTTCGAGGCACGCCGGGCGCTGGCGATTACTGCCGCGCCATGCACCGGCTTGTACAACGCTGACGATGTCGAGAAGGCCGAGATCGAGCACGATCCCGATCCCGACCCCGCCAGCACGGGGTTCCGGCGTCGCCGTAAGCCGGCAAGGCCGAAACGTCATGGATGCCCGTTATGGACTGCGTGCCCGCGGCACAGCGCGGCCCGCGACCTGGTCGACGCGCAGATCTGGGTCGCTACGCCGGCATCGCTGGTCCACAGTCGTGTGCCCGACCATCTCAACGACGAGAACATGCGCTACCTGGAGTTGGCCTGCCGTCGCAGCGACCTAATCATCGTCGATGAGGCAGACCGGGTACAGATGCAGCTCGACACCGCGTTCGCGCCGGCGGCGACGCTGGTGGCCCGTGGTTCGGAGTCGTGGCTCGACGAGGTCGGCAAGCACAAGCTCACCGAGCTGGCCGCGCAGGGTCGACTGCAGTTGTCGAGTGACGAGACCGACGATTGGAACAACGCGCTCAACACGGTCATCACGGCTACCGACCGGATCTACTCTATGCTGATTAACGACGAGCCGTTGCGGCGATGGATCACGCAGGACTACTTCAGCGCGATGACCTTGCACCAGTGGCTGATCAATGAGTGGTTCCCCGATCTGCGCAGGCGCAACCGCAACGATGATGATCATGACATGGCCCCCGACGAGGACAAGCTTGCTTCCCAACGGGCCGAGCTCCAGCGTGTCGACACCGTTCTCGGTAGCTTCCGCGACTCGCCGCTGACCCCGTTGCGTGGGCGTGGTCCCGAGGATACGCTCACCGAGCTGGTCAACGCGCTCGTGGCGATGGCGACCGAGTTGCTGCACGCCCCCCGTGGGGTATTCGTTCGCGAGTTCAGCCGTGAGCGACTCAAGAAATTGCTGCGCCAGCTCGTCCCGAACAATGCCTCCGTCGCCGGTGATCTTGACGCCAATCTGCACCGCTTCGAATTCACCCTCGTCCTAGCAGTCCTGCACGATCGTCTTGACCGCATGACTATTCTGTGGCCTCGCGTCGAAGCTGCGCTCAACCTGGACTCGACCTCCAACGTTCTGTCGCGCCGCCCGCCTAAGGACTACATGCCGGTGGTCCCCGAATCTCCCATGGGCAATGTGCTGGGCTTTCAGTTCCAGGCCGGCGACCGCAACCAGGACGGCGACCAGAGCGGTGAACTGCGGTTCTTCCGTTGCAATGGCGTCGGCCGCGAGCTGCTGCTGGAGCTGGCCGACATCCCTGCCGTAGACAAACGGCCCGGTCCGCATGTGCTGCTGATGTCGGCCACCAGCTGGGCCGGCACCTCCAGCCGCTACCACCTGCACGCTCAGGTCGACGCCGTGCTGCGGCCCCACGAACACGAGGTCTCCGCCATCAAGAAGAGCACCTTCCGCAAGCTCTTCCTCTACCCACCCGGCGTCACCACCGCTTTGAGGCTGTCAGGCACCGACCCTCGGCAGCGCCCCGCCCAGCTCGAGCAGATGCTGCACCAACTGGCCGTACCTGACCGCAGCCTGGCCGGTGCGACCTCGCTGCTGCAGCAGGAACTGGACGACATCGACGACCCGCAACGCCGCAGGATCCTGTTGCTGGTCGGCAGCTACGCCGAGGCACAACGTGCCGGGCACTACCTCAACAACCTGCCGGAGTGGACCGGCAACGTCACGGTCCTGGTATCCGACGACACCGACCTTGACCACTCCTGGAGCAACCTGCCCGCCGACACCAGCCAGCTACACCTTCGCCGCGGCGAGCTGACCAAGTTTCCCGACATCGGCGGGCAGCTGCTGATCGCGCCGCTGCTGGCCGTCGAGCGCGGGCACAACATCGTGGTTCCTGGCGGCAAAGCCGCCATCGGCAGCGTGTATTTCCTCGCCCGTCCGCATCACCGCCCCGATGACATCACCCTGGCCACCCAGGCGATCAACGATTGGGCGGTTCGCCAAGTTCGAGGCCCAGGCCGCGGCTTCGCCCAGACCGCTCTGGCCGCTGGCAGCCCGGACGACGCCGGACTGCGCTTCCGGGCCGAAGCCGCCCGCAAATGGCACCGCTTCCTCACCCGCCGCCTGTCCTGGACCAGCCTGCCTCCCGATGAGAAGTCGGCCTTCACCTGGGACCAGCTCGTGGTCATCTGGCAGGTCATCGGACGACTCGTGCGCGGTGGCGTCGCCGCCCGTGTCTACTTCGTAGACGGAGCCTTCTCACCCCGCGAGGCCGGCTTCACCGGAGACGACACCCCAGCGACCAGCCTGCTCGCCAGCATGCTGCACGAACTCGCTCCCTACTTCGACCCCGAGTCGGCACAAACGGCGATCGACCGATCGCTGGTTCAAGCCCTCTACGACCCGCTCTACCGCGCCCTGCGCGACATGAATTGACCGTCTCACGCTCGGACCGGCTCAGAAAGGCCCTCGATGCGCTACGACCGCACCCAGACCGCAGCCTTCGTGGCAGCACGCGATCTCAAAATCCCGCTGCACACGCTTACCTTCCCCGTCTCCTGGCGCCGCCCCATTCTCGACCTGTACACCGCCGGCTGGCGTGAGGAATCACGCGCGCGCGCCCAGCAGGTGCCAATCGGGCGTCTCAACGCACTGATGCGTACCGCAGCCCCCGATCTGGTCTCCACCGCGACCCGGGCCAACCTCGACGAAGGCAACCCCTGGCTATTCGCGGCGAAGCCGTTCCCTCCGGCGATCATGCGGACCTTCATCAACGCCTGGCTGTATGACCTGCCCACCACCGACGACGGTAAAGCGCTCGTCCTGCCGACGATCACCAAGCTCGACTCCGGCATCCTGCAATGGACGCAGAAGACCGTCGACCTACTCGCCCACGAACTCTCCGGTGGCAACACCGCTGTGCCGCAGCCTCACCTGTTCACCTTGCTGCCTGACTACGCCGCAGCTAGAATCGCGGGCCAGTCCTACCAGCACGGCAGCAAATCTATACGGTTCCGGCAAGTCGCGGCCAATCCCGCCAACGGCTACGCCGAACTCGTCTCCTGGCCGCCGCTGGAACACCACACCGGCAAAGGCAGCAACATCCGGACCTGGTATTACAGCGCCACGATCAAGATCGCGCTGCGTACAAAGGCGTTCGACCCCACCCTGCGACTGCACGTCGACACCGGCATCCGGCGTTGGACCAGCGGCGAGCTGAAAACCAAGGGCCGCTGGGGAGCCTCCACTCTTCTCCAGTCGACCAGCCCGTTCGTCACCGACGCACCGACATCGCAGAAGTTCGCAGTCGCCCACCTGGTCTGGGACCGCGATACCCGGGAGATGGGCTGGCGCAACGGCGGCACCGAACAGATCCTCAACCGGATCGGCGCACTAGACAACCTTCCGGCAGCCGAGCAGCTCGCCGGCAAGTCGGACGCCTGGCTCTTCGGCCGGGACGGCGTTACTGCCGCAGTCACCTACCACACCACCATGCGCGGCCCCGACCACCAGGTTGGCACCGGAATAATGCCAGCCGAACGCAGCCGCCTCATCCGCTGGATCGGTCAGTGCCTGCAGCCCGACTTCGATCTCGACCATCCCCTGACCCGCGTGCTCATCGGCGGCAAGGCGAGCCGGAGTCTCACCAAGCTCGAAAGCGTCCCGAAGGACAAGAAGGACCACACCGACGCCGAGCGCGCCCAGCTCGTCGAAAGGCAGGAAGCCGCCCACGCCGCGAACAATGAAATTTCGAAGGCGAACGCGCTCATCCGGCGCCGGCAACTGTCCGCCGCAGTGGACGGCAGGCTCTCCGTCGTCTTGCTCTACCAGGGCGACGGCAAGGGAATGCGAGACCGCCTGCTCGCTACCGTCGAACGACTACTCGATCTGCCCCATCAGCAACCCGCCAGCAATGACACCTGGACGTGGGACATCGGCGACCTCACCCTCACGATCCACGCCCGTCCTCTTGGCAGGCTCGGCGCAGCGCTCGGCGAGGGCTCCGTTCCCCGGCTTGGCCGGAAGCACGACGATGCCGTCGCCACGCGCCGGAAGCTGGTAGCTTCCGCCATGAAAGATCTGGCCGAAGAAGTCGGTGACACCCTGCAACTCGCCCTCATCGAGCTCGACGGCGCGAAAGCCTTCAACGCACGCACCACCGACCCGAAATTTGCGATCCGCATGGGCTGTGCCGATGCCGACATAGTCAGCCAGTTCATCCGCCCCGACGAGTTCCCCGGCAAGGACTTCGACAAGGAAGAGGCTAGCAACCAGCACCGGGCCGAAGCCGCCTGGGACGACTGCCTACGTCAGCTCGGCATCCGTTTCGTCCCGCAACATCGTCTCAAGAGCGCCATCCCCGACGACCTCGAGCAGCTCGCATTCTGGGTCGTCAAAAGGCGCAACGACGACACCAACACCCATCAGATCTTCGTCCCTATCGCCATCCTGATCCGGCCCGGTCAAAAGCACATCATGGGCAAAGCTGAAGGCATGGCCGACTGGGTGCCCTACCCGACCCTGCTCAAGACCCTGGCCGGCACGAACTACCACGCCAGTCCTGCCAAGGAAGATGAACAGAAAGAGCGGCTCGCTGCCTTCATTCGAAGCACCCTAACGCGGTTCCGAAACACGCAGACCCTTATCCTAACCGAAGCCCACAACATCCGGTATCGCCTCACTGCGGTACAGAATGCTCATATGCTGCCCGACCAACTCCAGCTCGGCGAATTGCGACCTCAGAAGATCAGCCTTTTCGGCAAGAGAATGAGGCTGGTGCGGATCTGCGGCAACGAACGCCACGAAACCCCTGAGTCATGGGCTTTCGAGGGCGACAGCATCGGCATCTCCGACGGGTTGTGGCGACACGACGACGGGAACGGGAACACCGGGCAGGCGCGCGTCTACTACAGCACGGTTGACAAGCCGGCTACCCACAGTTCCGTCGTCATCGACCTAGCCAAACTTACGCCTCATTACAAGGAAAACCCGGCGAAGGTCCGTACTCCCGGCCTCTTGGACGGAAATTCTGTAGGGGACGGAAGGGCGGAAGACGCGAGGAACTATCTCGACCCTTCTAAGAGCGCGTGGAACGCCGAACTGCTCGAGTTCGTCGTCGCCGCGTACCCCGAGGGCGAAGACCCTGCAACTTGGGCCGGGTTTCTGCACCAGCAACGCCACTGCTTTGACGACTACCGGTCGGCACTCAGCAGGCCCTTGATCATGCACGTCGCACGACTCGCCAACCAGTATGCTCTACCTGCCGAGGAGAACCTTGAAGACGATGAGGATAGAATAGACGATCAACCAGAACCAGAAGGCGATATTCAACTTGCCTTCGACTTCGATCTCTGAACCCTGTCAGAACGAAAGGACAAATGGCTGGGTGCCTCAGTCCGCTTGAGGTGCCCAGCCTGGTCTACATCAAGGTCGCTTGGCGTATCCATCGGGCCCGCGCACAGACGGCGACCGCGAGGTGAGCCAGAGCCGCGGGATGGTGCCGGTCACGGACAGGCTCGCTGCGAGTGAGGCGGGTGAGCACCATCAGCCGCGAGCACGTCAAAAGCGCTGCCCTAACTCAGGAGGCGACGAGGTAGTGGCAAGCAGCCGGCCTTGCGTAGTCAGCGGCAGATCTCCACACGTGCATGACCACTCTGTCTCGGAAATGCGGCATCCTCTTCACCAAGTCAATTGGTGAGGTCGGCGAAGGGGGTCCAGCGTACGGTGTCGTCTTTGTCGCGAGCGGAGGTCAGACGGACGGCGAACTCGTTGGCGACGCCGGGTGTGCTGGCGAGCAGTGGTACGGCAGCGGCGATCATCTTGAGTTCGCGGGCTTCGCGGAGGGTCGGCCAAGGCGGGGTCGGTGGTGACGTCGTAGCCGTACGCCGAAGTGAGGGCTTGGTGTGCGCGCCGATCCGGTCATCAGGTGCCCACGCCTACCGCAGCTACAGTGCGGGAGAAGCCGGCGAAGGTGGACACGTGCTCATGGCGCTTCAGGTCCCGGCGCAGGTTGTGGATGCGGTCCAGGATGCGTGGCGAGCTGAGCTGCCGGGCTTGTTCGCTGACGCGGGCCAACTGGAGGGCTGCGTAAGTAGATCGCGGCACGAGTGCTGCACCGTGTGCCGGACAAGTCGGGCGTATCCGAACGCGGCCTCGGCGGATCGCCTATCAGATGGCTTGTCGACCCGATAGCATATAGATAATTACGCCGACAGCCCTTGGTTTCGGTTTCGTTCTAATATTCCGCCCTCGTTCAGGAGATCTTTTAGTCTTCCTCTGTACTCTGTGGTTGTCTCGACGGTCAAGGGAATCTCTTCGCCTTCTTTTTTGCCGATCACTCCAGCCTCGCGTAGTCGTCTCGCATCGGAAATGCCGATTCGGCCGTCTCCGTGTACGGATAGGTTACGTGCAACAGCGACCTCTACGACGCCAGCTTTGCCGCAGGCGAGCGCATTCCAATCCTTGCCTTGTGCCTTCAATAGCTTCTCGCCCCATACCTCAATTCCGCCGGCACTACGAGAGTCTCCGGGTGGGCTAAAGGATGCGAGCGCGGCAGTCTCGGCCAGCGTGTATGTCTGCGTTAGGACCGCGCTGCATAGGGCGCGAACGTCTGCCAGTGCCGACAGGTGGTCCGCCAGGTAGAACCTATAGCTTCCGCCTGTCAATGGTACGCGAGCCTTCGTCTGCTCTGGTTCCTTTAGGCTGAGCGACTCCAAGAGGATCCTTTCTCTGTTGAAAGCTATCTGTGCGCTATAGAAAAACCGAGTGATCCTTCTGTAGTCAGTCCATACGCTGGCAATCTCTTCGGCGGTTAGTGTCACCGACTGCCTCCTGAAGGGCTGCGTTGGAGTGTGGATCATGCTCATGATGGGCCCTGCCGCAATGCCCTCACGTTGGGCGCGAAGGAGCAAGATGCTATCAGGGCTACTTAGCAAAATACACGCCGATGTGCTTGGCTTGCAAAAAGAACTGACCAATA
Organism: Solwaraspora sp. WMMA2080; assembly: GCF_027497395.1. Taxonomy (GTDB): domain Bacteria; phylum Actinomycetota; class Actinomycetes; order Mycobacteriales; family Micromonosporaceae; genus Micromonospora_E. The sequence goes on along the minus strand of NZ_CP114910.1, from coordinate 3,394,733 downwards.
GGACGGACCTCCTGGTTTGGTGCTATTAACGTAGAGTCGGACGGGGTGGCCAAAGGTGGCGGAGATGGTCGAATTTACTCAAGATGGCCATTTGGTTGGCCGCGCGGGCCCTGGGAGTCGGCGTTCATGCGCTGTCCCTATCCACTAAGCTAAGGGGAGGACACTGCGGCTGCCGGTGGGGACAACCGTAGGCTCCCTGCGGGAAGGTCAAGAGACCGTTGGCGGCCCGGCGATGACTGTCTGTGATTGCTTCCAGTCGACAGGTTTGCCAAGTGAGGTCCTACCCCGCAGTGTGCTTGCCAAGGGCCGGTACGTTGCAGGGATGACCGACACGGCTATCTTGACGGCAGCCCTAACCGGTATGGCAGCGATCAGCGGTGTCTTGGTCAGTGTGCTGGCCGACTGGCTGAAGGATCGACGACGGACTGCGCACGAGCGGATGCTGCGCGAAGAGGACAGGCGCGACGCTGCCAGCGACCGACGTCGTACGCTCGAGTTGGAGAATTTGATCTCCGCATACGATGGATTGTGGCTGCTGGCACGGGAAGCCGCAAAAGCCCATCATGCCGACATGCGTGCAGCGAAGCACACCGAGCACGGATACGGTGGGATGCTTCTGCCGGAGGGTACCGAAATCGATCTGAGTCAGACTAGCCAGGCGGTTAAGTCGATCAGGCTGATCCTGGACGACCGGGTTCGCCGACTCGCGCTCGATGCACACGAGGCCATTGGCGCGGTAGGCCTGCTCGGCGTTCGGGCGAGGATGTTCCAAGAAGGTCCCGTTAGCCTGGCCGACGGTGAAGTGGCGATGGCCGACGCCGTACGCAAGGTAGATGCCGCAATGGAGGCTGTCTCGGAGCTAATACGGACGTTGATGGCACAGCGTTGACGCCGACGTACAGGCGGTCTCGCATCTTCGTGTATCGAACTCTCCGAGTCTAGTCGTCTACCATTGGCGTCAGGGTCAGTGTGACAACGGCTTACAACAGGGCTGCGGGTGGCGTAACGAGTCGCGACACGGTTGCGGAGAGGTCGTCGATCCGTACCGGTTGCTCGATGTCGGGCGCGAGGACGATGGTTGGGTGTCGACTCCTGCGAACCAGGTTGTATGGCGGGTGATCTTAAGCGCTCGGTCGTGCAGGGCGTGGGATCGTGTGATGCGGATGACGAGGCCGGCTGAGGGGAGTGCGTACACGGCGTTGCTGGTCAGCCGCAGCAGGCCCAGGTGTCGCTGGCAGCGACGCCGAGTTGAGCGACGATCTGGTGCATCGCCGCTGTCTGCGCCCACTCGGTGAACCCCTCCGGCTGATCCGGCCATCAGCCGATCAACAAGACTTCGGTGTGCTTTGACGCGATGTACTGGTGGCCTTCCCTGCGCAGCTCGACCAAGTCGGCGGATTGGATGACTGCCGCGACTGGGCGGAGGTGCCGAAGGCTGGCAACTCGCCGGATGAGGGATTGCGCGTCGGCTGACGTGTTGTGGTAAGCGATGCTGACGTGCGGGACGAACCCGCCCGCCCGTTCGGGTAGGGCAGCCGGGCCGCAAACCTCGGCGATGGATTCGCGGATGAGGTCACGGAGCCTGCGGACGGGCTCCGGCGGACCGACACTGAAGCGGACGGCTCCGGGCGAGCCGGCGAGCGGGCCGATCTCGATCGGGATGGGGGAGAAGCCGACGCAGCGTCGGCGTACGTCGTTGACCACCGCGGCGGCCACATCGGGTGCGGCCTCGTCGGTGAAGGCGAGTCGCTGCATCGTGATGTGCAGACTGGCCGTCGGAACCAGGTCGAGGTGAGGTAGGTCGCGCAACTGCTCCTGGCAGTGGGCCGCCATGGCGGTGAGGGCCGGGACGTGGCCGAGCATCACCAGCCAGTGGTAGGAGCGTCGGCCAGGCGTCCATCCCGGGCGGTCCCAGTGGTTGACCATCCGTTGTACCTGACGGAACTGCGCCCACTCCTGGTCGGCCCAGGGGCGTTCGCGGTCGTGGTCCAGTGCTTCGGGCTGCGCGGTCATCGGTTCCCTCGGCCTTCGCCGAGCCACGTGTGCACCTCGTCGACGAACGACTCGGCGCAGGGATCGTCGAACTTCTCACTGACCATCGTGGCGAGGTCGCGGGTTCGCTGACGTATCGACTCGATCTGGTTGTCCTGGCAGGCTCGCATGGCTTGGCGGGCGATGTCGGCGGCCTGCTCGACGTCAGGTCGGTCCCCGTCTACCAGCGCGGTCGCCAGGTCCAGCCGGACCAGGGCCTGGCTCCACACGGACGGTGACGTGTCGACGATCGTGACTGCGCGGCCGGCAAGGTTGAGAACCTGCTCGGTGCGTCCCAGCGCGAGGTACGCCGTTGCGGCGTTCGACGCCACCCGTGCCTCGCTGTAGAGGCCAAACGAGACACACGAACTCATGCCGGGCTCGGGCGACAGGTCCGAAAGCACCTCGTAGGCGGTGCCGATCGCCTGTTCTGCCTCCTGCGTCTGGCCGAGCTTCGCGTGCGCGCGTGCCTCGCCGTTGACGGCGAGGCGTACCGCCTGTGCTCCACGGCCAGCGAATCGGCGGCCGTCCACGGCGTAGGCGAGCGCCTTGCGGTACTGCCCGTCGTAGAACTCGGCGAAGCTCTGCGTGCCCCGGACCCATGCCTTGAGTTCCCGGTCCTCCGCGTAGTCGGCGAGCTGGAACGCCTCGATCCCGTAGGCCCGCGCCGAGCTGAACCGGCCGAGATTGACCGACATGTAGCTGAGCAGCCCGGAGAGCTGCCCGGCGATGGTGAGCAGCCGGGCGCTGTACCGGGGCTGCATCCGCAGCGGGATGAGGCTCTGCACCCAGCGTCGCTGCCGCACCACGTCGGTGGCGAGCGCGAGTGGCCCTTCCTCCTCGTAACGTGCGACGACATCCGAAACGTAGAGATCGAGCGTGTCCAGTAGAGCGTGGTTGACGCTCGCGTCGTTGTTCTCGCGAATCCGGGCCAGGATGACCGAGGGCTGCTCGACCAGCCCTTCGGCACTACCGACGCTACGGGCAGCGGGCACAACTCTCCTGTGGCCGGAGACGGCACTGATCTCCGATTCGACAACAGCAGCATCCTGCCGTACCACTGCGCGGGGGTTGCGGAATCCGAGTTCGTCGTCGGTGTCGGCGTTGAGGACGATGCGCAGCGCGGTGCGGTAGTCCTCGGCGGGGTAGCGGATCTTGCCGTTTTCGAGTTTGCCTAGGTAGTTGGCGGTGAAGGCGCTGTGGGCGGCTTGTCCGGGATCGGGGTAGAGGATCTTGTTGACGGCGTCGGCGAGTTGCCGGCGGGTCAGGCCCAGGCGCAATGCTGTTAACTTTATGGGTCCTGGCTGGTGGTGACCCAGAGCCTGATCTTCGTGCGGGGTGGTAGCGGCTTCTTGTACTCGTCTTTCTGGCGTGGGTAGCGGCGGCCGGGTTGGCGCTGCTCGCGGGCGAAGCTGCGTGGCCGGCGTTCGGCGGGAAGCAGGTTACGCGGGTCGGTGATCTCGTAGATGACGTCGTGGACGAGCTCAGCCAGTCGTTCGGGGGGAAAACGCCGCGTCGTCACTGACGTGACGGGCGACGGCATCGCGGGCGCGGGTGAACGATATCCGGTCCGGGTCCAGGCCGGCCTGTTCCGCGCCGGCCACGATCAGATGCCGGATGGCCTGGTAGAGACAGAGCAGCCCGTACACCTCCTGGCGGACGAGGTCGGGTTTACGGGAACGGAGCACGACGTCGGCTCCGCCGCGTAGCCGGGTCTCGACCTCTCCGATGGCGGTCTCGATCCGCCACCGGTCGCGGTAGAGGTCGGGAAAGTCCCCCAGCGGATAGGCCCGCTCATCGAGCAGGGTCGTGACCAGGCAGAACAGTTCGCTGACCTCGTACTCGCCGTGCTGGTCGGGTTCGGTCTCGACGGTGTACTCGATCACCCGTACCTCGATACCGGGAATCTCGGCCGGCGGGACCTTCCGCCGCCGTAGCCGGCGCGCCGCGACCGGATCGGCGATCCGCGAGATCCAGGAGCCGTCCGCCAGCCGGCGCAACACCGGCAGGTCCACCCCCGCCTTGACCCGAAACACCGCGTGCGCGCCGGTCGCGGCGATCGCCCCCAGGTCCTCGTACGACAGGAAGTTACGGTCACCGACCACCACATCGGTGGACCCGAGCAGCGGCCACAGCGTCCGGGCCAGCGGCTGCTCGCCCTCACCCAGACCACCGAGCGCCACCCCCCGCAGGCAACGGGTACCCGTCTCGGCCAACGCCACCACCCGTACCTGCGGATACCCCACCGGGCCCTGCCCGTTGGACGGCGACCCGAACGCGGCCACGTTCTCCGGCGTCCTCGCCACGTTCAGGCAGAACCCGTCGACAGCCACCTTCCGCAACCCGTGGAAGTACCCCCACGGCGCCTGTTCCGGCCCCACCACCGACCCGCCGAACGAGGTCTCCAACACCCCTTCCAGCACCTCCGGACCCAACCGCCCCCGAGCCTTCGTCAACGCCGCCGCCGTCGGCTGCATCCCCACCTCACGACGCGTCCGGTACCGCCCGGCCCACGACAACCCCGACAACAGCCTGTTCCACACCTCCACATACGCGCTGTCCATGAACAACACACACGCGATCACGTAGTAGACGACCAACCGAGCCGGCAACAACCGGGACCGCTGCTCCCGCGCGTCCCACCGCTCCACCACCAGATCGACCACCTCCGGCGGAAACGCCGCGGTCAACACCCCCACACCCACCAGATCCGGCAACCGAACCCGCGACTCCTCCGCGACCCGCTCCTCAACCCTCGCCACGACCAGCGATCATAACCCCACCCACACTAAGTTAACAGCATTGGGCCCAGGCGTTCGCGTGCTGCGGTGAGTGGATGGTTCTGCATGACACCCCCGATGTGTGGCGCACGATCTGATGCGTGGTGGCGCGAACTGCCTGTGGCGGTAATCGATTTTGGACAGTATCCCACCTGGTGAATGCCGCCTTCAACCATCTGCGTCGAGCAATTCCTGTCCCTGCCAGGGAATGCGTCAACGACGCAATGTCAAGAGGGGAGGCAGGGGATGGTTTCCGCAACGGGAAGCATCCCTTCCAGTAGTGGGGGAGCGTCGCCCCGTCCCGGGCGGGACGCCTACCGCAGGCGGCCAGTCATCGGCCACGGTGTGTGCGGGGTTCGGCACAGACGCCGTACCGCTGACGTTGCCGGACCCCGACGCGGCCTGCCGCCGCCGGAAGCCCCCCGTGACCAGCGGCGGCAGGCCCCGCGCAGAAGCCCAGGCCTACCGGCCAACACAGTGGACGTACCCGGAAAGGGGGTTGTGATGCTGGAAGCGGTGCGTGCCGCCCAGGTTGCCCGACGGCCAGGCCCCGGTCGTGCCGGAGGATGCGCTGCCGGATGTCGGCCATGATGCGCCGGTAGTGCGGCTCGAACTGACGTGCGGGCATGCCGAAATCGTGCCCCAGCTCGGCCTTTGCGGGAGACCCGCCGGGGTGGCGTCGATCCCGTGGAGCGGCGCTCAGCTGCTCCTTCGCCGATCGGCGCTACCTCGGCGATCCCCATCGACACCCCGGCCGGGCCGGTGCACGCGGCACCGTCGGCCACCGCACGCAACCCGGGAGTGCTCCCGATTGTCGGCGTTCGGCGGAACATGAGCCGCCGAGACGCCCGTACCAGCGGCCCTGTGGGCGTACTCGCCGTTTGTGGCTGCGTGCGCAGGGCGGGCGGCCCGACCTCCGCGCCCCCGTTCGGGGTCGGGCCGCCCATCCCACCTTCCCCACCGAACCGCGATGTAGCGGCGATCCCGTGACCTTCGAAAGGGCGGTCCCACCCGTGCGCAGACTCCTCGACCGTGTCCTGTTCCCTCGGCGTACTCGGCGGCAGGCCCGGCTGCTCGCCAGCCTCGCCGACCAGACCCGGCCGCCCGCCCGGCCTCCGGCTGCTGCTGGCGTCGGCGGCGGGTCGCGTCCGCCGGCCCGGCACGGCGGCAACTCCGCCACCCACCTCTACTACGGCGCAAGCGTGGTGCGGCCGTCGATCAGCCCCGGGCTGGTCCGCGACCGGCGGTTCCCGGTCCGCACCCGGCGCGGTTGTGACCCGACCGAGGTACGCGCCTTCCTGCACCTGGTCGCCGACGAGTTGGCGGCGGTGCGGGCCGAGTTGGCGGTCACCCGGGACGAGAACGTGCGGATCAAGCAGGCGTTGCGGGACTGGCAGTCGCGGCAGTTCCAGGCCGGGATGCCGGCCTGATCCGGTCGACCCCGGCCCGCCGGCAGGTGAACACAGTGGACGATGCAGGGGGAGGGGTAGCTTGATGCTGGATGTGGTGCTCGCCGCCATCATCGCGCTGCTGGTCGGCGCGGTGGTCGGGTTCGGTTTGTGTCGGCATCGGCACCGCTGGTGTCCCGGCTGCGGCCGTACCCTGACCTGCCCGGCGTGTCCGACCGGCGGGCTGCTGCCCGCGCAGGTCGAGGCGGCCGGGCGTCGGTGGGCGCCGCAGCCGGCGCGGACCGCGACCCTGCGGCGGACCTGGGTGTGGCCCGGCCGGGCCCGGCGGCGGGTCGGGCGGTGACCGCGCGGGTGGTGGCCGTGGTGGGCCGGGTCGGGCATGTGGCGTGGCGTCCGTCGTGGCGGTGCCGGGCCTGCCGCCGGCCGTGGCCGTGCGAGCCGGCCCGCGCCGAGCTGCTGGCGAGCTTCGACCGGATCGGCCGATGCATGTACGTGGCCGAGCTCGCCGCCGAAGCCGCCCGCGACCTGCCCGGCCTGACCCCGGCGCAGACGTACGCGCGGTTCATCGCGTGGGCGCGGCGGCGGGAGCCGGCATGACGGTCTACCGCACCCGGACCACCACGGCCGCCGCCGCTGTTGCTTCCGGTGGTGGGGTGCCGGTGCCGGCTGCGGCGGTACGCGGCCGGTCGCCGCTGCTGGCGGACGAGTTCTTCCTGCTGGCGCATGATGATGTGACGGGTCGGCCGCGTCTGCCGGCCGGGCCGGTCGGGTACGGTCTGGCCGCCGCGCTGCTGGCCGACCTGGTCGACGCGGGCGCGTTGCGGGTGCACGACGGCCGGTTGTGGCTGGCCGCGCGGCACGTGCCGGTGGATGCGCTCGGCGGCTGGATCCTGCGCTGGCTGGCGGCGGAGCCGAGGCACCGGCGGGTGGGGACGTGGTTGGCGTTGTTGGCGCCGCGGGCGCATGGCCAGGTCGCGCGGCGGCTGACCGCGGCGGGCGTGGTCCGGCCCCGGACGGTACGCCGCCGGCTGCTGACCACCGCCGTGGTCCATGTGCCGGCGGACATGAACCGGGCCGCCTGGGCCTGGGCCCGTCTGACCGTACGCCTACAGCGCGGTGAACCGTTGCCGGCTTTTGAGGCGCGGCTGGGCGGGTTGTGTCTGGTGACCGGGCTGGACGACTTCGTGCTCACCGGCCTGCCGGCGGCGGCCCGCCGCCACCTGCACCGGGAGACCGCAGCCCGCCTGCCGGCCGAGATCAGCGAACTGTTCACCATCGCCCGCCACCGCCTCGACGGCGCCGCCCACCGCCGCTGACGCTAGGACACCCATCTGTTGCTTGTCTCTGACGCGCTTGCGGCCGGAAGTCCTTTGGGGCACGAACTGCGCGTCAGACGGCCAGTACTGCCTGCATAGCGTCGGCCACCACGATGCAGCGGAAACCGGTGTCGTCGTCGAGCATCGAGGCGTCGGCGTCGTTGAAGTTCGAGGGTGTGGCTCGCTCGAAGCCGCTGGTGAAAGCGCTGCCCTTGAGTTCGAAGCGGCCCGGTGTCGTCTCCGTCCGACACCACTCCCAGACGTTGCCACACAGGTCGAAGACCCCGTAGATGCTCGTTCCGCTCTGGTAGCGGCCGACGGGCGTGGTGTCCCTGATGCCGCCTTCGCGGACGTTGCACTTGGCAGGGGTCGGCTGGTTGCCCCAGGGATAGACGCTGCCGGTCGGGCCACGCGCTGCCTTCTCCCACTGCTGCGAGCTCGGCAGGCTCTTGTCCGCCCAGCGTGCGTAGGCGCTCGCGTCTTTCCAGGTCACGAAGACCACTGGGTGGTCGGCCAGTTCCGAGGGACAGATGCCTCCTGGCCAGTGGCCGGGAGGCTTGTAGCCGGTCGCGTCGATGAACCGCGAATAGTCCGCGTTCGTCGTGGGACGGACGTCGATGTAGAAGGCGGGAAGCCAGACTGGTTCGTTGTTCGCGCCGCTGAGGTACACACCTGCGTCGACCAGCGCCATCGCCTTGCCGTCCGCAGGATGACGCACATGCGCCGTCTCGGGCGACGGAGCCTGCTCGGGTATCGATGCGATGACTGACGCATCGATCTGCAGCGCGAAGCGTGCCTGCGCATCAGTACCGGCACGCTCAAGTGAGGTGTCGAGTGCCGCCTGGTTCATCGGACGTGGCTTGATCGCTTGACCGCCAGCTTCCCATTTGGACACCATGCGGTCTGACACGCCCAGGTGCTCGGCGAACTCGCGAACGCTCATCCGGCGCGCTTCGCGTAGTGCCCGGACCTCCCTGCCGGACCACTGACGTACGGTGGCCACCTGCGACTCCTCCACTTCCTCGCCGCCGGTCAAGTGTCGCTGCATGTTTCGATGCGAAGCTTGTCAGAGTGGCTCGCCGGGGATGGCGCTGTACTCCTTGCGGATCTGCTCGATCAGCGGAACCGTATCGGTCCATCGGGCCGCGTCGACCGCGACGATATCCCGGACTCCAACAGCAGCGTTGGTGGCAAACGCTGCGGTGTAACGATCCAGCTCCGCCAGGTTGACGCGGCGCTGAAGCCCCGCACGCTCCTGCTGAATCAGCGCCATCGTGATTCCCGGCAAGACGGGTGCCTGCGGCCACACGATCTCGTCGCCTTCGACCAGGCCGATGTTCCAGGTCGCCCCTTCGGAAATGAAGCCCTCGCCGTCCACGAGCAGGACATCATCGAAGCCAGCGAGCTGAGCCTGCCGGCGGTGGTACAGCGTCGCGAACAAGCCGATGTGCTTGACGGCTGGAGCGTCCCGGTCGTACGGGCAGGTGGTGAGCGTCAGCGGCGGCGGCGGGACCAACGACGCCGGGCGCGTCGTGACGAGCACCTGAGGGCTTGATGCGCTGGCGGGATGCCCAAGTTCGAGATTCGGGTCGAACACCGTGACTCGGGCAACGATCGACTCGGCAGAACCGTCCACCGCCTGCCGGACATAGCTGCGTACCTCGTCTCGATCGAGTTCCGCGCCGAAGAGTACGCGACAGTCCCTCGTCAGCCGGTCAAGGTGCAGCGTTAAGCCGCGCACCCGGCCGCCGTCCACTCGCATGGACGTGAAGTGACCGTAGTTGGAGAGACCGAGGATCTTCAATTGATCTAGATCAACCGGCCGGCCGTTCAGCAGCATGGTGCCAGTCTCTCGCATTGCTCCGATTCCCGGCACTGCTGGGTCTGCCAAGTTCGGCAGAAGTTCGGCACCGAGGTGGCAGAACGACATTCCCCGATGCTTCCGAGGGGCGCGAGTATGGCTACGCCCCGTTACGGCCGACCGGTCCATGACGTCGGTAGCTCCCTTTCCGCGCCACCGCGCCCGATGAAGAGGAGAGTCCCTTGCTCGACGAACGCGACATCCGAGCCCTGCTCACCCTGCGCGGCTCCGAACGAGAAGGGCTGTTCGCCCAGGCCCGCGCAGTCCGCGCCGACGTGTACGGCGACCAGGTGGTAGTACGCGCGGTTATCGAGGTGACGAACCTGTGCCGAGTCGACTGCGACTTCTGCCCGATGCGTCGATCCAACACCCGCGCCAACGACGTGTTCCACCAATCACCTGCCGAGATGATCGAGACGGCGGTCGGCGTGCACGCCCTCGGCGTCAACGTGATCTGCCTGCAAGGTGGCGAGGTGCCGCAGACCACCAGATCGGTCGGGACAGCACTGTCCACGATCGCCGACCTGTACGGCGGCAGAGTGGAACTGCTGTTGAATCTCGGCAACAAGACTCGTGCGGAGTACGCCTGGCTACGTGAGCAGGGCGCGACGAGCTACATCATCAAGCACGAGACCTCCGATCCGAACCTGCACCTACGGGTGCGACACGAGGCCCTTGACCGGCGTCTTTCGTGCACGGCGGACCTCCTGGACCTCGGCTACCGCGTCGGCTCGGGGATGATCGTCGGCCTGCCCGGCCAGACACTGGACAGCATCGCGCGGGACATCGTGATGTGCCGGGACATGGGCGTACACATGATGTCGGCGGCCCCGTTCGTCCCCGCGCCGGACACCCCCTTGGCTGACGCACCCGCCGGGGACGTTGAGCTGACCCTGAAGGTGATCGCAGCGATGCGGCTCGCGCAGCCGGCATGGGCGATCCCCTCGGTCAGCGCCATGCGCGCCAGCGTCGACGGCGGTCAGCGCCGCGGGTTCGACGCCGGGGCGAACGTGATCGTCTTCAACGCCACCCCGGCCGAGTTCCGCGACAAGTACCTGATCTACGGCAAGGAGCGCAAGGTATCCGGCTTCGAGTACGTCATGGACGTGATCGCGCAGGCTGGACTGACGGCGGGCGGTTCGGTGTTCCTCACCGAAGCTGGGAGGTCGTGATGGCGCTTCCCGTGATGGTGGTCGACCACCCGGTGATCATCCTCGCCCGTGGTTTCGGCACTCGGCTACAGGCGGTGGCGCGAGGCAAGCACAAGACCATCGAAATGGTGGGGGACCGTCCGATCCTCGGCTGGATCTTGCAGGAGCTTCAATCTGTCCGGCCCACGCGGCTGTACTTGCACCTGCGCGAGCCTGACGCGAAGGCCGCCGCGCTTGCCTGCAGGCACCTCCAACCGGTGGAGATCAGCATCGGCCCGCCGACCGGCTACCTGCCCGACGTAGTGGACTGCGCTCGCTACGGCGAGCGGTTCAGCGTGATCGAGGCCGACACGATCACCCATCCCGGTGCCCTCCGGAACTTCCTCATCCTCGCCGACCGGCTCGGCCCGCACGCCGACCTGTGCATGGGCGTCGCACCAGCCAGCGCCAACCCGAACGGACCAGCCGTCGTGGTCGACGACAGCGGACTCGTGACCGCCGTCAGCTGGAGCGCCCAACCGTCCGGCCTGGTGCCGTTGGGCGCATGGCACTGGACACGACGCATGGTCGCCGATGCGCCGGACTTCGCGGCCCGATCGACCAGCATCGCCGACTACATCACCTGGAGCATCCCGCGCGGTGCGCTCGTCGCGCCGATCGGCTTCCCCGCCGGGCACAACATCAACTTCCCGGCGGACCTCGACCACGCCCGGCAGCAGATCCGGATGTGGACCACTTACCAAGAACGGAGTGTCACTGCGTGAGCGTCGCCATCGTGACCGGCTCGGCTGGACTCATCGGGTCGGAGACCGTACGCCACTTCGCCAGCCTCGGCCTGGACGTCGTGGGCATCGACAACGACATGCGCCGGTACTTCTTCGGCAAGGACGGCACCACACTGCCCAACGCCATCAAGCTGATCAACGAGCTCGGAGACCGGTACACCCACCTGGAGCACGACATCCGCGACCGCACGGCGCTCGGCAAGGTCTTCGCCCACTACGGCAGCAGTATCGCCGTGGTGGTGCACGCGGCCGGCCAACCAAGCCACGACTGGGCAGTACGCGAACCGTTGACGGACTTCGACGTCAACGCCGTCGGCACCGTCAACATGCTCGAACACACCCGCAACCACTGCCCGGACGCGGCGTTCATCTTCACCTCTACCAACAAGGTCTACGGCGACCGCCCCAACCAGCTTCCCCTCGTCGAGCTGGACACCCGGTGGGAGATCGAACCCGGCCACGAATACGCCGACGGGATCACCGAGGAGATGCCCATCGACTCGTGCCTTCATTCGATCTTCGGCGTCGGCAAGGTCGCAGCGGACATCGCGGTGCAGGAGTACGGCCGCTACTTCGGCCTCAACACCGCCACGTTCCGATGCGGCACCCTAACCGGACCAGCGCACGCAGCGGCCGAGCTGCACGGGTTCCTGGCCTACCTGATGCGCTGCGCCATGGAGCAACGCACATACCGAATCTTCGGGTACCAGGGCAAGCAAGTCCGCGACGCGATCCACTCCCATGACCTGGTCGCCGCGTTCGAGGCGTTCTTCCGCGCACCACGCCCAGGCGAGATCTACAACATGGGCGGCGGCAGGCACTCACACGTCAGCCTGATGGAGGCGACCGCACTCGCCGAGAAGATCACCGGCGAGCAGATGATCACCGAATATCACGAGGAGAACCGGATCGGTGACCACATCTGGTGGGTCGGCAGCACGGCGAAGTTCGCCAGTCACTACCCGAACTGGTGGTACAGCTACGACGTGGAGGCGATCCTGGCCGAGATGTACGAGGTCAACCGGGATACGTGGGTCAACCGGCGGTGATCAGCTCGTGGTACAGCGGAGAGTCCAGGAAGCGCGGGACGATCTCGCCGTAGGCCTGGCCGAACTCCAAGGCGCGCACGTCGGTGCCGGCCACGAATCGCATCGCGGCACCCTCCCCGCAGACCACATCCTCGTCGGTGGCGTCGGTTGGCGCGTAGAAGATCGAGAACTCGCCAACCGCGCCGGGAAACTTCGCCGACGGGGCGAGACCCTGCCAGAACAGGTGCAGCTCATCCACCTTGAGACCGGTCTCCTCGATCAGCTCGCGGTGAGCGGCCGTCAGTGGGTCCTCGCCTGGGTCGACGTTCCCGCCCGGCAAGCACCAGCGGTGCGGGTCTACGTGGGTGTTGCCGTCACGGAGCTGCAACAACACTCGACCTGCCGGATCGACCAAGATCACGCCTGCAATCCGAGCATCCACTCGTTCTGCCACCCGAGCAGCCTACTGCTGCCCTGAAGAAGGGTGGCGTCGATCCCGGCGTTCGGCGACGTGTGCCGTCGGATGTCCGTACCAGCGGCCCTGTGGGCGTACTCGCCGTTTGTGGCTGCGTGCGCAGGGCGGGCGGCCCGACCTCCGCGCCCCCGTTCGGGGTCGGGCCGCCCATCCCACCTTCCCCACCGAACCGCGATGTAGCGGCGATCCCGTGACCTTCGAAAGGGCGGTCCCACCCGTGCGCAGACTCCTCGACCGTGTCCTGTTCCCTCGGCGTACTCGGCGGCAGGCCCGGCTGCTCGCCAGCCTCGCCGACCAGACCCGGCCGCCCGCCCGGCCTCCGGCTGCTGCTGGCGTCGGCGGCGGGTCGCGTCCGCCGGCCCGGCACGGCGGCAACTCCGCCACCCACCTCTACTACGGCGCAAGCGTGGTGCGGCCGTCGATCAGCCCCGGGCTGGTCCGCGACCGGCGGTTCCCGGTCCGCACCCGGCGCGGTTGTGACCCGACCGAGGTACGCGCCTTCCTGCACCTGGTCGCCGACGAGTTGGCGGCGGTGCGGGCCGAGTTGGCGGTCACCCGGGACGAGAACGTGCGGATCAAGCAGGCGTTGCGGGACTGGCAGTCGCGGCAGTTCCAGGCCGGGATGCCGGCCTGATCCGGTCGACCCCGGCCCGCCGGCAGGTGAACACAGTGGACGATGCAGGGGGAGGGGTAGCTTGATGCTGGATGTGGTGCTCGCCGCCATCATCGCGCTGCTGGTCGGCGCGGTGGTCGGGTTCGGTTTGTGTCGGCATCGGCACCGCTGGTGTCCCGGCTGCGGCCGTACCCTGACCTGCCCGGCGTGTCCGACCGGCGGGCTGCTGCCCGCGCAGGTCGAGGCGGCCGGGCGTCGGTGGGCGCCGCAGCCGGCGCGGACCGCGACCCTGCGGCGGACCTGGGTGTGGCCCGGCCGGGCCCGGCGGCGGGTCGGGCGGTGACCGCGCGGGTGGTGGCCGTGGTGGGCCGGGTCGGGCATGTGGCGTGGCGTCCGTCGTGGCGGTGCCGGGCCTGCCGCCGGCCGTGGCCGTGCGAGCCGGCCCGCGCCGAGCTGCTGGCGAGCTTCGACCGGATCGGCCGATGCATGTACGTGGCCGAGCTCGCCGCCGAAGCCGCCCGTGACCTGCCCGGCCTGACTCCGGAGCAGACGTACGCGCGGTTCATCGCGTGGGCGCGGCGGCGGGGGCCGGCATGACGGTCTACCGCACCCGGACCACCACGGCCGCCGCCGCTGTTGCTTCCGGTGGTGGGGTGCCGGTGCCGGCTGCGGCGGTACGGGGCCGGTCGCCGCTGCTGGCGGACGAGTTCTTCCTGCTGGCGCATGATGATGTGACGGGTCGGCCGCGTCTGCCGGCCGGGCCGGTCGGGTACGGTCTGGCCGCCGCGCTGCTGGCCGACCTGGTCGACGCGGGCGCGTTGCGGGTGCACGACGGCCGGTTGTGGCTGGCCGCGCGGCACGTGCCGGTGGACGTGCTCGGCGGCTGGATCCTGCGCTGGCTGGACGCGGAGCCGAGGCACCGGCGGGTGGGGACGTGGTTGGCGTTGCTGGCGCCGCGGGCGCACGGCCAGGTCGCGCGGCGGCTGACCGCGGCGGGCGTGGTCCGGCCCCGGACGGTACGCCGCCGGCTGCTGACCACCGCCGTGGTCCATGTGCCGGCGGACATGAACCGGGCCGCCTGGGCCTGGGCCCGTCTGACCGTACGCCTACAGCGCGGTGAACCGTTGCCGGCTTTTGAGGCGCGGCTGGGCGGGTTGTGTCTGGTGACCGGGCTGGACGACTTCGTGCTCACCGGCCTGCCGGCGGCGGCCCGCCGTCATCTGCACCGGGAGACCGCAGCCCGCCTGCCGGCCGAGATCGCCGAACTGTTCACGATCGCCCGCCACCGCCTCGACGGCGCCGCCCACCGCCGCCGCTGACCCTCCCCACTAACCCTGCTGCATCCCCTTGAAAGATCGAACTACCTGCGTGAACCGACTACCTCGGTGGGACGATACTGGTCCACGATTTGGCTCACGAACCGATCCAACGAACCTTGGGCTCGCTGACCACCATCATCGATGCTGTTGTCGATCTGGTGCACGCGACCGCGCCACCGGAGGTGACGGGCAAGCTGGTGCGAGTCGTCCGAGCCGTAGAGCCCTTGCTCGGCGATGCTGGGTAGCAGGTGGTTGTCCGGCAGGACCAAGGATAGCGTTCCGCCGTCGATGCGGGACTCGGGTGGCTCCGCACGTCGGCGCAGTCGCGTGGCACGCAGTTCCGCCGGCGCAGTTACGTACAGGACCTGGGATCGCGACCGGATGTCATCGAATTCGTACAGCGCCCTAACTAGGTCCGATCGTGCGAACTCAACCAACGTCACCTCCGACTCGTTCAGAGTGTTCCGTACGACGTTGGCGAGCGCACGCAGCGCAGGCGTCAAGACGCTTTCGCTCCCGACGGTGAACGCGCCACCGGGGTATGGCGTGAACCCACCAGTCGTCGTCCCTTCAAGCTTGAGTAGTTCGTGGATGAAGCCCTGGAAGGCGTATGGGTAGTCGCTGAGCGAGCGGCATCGAACCCGGCTGCGCTGGAGCATCTCGACGATAATCTTGCGGAGATGGGATTTCCCGGTTCCAGGGAGTCCGACAACGAATATGACGGATGCACTGTGGCGGAAGGCCAGGTGCGGGAGCACCTTCTCCACCACGCCGTTGCTCAGGCCAAGGTTGTGGCGGGCGGCCTGAAGTGATCGGACGACCTGCGCGACATTGGGGGTCCCGCCTTCTCCGGCCTGGTTGAGAATCTTTTCTGCTATAACCGTTTCGAGGGAGTTTGATGCGCGCCATTCTTTTTCGAAATGGTCGCCGAACACTTGGACCGGGCTGGTGCCGGAGATTCGCGCCGGCTGGTCACGATCCTTGTTGTGATGGTTGACGATCGCGGTCGGTTCGATTCCGTTTTGCCCAGAGAAAATATGGTAGCTAAGGCTTTCTGCGCCTAGGCCGCGCTCGGCGACGTTGACATCGATTCCACGAGAGACAAGTTCAGAGCCTGCTCGCAGACAATTGTCGGAGTCCAAGGTCAGCACGCGGACCCTGCCGCGTTTGTTGATTTCGTCCCACGAGTCCTGGATCTCCGCGACGTGCTTCTCCTGGCCGGCTGGAGACAACCGTGGTGCGACCACGGAGAGCTCTGAGACGCCTACGCGGAGCGACTCCCGGAGTACGCTGCCGAGGTATGTGGCTCGCCAGACGGATCGGACCAACGCGGTCGGAACCCGACGCTTCCGCCACAGGATCCCCAAAATGGTGCCGGTCGCAGCAACGATCAGCCCGCTTGCTACCGGGAAAAGGACGTCGCCCAGAACATCCATGATCGCCACCTCCGTATGCTGCGTCTGGCGTTGCAGGCTGGCATTGCCCTATGCGTGGTCTCGATAAACAGCGATGAAAGTCGATGCTGAACGTTGCGAGGTCCGAGCACCTGGTCCCAGTGACAGGTCTTGGTCTCAGCCGAGTTAGTTGACCCGCCGACTACGCAACGGCTTGCATCTGCCGGCGTCGCTAGCAGGTTGATCAGGATCCCTGTCGGCTTGCGCAAGATCGTCATCCACCTGAGTGAGCTGTCTGATCTCCTCGTGGTCCCGATCAAGATCGCGTTAAACGATCTTGAAGCGTTCGCCAAGCCGCGCCGGCAGCCCTGCGCGAGGCTGACGATTGACTCGTGGAGTTCGAAGTGAGTTCTCGGCGTATAGACCAGACTGCTTGACTGTTCTGGCAGCGCGGTGCCCTGTTTGATGGAGAAGCGCAGCTGCCCAGGCGGTTGACGTGACTGGGCCACGGGTGGGACAGGAACACGCCGTCGCCTGCACGGGTGCCTTGCCGGGTATCCATAGAGGGGTGTGATTTTCGCACCGTAGTAGAAGAGTGGAGCTCCGATGCGTGCGCGGCTGCGAAGCTGGGCAGCGGTGGGCGGCCGGGTGGCCGCTGCCCGCGAGCTGGCCGGGTTCAGCCAGCGTGAGCTGGCCGAACGACTCGACATACACCGTTCGGCGTTGACCCGTGTCGAGCTCGGCCAGCGTCAACTGGACGCGCTTGAGCTGGCACGGATCGCCGAGCTGCTCGGCCGTACCGTCGAATGGTTTCTCACCGCCCCGGCGGAGACCCTCGTCAGCAGGCGGGCCGGGATCTCGGCCGACCAGGACGTGCAGCGACTGGAAGACGCGCTGGACCGCGTGAGCCGCGACGTCGAGCTGCTGTCCGACGTCGGAGCACTGACGATGGCGGCCACAGGCCTGCAATCGGGCGTCACCACACTCGCCGAAGCGGAAGCCGGCGCGGCCGAAGCGCGCGCCCTGCTCGGCTGCGGAGACGGCCCCCTGGTCGACCTGCAGGCGGCGGTCGAGCGGCTGGGCCTGCTCGCGTTCTCGCTCGACCTGGGTCCGGGGGTGATCGACGGCGGCTACCTGCGGGTTGGTCAAACAGGTGTGGCGCTGGTCAACGGTGCCGCGATCGCCGGTCGGCGGCGGGTGAATCTCGCGCACGAGCTCGGTCACCACCTGCTCGCCGATGAGTACACAGCGGACGTCGGTGGCGGCTCCGGCCGGTCCGACCGCGAAGCGCTGATCGACGCCTTCGCGATCCACTTCCTCATGCCACGAACGTCGGTCATTGCCCGCTGGGCCGAGCTGTCGGGCGAGTGGGACCACCCTCGGCAACGGCTGATCGTCCTGGCCGCCGAATACCGGGTGAGCTGGTCGGCGGCCGTTTCCCACGCGTACACCTTGGAGCTGATCTCCCGGGCCGAGTTCGAGCTGCTGCAGGTGCAGCGGCCGACTGCCGGCGACTACCTCGAGGTACGCGGCGCGCGGTTCGCGCAGGAGCTTCGGTCTCCGGCGCTCGCCCCGGCGTACGCGCAGGCGGCGATGCGCGCCTACCGGCGCGGCGTGATCAGCGCGGACCGGGTCGTCGAGCTGCTGCACCGGACCGTGACCCTCGACGACCTGCCCTCCCCGCACCCGATGCCCATCGAAGCGTCGCTGCGAACCAGCAGCCCATGATGGCCAGCTGACAGGTACAGCACGGCAATCGTCACCGGTCGCAAGGAGCACTATGCTCCATGAATTCGTCCAGCACGCCTATCCTGGCCTTGCTGTGGCCTCGTTCTGGGACGACAGCGAGTACGCGCTTGACACCTACGTCGACGCGCCGCCGTCGGACGCTCTGATCGCATCGGTGCAGGCCGAACTGGGCTTCCGTCTGCCGACGTCGTACCTGACGCTGATGAGGTCGCACAACGGCGGGATACCGCGTGACCCGTGCTGCCCTGCGCCGAGCCGGACCACATGGGCGCAGGATCACGTCGCCGTGGACGGCATCATGGGGATCGGGAGGAAGAAGCGATACTCGCTGGCAGGTGAAGCCGGCAGTCGGTTCTGGATCGAGGAATGGGCCTATCCGCCGATCGGCGTGTACTTCGCAACCTGCCCCTCTGCTGGGCACGACATGATCGCGTTCGACTACCGGGACTGCGGCCCGGACGGCGAGCCGCAGGTGGTCCATGTAGATCAAGAGTGGGACTACCAGGTGACCGTGCTCGCCCCAGACTTCGTGTCCTTCCTGCAGGCTCTGCGGCCCGAGAGCGAGTACGACGAGTGCTGAGAGAAGCGGACGTCATGGGATCGCCCGAATCAGTGACGACAGAGCTCGTCGCCCGTACTGCGGGCGGCGGACACGGGTGTCGAGACGGCGGGGACTTCATCGAGGTGAGGCTCAGATACCTCACCTCGCGATTTTGACGTGCGTCAGCCTCACCTCGACGACACATTTGGATGCCAGACCAGCCCGGCTACCCGCCGGCACGTGAGCACGCGCGCCGGCAGTAGGCGCGAGCCAGATCATGATCGATCGGCGTAGTCCGGTGACGACAACGATCGGTGGGCTGGTGGACGCATGGCCAGACGACGACGCACACCGCGGCGCATCCGGCGGGAGGCGCCAGGCTGATCGTTGAGGGCCGACACCTCGAAGGGTTCAAGCTCGGGACGCTCAGCCAGGGCGAGGGCACAGGCATACGGCCTGACGTCCGGCAGCCGCAGCATCATCAGCGTTTGCGCCAGTACGCCGAGCAGCACTGTCCGGTCGGCGTTCGGGTGCCGGGCGGTCGTGGCGAGCAAGCGATTGCGATCCCATCGGTCGAGGTCGTCTGTCGGCAAGGTAGACAGGGTTCGTGCGTCGGCGAGCGGATGTTCGGCGACCGCTTGGCGCACGAACGAGTACGGGCTGGTCGCCAGGGTATGCAACACCGCCTGGTCGATTCGAGGATCGGCGACGAGATCCAGGTAGTCCCGAGGCGAACGCGAGCGGGGCAGCAATTCGTCGATGTCAGCCAGCGCCATACCAGCGTCCGGCGCGACCGGCTGGATGGACGCCGCAGGTCGGGCAGACGCGGCCGGGTCGGTGCCGTTCGTTGCCGCACGCGAGGCAGTGCGTATCGGAGTTGATGCCGGCTGCTTGGCGGTCGAGGACCGCTTGGACGACGGTGTCCAGTGGTGCTGTCGGGTGGTGTTCCGGGTCGGGGCAGTAGGCGATGTCTGACCAGCCCCACGAGTTCCAGGGCGGCGATGTCCGTAAGCACCGCCGGCCAGCCAGCTTCTCCTGACGGCGCTGGCCGGCGTACTCGGCTGCGCGGGGCAGGACCACGTCGCGTACCCGCTGCAGTTCGTCGACGGCGCGGACGAGCGCGCCGGGGTCGTCGTCGGGCCGGCGTGGGATGCGCGCGGAGGCGACCAGGTAATGCCAGGTGGCGCGGAATCCGTACGGCGCGCAGTGCTGGGTGCACTCCCGCAACGCGGACAGCCTGCGTTGTGGCGCAAGCGTGCTGTCGCGTACGCGGCGCGCCTGCGCCGGGAAGCTGGTCATGGACCCGATCATCGCCCTCGCCGTAACGCGGCGCGACAGGGTTCTCTGGCCGGACCATCTCGCGGGGCTTGGTCGCCGGTAGCTCTATGTTCAGGCAGCGTTGAGCTTTCGCAAGACGTACTGGTTGAGGCTCATGCCATCCTCAGCGGCGCGGATAGCCAGTTCGCGGTGCAGGCTCTCTCCGACGCGGAGGTTGAACTTGCCTGAGTAGCTGCGGTCAGCGAACGGCTGCGGCACCTGCTCGCCCTGCTCCTCCATGTCGGCGAGCACTTCACGCAGTAGATCCTGGATTCCCTGGAGAGCCTTGATCTGGGTGGATGCTAGCCACGAGAGGGATGGGAACTCGGCGCAGGTAGCGAGAAACTCGCCGTCCTCGGCCGACCACGTGACGCGGTAGGTGAAGTGAGACACCTTGGGCCGGTCAGCGGACTGCATCACAGCACCTCCTTCTTCTCGATCGCCTTGAGCACCTGCCGCACCTGATACGCCTTGGCCTTTCCTTTGTCGTTTTGGATATTGACTCGAGGGTCGCCCGGCCAGGGCATCTTGAACACGGCATGGGAGCTGCTGTCTTGTCGCGGCTTCCCGAAGTAGTGCTCGCACACCCGGTAGAGGTCGTTGTAGGCGATGTTCTGCTGGCTTCTTCGCATCGCTTCAACGAGCTTCTCTACGGACGGCATGGGTCGATGGTACCGCTGGTGGTACTACACCTGCAACCTGTCGAGGTATGCAAGGCGTACCAGATCTTGCCGATCTATCCTTCAGTAGTGCGATTTTCGCACCATTGAGGCGGGAGTGGGGCTGTGATGCGTGCACGGCTGCGAAGCTGGACAGCGGTGGGTGGCCGGGTGGCAGCCGCCCGCGAGCTGGCCGGGTTCAGCCAGCGTGAGCTGTCCGAACGACTCGGCATCCACCGCTCGGCGTTGACCCGTGTCGAGCTCGGCCAGCGTCAACTGGACGCGCTCGAGCTGTCGCGGATCGCCGAGCTGCTCGGCCGTACCGTCGAGTGGTTTCTCACCGTCCCGGCGGAGACCCTCGTCAGCAGGCGGGCCGGGATCTCGGCCGACCATGGCGTGCAGCGACTGGAAGACGCGCTGGACCGCGTGAGCCGCGACGTCGAGCTGCTGTCCGACGTCGGAGCACTGACGATGGCGGCCACAGGCCTGCAATCGGGCGTCACCACACTCGCCGAAGCGGAAGCCGGCGCGGCCGAAGCGCGCGCCTTGCTCGGCTGCGGAGACGGCCCCTTGGTCGACCTGCAGGCGATGGTCGAGCGGCTGGGCCTGCTCGCGTTCTCGCTCGACCTGGGTCCGGGGGTGATCGACGGCGGCTATCTGCGGACCGGTCAAGTGGGCGTGGCGCTGGTCAACGGTGCCGCGATCGCCGGTCAGCGGCGGGTGAATCTCGCGCACGAGCTCGGTCACCACCTGCTCGCCGACTAGTACGCGGCGGACGTCAGTGGCGGCTCCGGCCGGTCCGAGCGGGAAGCGTTGATCGACGCCTTCGCGATCCACTTCCTGATGCCCGGGCCGTCAGTCAGGTCCCGCTGGGCCGAGCTGTCGGGCGAGTGGGACTACCCCCGTCAACGACTGTTCGTCCTGTCGGCCGAGTATCGGGTGAACTGGTCGGCGGTTGTTTCCCACGCGTACACCTTGGAACTGATATCCCGGGCCGAGCGCGACCTGTTGCAGGCGCAGCGGCCGACCGTCGGCGACTACATCGAGGTACGTGGCGCGCGGTTCGCGCAGGAGCTTCGGTCGCCGGCGCTCGCCCCGGCGTACGCGCAGGCGGCGATGCGCGCCTACCGGCGGGGCGTGATCAGCGCCGACCGAGTCGTCGAGCTGCTGCACGGCACCGTGACCCTCGACGATCTGCCCACCCCCGCATCAGATGCCCATCGAAGCGCGGCTGACGGCCGACGTGCATCGAGGTGACGCTCGGACACCTCACGGGGCAATTTTGACGTGCGTAGGCGTCACCTCGACGGAGCATCCGAAGCGGCTGCTGGAGTTGTACGAGCTCCGGGCTGCGACCACAGCCGCCTGGAGGTGCCCGGCCTCGACTCCGCGAACGTTGAGCGGCGGGTGCACGCTCCGGACAAAGTTGGGCCTCGATCGTTTCCGGCTCCGCGGCCTCCGCCCAGGTCAGGCGCAGGTTTGCGGGCATCCACGCGGTCAGCCGGTTTCACCCTCAGGGATCAGGACCACCCGATCGGTCCAGGTTGTCCGGTACCCCTCGGACACCAGATGCCCGGCCAACGTACGACGCAAGGTCGAACTGCCCGAACGCCCCTGGTGCTGGCGGACCGATCAGCGGGCTGCGCGCTACCGGCGGCACGTGGTCAGTTGATTGCGCCCTACGATTGTTCGCCGGGACCCAACAGCCGAGCGCCATGGAGCAGATATGCCGTTGACGCTGCGCCATGCCCTGGATGATCCGCCGCTGCGGCCGCTGCGGCCGCTGCCGGCTCCGGTCGGTGACCTTCTGCTCAGGCTCGACGCGCCGCCGCGGCTGGCCGCGCATCTGCGCGCCGTACACGACGTCGCCGCCCAGCTCACGGACT
Source organism: Solwaraspora sp. WMMA2080 (assembly GCF_027497395.1). Classification (GTDB taxonomy): domain Bacteria; phylum Actinomycetota; class Actinomycetes; order Mycobacteriales; family Micromonosporaceae; genus Micromonospora_E. Next base: position 3,372,419 of record NZ_CP114910.1, on the reverse strand, counting down.
GGCTGACCGTTCACTACCCGACCCTGACCGTCGACCGCGACGCCGTACTCTTCGGCGCAGCCACCCACGACATCGGCAAGACCGTTCACGTGGCGGAGCTCTCCGGGCCGGGTTCGGGGCACGAGCCGGCCGGTCAACAGCTTCTGCTCGACGCCGGCATCGATCCGTACCTGGCACGCTTCGCCGCGACGCACGCCAGTTGGCAGTCGCCCGGCATCGAGTGCGAAGACCTGCTCGTCAGCCTCGCCGACAAGATCTGGAAAGCCAAACGGGTCGTCGACCTCGAACAACTCGTCGTCGACCGTCTCGCTGCCGCCTCCGGGCAGGAACCCTGGCAGGCCTTCGTCAACCTCGACGATCACCTTGACGGCATCGCGGCGGACGCTGACCAGCGGCTCGCCTTCCAGAACAGCTACCCCATCACGGACGGCTGACGTCGGTGCGCGGTTCGTTGGCGGTCTATCCCGGTACGTTCGACCCGTTCACCCCGGGGCACGGCGACCTGGTGGCCCGTGCCCGGGTGATGTTCGACCGGATCATCGTGCTGCTGGCGGTGAACGCCGACAAGCAACCGACCGCCGAGGCCACGGCCAGGGCGGTACGCGTGCGCGACGCCCTCCCGGCGGACTGGGGCAACGTCGAGGTCGACGCGTGGGCCGGCCTGACCGCCACCTACTGCCTGCGCCGTGGTGCCACGGTCATCGTCCGTGGCGTGCGTACGGCTGCAGACGTCCACTACGAGCACCAGCTCGCCGCGATGAACGAGCGGCTCGGTGTCCGGACCGTCTGGTTGCCGACCCGTCCGCAGCTGGCCGCCATCTCGTCCACCGTCGCACGAGCACAGCATGCGGCGAAGTCGGCCCGTGCGTCGTACGACGCTGGGGGTCGGGTCAGTTCTCCACGAGGGTCCGCAGTGTCCGGCGAAGCTGACTTGTCGCACTCGGACTGATCCCGGCCAGGAACGCGCTCTCGGCCTTCCCGTACGCCACCTGTGCCGCGTCGTAGGTCTGCAACCCCTGTTCGGTGAGCTCAACGACGTTCCTGCGCCGGTCCGTGGGGTCCGGTCGTCGCGTGATGATGCCCTTGCGCTCAAGTACATCCAGCAAGGCGACCATCGTGGTGCGGTCGATACCGAGGGTCTGCGCCACCTGCAGCTGCGAGGTCGGTTCCCGGTGGGCCAGGACCCGGAGCGCTCCGAAGTCCTTGCTGTCGATCCCCAGTGGCTCGAGCGCTGCGTCGGTCAACGCGGTGAGCTTCAGGGCCGCGTGCTTGAGGAGGTACCCCAGGACCTCGTGCGGGTCAGCGGTGGCGCTCGGCTCGGTGGACACGGCTCCCATCTTAGGGCATAGTCTGATCGTCAGTACCGCTGACGATCAGACTTACTGCGAAAGGCTTGTCATGATCATCGTTACCGGAGGGGTCGGGTTCATCGGCTCCCACACCGTCCGCGCCCTCGCCGAGGCCGGCGAGGAGTGCGTCCTGCTCCAGCGCCGCACCCCCCAAATCCCCCCACACCTGGCGGACCTGCCCATCCACGTCGTCCAGGCCGACGTCGCCGACCTCGACGCGCTGCTCGCCGTCGGCCGGCGGTACCCGATCACCGGAATCGTGCACCTCGCCCTCGCCCTGCCCTGGCCGGCGACCGACGTCGACCCGATCGGAGCGACGGGAGGAGCCCTGGAGGCGTTCCTCAACATCGTCCGCGTCGCGCAGACCTGGGGTGTGCGCCGCGTCGTCACCGCCAGCACCATCGGCGTCTACGGCTTCACCTCTGAAGGTGCGCTCACCGAGGACGTGCCGATCCCCTTGGGGCACGTCCACGCCATCCCGACGTTCAAGAAGATCACCGAACTCCTCGCCGGCCACCTCTCAGACGTGACCGACGTGGACATCATCAACGCCCGCATCTGCGGCACCTGGGGTCCCGGCGGACACCTGCCCGACCCGTTCTTCGCCGCGCCCTCCCTGGCTCATGCCGCAGCCCGGCGCAGCGAACCCGACCTGTCCGGACTCCTCGCACCGCCGCACGCCGAAGACGCTCTCGACCTGCTCTACGTCAAGGACACCGGTCGCGCACTCGCGCTGCTGCAGCTCGCCGAGAAGCTGACCAACTCCACGTACAACGTCGCCTCTGGTCGCGCCACAAGCAACGCCGACGTCGTCACCGCGATCGCCTCTGTCGAGCCCGGCTTCCAGTGCGAACTTGCCTCGGGCGGAGGCCGCCCGGTGAGCTGGCTCGACATCACCCGCCTGCGCGAGGACACCGGATTCAACCCCCAGTACGACACCGCCGCGGCTGCCGCTGACTACATCGCCTGGCTGCGCGCGGGAAACCAGCGGTAGCTCCCGGCCGACTGTGTGGGTGAGGGGGTGTGGTCCGGCCTGGCCGGGATGCCCGGCAGCGATGCTCCTACCTCATTCGGCCCCGGTAGCCGACAGGGCCCTCTCCGACCCGCTGGTGGGTCCCCAGGAAGGTGTCGTCACGGAAGGCGATCGTGCCGTTTCCGCCCCGGTTGTCGCGCCAGGCCAACCGGGTGAGCGGGCGACCACCCACCCCCACCGCGAGCAGGAGGTCGTGCGAGGGATACCAGCCACCACCCCAGCCTTCCTGGGCCACGTATCGCGAGGTATCCCTGGTGGCGGGACTACGTTCGATGAGCTGGCCCCGGAACTCCTTCGGTCGCTTGCCCGGCCGGCGACACCAGCCGTAGAAGGCGGCTTGCTGGGCCTCGAAGGTGACGGCGTACTCGGCGCCGGACTCGTCCGCCCAGGCCACGTGCTCGAGCAGGCAATGCTCGCCCCGGTCGATGAAGAGAGTGACCTCACCCCGGCTGGTGGCGTACCTCAGCACCGGATCTGCGATCAGCTGGCTTTCGAGCGCCGACCTGGCCTGGTCATGTGCGTGCATCGGGTCGATCGTCACCCGGTACAGCCACAGCATGCTCTTGGCGTCGCCACCGCTTTCCACCCGCAGCGTATTGCGGCCGGCCAGCAGATCCTCGGCCGAGACCGCGAAGATCAGCCGCTGCGGCAGCCCGCCACCGTTCGGGATCCGCAGCCGGTCGGCCAGTGGCCTGCCGTTGAGGCGAACGGTCAGCGGGGCGTGTCCGGGCGAGCCGGAGAGCATCGACGCGAGCGCCACGACGGCGACGCATGCCTCGCCGACGACGCCCGGATCGGGTACGTCGAACTCCAGCTCGACCGAGCCGCATGCATTGATGGCCAGGTGACCGTCGGCGTTCCACGACCGGTCGATGCCGGTGATGGTCACGTTGCCGGTGCGCGCCGGGTCGGTGCCGAAGTCGGCGTAGGTGGGCTCCATCTGGACGCCGGTGCGGTCGTCGACATGTGCGGCAGGAGCCGGCTGCGGGTCCAGCAGCACCTCGTACGTCGCGACCGTGCGTTCGTTCTTGCCGTACCCGATGTTGGCCGCGCCGAAAGCGGGCCGCACCTTGCCGACGTGCAGCGCGCCGGGCGCGACCGCGGCACGGGCGACGTAGAGCGGTTCGCCGCTGTGCTCCCGGCCCACCGGCGTCGCGTCCGACGGCACTGCGCCGTCTGACCCGATGCCCCAGACGCCGCGATCCATCAGCACTTCGTACTCGTCGACGCTGACCTCCGCGCCGCCCCAGGCGATAAGGGCGGCACCAAGATCAGGACGGACCCGGCCCGGGTGCATACCCCCGTGCAGCTCGGCGCGGCACACCCAGAGCAGCGCGCCGTTCTCCTCGTAGCCGTGGGGTGCCGCGCCGGCCGGGATCTGTCCTGCGCTGGCGGTCTCCCAACGGTATCCGCTTTCGGGCTCTTCCATCCATGAAGGATAGTTCAGCTCCTCGGGCCGACGGCCACCCTGGGTCGTCAGGACGCCGTCAGGGTCTACCTGTCCCGGGTGGCGTCCTGCTGTTCAAGCCAGGTCAGGATCGTCCGGGTCGTCTCTTCCGGCTTCTCCTGCTGGATCCAGTGCCCGCAGTCCAGGGTGACCACGTCCACATTGGGCACGAACTCCGCCAGCCTGGCGGACTTGGCGATCGTGTCCCGGTCGCCGTAGATCATGAGGGTGGGCTGTCGGATGATCGGGTCGACGTCCGCCAGCAGATGCCAGTTGCGGTCGAGGTTGCGGTACCAGTTGATGCTGCCGGTGAACCCGGTCGACTCGAACGCGGCGACGAAGACGGCCAGTTCGCTGTCGCTCATCACCGGCTCACCGAGTGGTGCTGCCGCCCTGGCCAGCTCGATGAACGCCATGCCCGGCCGAGGCTCCATCAGGGGCAGGTTCTTCCGGTACAGGTTGCGCAGGAACTGGTAGGTGTTCTCGTCGAACACGGCGTCCGCGACACCCGGCTGCCGGTTGAAGTGGACGAAGTAGAAGTCGCCACCGAGTACGGATTCCATCAGCTCGATCCAGGGCGTCTCGCCGCGCTCCTGGTACGGCAGACTCAGGTTGATCACCTTGTTGACGCGGTCCGGATGCAGCAGGGTCAGCCCCCAGACGACCATCGCACCCCAGTCGTGGCCGACGAAGGTGGCATCGTCGTACCCGTAGTGATCGAGCAGCGCGACGAGATCACCCGACAGGTGCGCGATGTCGTAGTCGGTCACCTCGCTCGGGCGCGACGAATTGCCGTAGCCGCGCTGGTTCGGGACGATGACGTGGTAGCCCGCTTCAGCGAGGGCCGGCATCTGGTGACGCCACGAGTAGGCATGCTCCGGCCAGCCGTGACAGAGCACGATCGGCTTTCCGGCATTCTGCCGGCCAGCCTCGAAGACTTCGAGCTTCACACCGTTGACGGGGACAAGACTGGGTTCGGGAAAGTTCATGTCGCCATCCTGCCGACCATAACCGGTCACCTCATGACCGGTCTATCTGACAATCTTGGCGGCATGCGAACCGACCGGCTGGTGGCCGTACTCCTGCTGCTGCAACAGCGCGAGCAGGTGACCGCGGCGGAGGTCGCCCGGGAGCTGGAGGTCTCCGAACGCACCGCCCGCCGCGACCTCGACGCCCTGGCCATGGCCGGGGTGCCCGTGTACTCGACGCAGGGCCGGGGCGGCGGCTGGCGCCTCGTCGGCGGTGCCCGTACCGACCTGTCCGGGTTGACCGCAGGCGAGGCCCGCGCCCTGTTCCTGGTCGCCGGCCCGGCCTCGGCCGCGACACCGGAGGTGAAAGCAGCGCTGCGCAAGCTCGTCCAGGCCCTGCCGGAGCCCTTCCGGGCGCCGGCCGAGGCGGCAGCGTCGTCGATCGCGATCGACCCGCAACGATGGGGGGCGGGCCGGGCCGATCGCCCGCCGCCGCGCCTCCTCGACGAACTCCAGGACGCGGTGATCCGGGGCGTCCAGGTGCGGCTCGGCTACGTCGACAGGACCGGCACCGTGAGCGAGCGGACCGTCCACCCGCTGGGCATCGTCGCCAAGAATCCGTGGTGGTACCTCGTCGCCACCACCGGGACCGGCCGCCGGACCTTCCGGATCGACCGCGTCTCGTCCGTCGACCCCTACGACGATCCGGTGCACCGACCCGCGGACTTCGACCTTGCCGAGAGCTGGCGGGAGATCGCCGACGAGGTCGACCGCAGGCGGATGCCCGTCGAGATCCAGGCGGTCTGCGCGCCCGACGGGATCGGCACGCTCCGGATGGCGCTCGGCGACCGGCTCGAGGTGGGTGGCCCCACGGCCGACGGCCGCGTCGAGGTCGTGATCCGTGGCTACAGCGAGTACACGCTCGCCGGCGAGCTCGCCTGGCAGGTCGAATGGCTGGAGGTGACCGGCCCCGCCGGTGTGCGGGACCACCTGGCCGCGATCGGCACCGGGCTCGTCGAGCGGTACGGCTGAAAGCCCGTCGAGCGGTACGGCTGAGAGCGCCTGCGCCAGCGGAGGCCCGTCGTCACCCGGTCTGGAGCAGGCCGCGGTTGACCATGAAGTCCCGCAACGTCTCGACGTCGTCGGCGGACATCAACTCACGGGGGATCACGGTCGCCGGCATCCGGCCCACGTACACGATCCAGAAGCCGGGGGTGTCGAGCACCTTGCTGACCCTGTCCCAGGCGATGTCGCTGAACTCCGTACCGCTGCGCATCGTGATGGTGTCGTCGGTGATGTCGTAGCCGCCGTCGACCGCGTACTCGCCGGACCGGCGCCGGGCCCGCGAGCGCACCCACGGCCCGTACAGCATCGACAGCACACCGGCGGTGACCAGCGACATCCACAGCAGCGAGAACTGCTCGCCCCAGCCGTACTCCCGCCCGCCGACGAAAGCGGCCACCCCGGTCGCCGCCAGGACCGCGCCGATGTAGCCGTACTTGGCCAGCCGCACCCGGCTGAGCGCGGCGGCCGCCTTACCCGGGTAGTCGGGATCGGCGGGGACGTCGAAACGGATGCGCACGCCAGCACGATAGTGCCCACACCCGCCGCCGCCGCGAAGTCCCGCCGGGCCTGCTCGTCCAGGTCGGCCGCGTCCGCGCCGTCGAACGGCTCCCAGCCCGGAAACGGCACGACACCGGCGTCGACCTCGAAGAAGTCTGCGTACGTGTCTCCGTCGACCGCCGGGACGCCACCGATCAGCACGACCTTCGCCACCCGCTCGGGCCGGGCGTCGGCCGCCATCCAGACCAGGGTGCAGGCCGCCGAATGCCCCACCACCACCGACCTGCCCGGTCCCGCGTCCACGGCCGCGAGCACCGCGGCCAACTGGTCGGCGAGCGTCGCCGACGTGTTCCCGTCGCCTGACCCGGCAGGGTCACCGGCACCCGACGCCGGTCCATCTTCTCCAACTCGGCGGCGACGTCGGTCCACGCCGACCCGTCGAGCCACAAGCCACCGATGAGCACGATCTGTTCTGCGGTCATGGGCTCAACCTAACGGCGATTCCGGACGTTCTACTTCCGGTACTGTCTGCGTCGTGCGCACCGGACCGAGCCGACCGCCCGCGCCGTCCGGACGCTCGAAATCCTGCGGGAACGCCCCGGCACCACCGCCGACCAGCTCGCCGCCGCCCTGGGCGTGACCGAGCGGGCCGCGCGACGCTACATCGGCATCCTTCCGGGAGGCCGGCATCCCGGTCGAATCGGTGCGCGGCCCGTACGGCGGCTACCGGCTCGGCCGGGGCACCCGGCTGCCGCCGGTGGTCTTCACCCAGGAACAGGCCCTCGGCCTGGTCATGGCCGTACTCGACGGGCAGCCCGCCGCGATCGACCCCGACGACCCGATCGGCGCGGCACTCAGCAAGGTCATCCGGGCGCTGCCCGACAACATCGGACGGCAGGCGGCGGCCCTGCGGGGGTACGCCTCGGCCGCCCCCGACCGGCATTCGGCCCGTACGGACCCGACCACCACGAACGCCCTGGTCACCGCCGTCGCCGAGCGGTGCCGCGTCCTGATCACCTACCGGGGCGGCAGCGGCGAGCAGTGGGACGCCGAGGTCGACCCGTGGGCGGTCGTGGTGCGGCACAGGCGCTGGTACCTGCTGTGCCACTCGCACCGCGCCGACGCGGTACGCACGTACCGGATCGACCGGGTCCGGGCCGTGCGGCAGCTGCCGCACGGCTTCACCCCGCCCGACGACCTGGACCCGGTCGCCGCGCTGGAGGTCCATCTCGGCGCCGGCTGGCAGTACCGCACCCGGGTCGTGTTCCACGCGCCGCACGAGCGGGTCGCACCGTGGATCCGGCCACCAATGGGCCGCCTCACTCCGGCCGGCGACCGGTGCGTTCTGGTCGGCAGCACCCGGAACCCCGCGATGTACGCCCAGGAGTGGCTGGCTGCCGTTCCGTTCGACTTTACTGTGGAAGAAGGCCCCGAGCTGCGGGCGGCCGTCGCCACGGTCGCGGCCCGCTTCAGCGCGGCTCTCTCGCCCGCGCCGGACCCGCCGCCGCTGGACGGACGACCGAACCAGCGCCGGACAGATTAGCGAATACCGTGACGAGGAGTGACTTGCGGCGGCGCATCCTGCATTACTCCCGATTCTGGACAGATCTGTCATGCAGGTAGGAGAGCGCCGGGTCATCGTGCTGGGCGCTGTCAATCGTCACTACCGCTACTGAGCGTTAGGTGCGAGGGGCGGGCACACTGTGCGGGTGAGCATCGTTGGTTGCCTCCTACCGTCGCGCCTCTCCGACACCGACCGGGTGCCGGTGGTACGGCGATGACCACCCCCGGGTCGGGTGCCATCCTGACGATGGTCGAGGCGATCAGCCGGACCCGCGACCTTGGTGAGTTCGCGGAGGCCGGCTGTCGCGAACTGTTCCGCCTCGTGCCCTGTGTCAGTACGTCGTACACGGAGGTCAACCTCAGGACCAAGATGGTGTCCGGATACCTGTGGCCGTACCCGGGCGTCGAATGGTTCGAGCGGCACGCCGCACTGCTCGGCCGCCTCGCGCTAGAGAACCCGTTGATCGCCCACATGTCTAGCGGCGACGGCTCGGTGGTGTCCTGGGCGGACGTCGACCCGGACGACACATTCCGCCAGACCGAGCTCTTCCGGGAGTTCTACGCCGTGAACGGCGTCGAGAGTCAGGTCGCACTGGGCGTCCTCAACCAGCCCGGGTTGGTGACCGCCTTCACGGTCAACCGCGACGGCACTCCGTTCAGCGCTGACGAGCATCAGGTCCTCGGCGACCTGCGTCCGCACCTGATCAACCTGCACCGGCTGGTCAGCGGGTCGGGACGGGCCCGCGCCAACGACCTCCTCCTGACAGCGGACGGTTGGACCGGGGTCCGGCTCGCCGAGGGCGGCACGGTGCTGACCACGAGCGTGGAGGCAGTGGCGATCGGTGACCGGCTCGGGCTCGACCTGCGCGTTGGAGCCGACCTCACCTCGACGTCGTTCTGGCGGCGGCTCCGCGAGACCATCGGGTCGCGCTGGCAGGTCGGCAGGATGACGAGACCGATCCAGCTCGGTGCCGCCGATTGCCCGGTCGAGGCGATGGTCGCCACGACGGCAGTCGGCCCGTACTCGCTGATGTTCCGCGACCGGGACGCCGTGCGGCGCCGCCGCTGCCAGGAGTTGGGCCTGACCGGCAGGCAGGCCGAGATCGCCCGGCTGGTCATCGCCGGCGCGACCAACGCGCAGATCGGCAGGGCGCTGGGCATCACCGCCTCCACGGTGCGCAAGCACCTGGAGGCGACGTTCCGCGTTGCCGGCGTGCAGTCCCGGGCGGCTCTGGTTGCGGCGCTGCTCGGATCCCGGCTGACGGGCGGGCCGGATGGTTTCCAGGAGTCACGGCTTGTCGAGAACGCAGACGATCTCCATCTCGACCGATGAGCCGGCGCTGGTCGAGCCCACCAGCCGCACCAGTGCGATGTCCGCACTCGTGCCCTCGGTGACCGGCCCGGTGACGTCGATCGAGTCGAAGGTGCTCTTGAAGCCGCTTTCGCTGTTGACGTGCCGGAACGACCGATTTGAGATGGCGGTGAACGACTGGGCGTCGGGGTCGCCGGAGTCGAAGTTGTCGACGCCGAGGATGAGCCGGACGTCCTCGGCGAACGGATCCGGGACGGGCTGCGCACCGAAACTCCTGGTGAACTCGCACTCGCCCTCGAAGTCCTCGTGGGTGGTGCCGGCGATGGTGACCGTCCCGGTGCCTTCGTCTGATCGCTCGTAGCCGTCGCCGGGCGGGGTGTCGGACCCCGGTTGCGTGTCGGCAGCCGCAGCGGTCCCGTCGTCGCGACTGGCGGTCGTATCGTCGGGCTCGGTGAGGGAGCCCGAATCGGCGCACCCGGCCAGGGCGATCGTCGAGAGGGCGGCTATGAAGGCGAGGCGGGACCGGAACTTGACCATGGTCGCACCTTAGGGACGGACGGCGCGCCGGCCAACGGGACGAACGTCGTATTGCGCCGGCCACGGCCCGAAGGGGGTCCGGTGAAACCGGACCCGGCCTGGTCCGAGCTGAACCACAGCGGCCTACCGTTGGTGATGACAGCGACCCCGCCGCCGGAGCGCAGCAGCGGCCGGGCTGCGGGGTCAACCGGTTGGTTGATGCGCGGATCGACCGACCTCGGTGCCGGCTGGGCGATCCGGCAACCCCGGCGGCGGGCCACGCTGGTCCCCATGGGCATCATCGAGGTGACGAACCTCCACAAGCGCGGGTCGGGAGAACGTCCGTCGGGCCCAGGTGCGCAGGTCGGTGGTGGGCAGGCCGAGCGCCTGGGCGATCTCCGGACACGCGGGGGAGCCGTTCTCGTTGATCTGCTCGGCGGCGTTGACCGCGAACGGCGGCAGCCCGCGTTCCACCGCTTCCTCCGGGGTGAGGACCGGGGTGGTGACGGTCCGACCGGTGACCTCGCTGAGGATCGCGGCGACCTCGGTCATCGTACGCAGGTCGCTGGCGAGTTCCACGTCCAGACCGTCGAGGGTGCCCGGCGTGGTGAAGGCGGGTGGCCGCGGCGTGGCCGATGTCGTCGACCGCCACCCAGACGATGCGGGTGTCCTCGGCGAAGGCGGTGACGATGGTGCCGCTGGACCAGTCGCCGAACATGTAGGACCAGCCGATCAGGTTCTCCATGAAGGTCGCGGGCTTGAGGATGGTCCAACGGGCGAAGCCGCCGGTGCGTACCAGTTCGTCGACGGCCGCCTTGCTCTCCCAGTAGTGCCGTTCCCAGCGACCCTCGGCCCAGCCGGGCTGGTTGCGGTGAAAGTCGCCAGCGCCGGCGACGCTGCTGTGGACGAACTGTGCCACGCCGGCCTTGCGGGCGGCCTCGACGACGTTGCGGCCCCGGCGGAGCTCGGCGTCGCCCTGCAGATTACGGGATGGAGAAGACCCCGTCGGCCCCGGTGGCGGCGGCGAGCAGCGACGCGGGGTCGTCCAGGTCGCCCCGGACCAGGGCGCGCACCGCGACACCCCGGTCGAGCAGGGCCCGGGCGGTGGCCCCGCCCTGCTTGCCGGTCGTGCCGATGACAAGGACGGTCAAGCTTCCTCCTGGGTGAGTGGGGTGGTGCCCCGCCGGACGCCGGCCAGGCGCTGACGACCTGGCTGTGCGAGCTGGCGGCGTACAACGCGACCACCCGTGGCCTGGTCGCCTCGCTGCTGCAGGAGCCACCGGAGGACGAGTCCTGCTGCGCGATGCTCGTGGCGGCCGGCGAACCGCTGCTGCGACGGGCCGTCGACAACGGAGCCGTACGCCCGGACGTCGCGATGGCCGACCTGGTGACCCTCGTCAACGCGATCGCGCTGGCCACGGAATCGGCCAGCGCGGCCGAGGCGCAACGGCTGATTGCGAGCAGGTACGCCCGCAGGTCGGGGTGCTGGCCGAACTTGGCGAGGTTGCCGCCGTACGGCCAGCGACGGCTGAGCCCGCAGGAGGTCGGGCTTTGGCGGCGAGGCTGTAGCACCTCGTAGCACAGCTGTTAGGCTGTGCTTATGGCTGAACCGATGCCGAGAGAGATCACCCAGCGCGAGCTACGCAACGAGTCCGGTGCGATCATGCGCGGCGTCGAGCGCGGCGAGTCGTACGTCATCACCCGCAACGGCACCCCGATCGCCCGGCTCATCCCACTGCGCCGACGGACCTTCGTCCCACGGGCCGAGGCGATGGCGGCCTTCGCCACTGCCCCCGTCCTCGACGCAGAGCGGCTCCGGGCTGACCTCGACGACGCGGTCGACCAGGATCCGTTCGATCGTGACTGGTGAGAACTTGACTGATGCACCTGCGGGTCGTGGCCTGATCGACACGAACATCGTCGTGCATCTGGCCGCGCTCGACCCCGACCACCTGCCGAACGAACTCGTGATCAGCGCGGTCACCCTCGCGGAGTTGTCGGCCGGCCCGCATCACACCGATGACCCGGCCGAGCGGGCGAGGCGACTCAACGTCCTGCAGCACGCCGAGGCCACCTTCGACCCATTGCCGTTCGACGCGGAGGCCGCCCGTGCATACGGGATGATCTGCGCGGCCGTGCTCGGCACCGGCCGTAAGCCTCGGCGTCGGCTCGCCGATCTGATGATCGCCTCGGTGGCGACGGTCAACGGGCTACCGCTCTACACGACCAACCCGGACGATTTCGTCGGCTTGGCCGACCTGGTCGACGTGCGGTCGGTTCCGCGTCCCTGACCATTCCTACCGGGGCCGTCGCGGGTCACCGGATCCGCGTACGGTCGGCGGTCACCCGTCTCCTCCTGCTCAGTCGAGGCAGAACTCGTTGCCCTCGACGTCCTGCATGACGAGGCACGACTCGCTGACACCGTCGGCGCGCAGCAGCCGTACGCGTACCGCGCCGAGCGCGACCAGTCGGGCGCATTCGGCCTCGAGTGCGGCCACGCGCTCGTCACCGACGAGACCAGTGCCGACCCGTACGTCGAGATGCAGCCGGTTCTTGACGGTCTTGCCTTCGGGCACGCGCTGGAAGAACAGCCGTGGACCCACCCCGGTGGGATCGACGCAGGCGAACGCCGAGCCCTGACGCTCGGGCGGCAGTGCGCGGTCGAAGTCGTCCCAACCGGCGAACCCCTTCGGGGGCGGCGGTACGACGTACCCCAGCGCCTCGCACCAGAAGCGGGCGACGCGCTCCGGTCGTGCGCAGTCGAAGGTGATCTGGAACTGCTTGACCGACGCCATCAGCCCACCATAGAGGTGTTTCCTTCCTCGTCCGCCCTGGGCACGCCCCGGCGGTACATCGGCTTGATGCCTCTCGTCGGATCAGCAGCTGAAGGCCAGCGCGGCATGGAGGTGCCCTGCGGTGTCCTCGTCGAACGCTACGAGCCGGATCCGTTCGACGGTGGTCGGGGTGGCCGCGAGGGTCACGGCGGCGATCCGGGCGGCCTGGTCGGCGGGGAAGCCGTACACGCCGGTGGCGATCGCGGGGAAGGCGATCGCCCGCACGTCGAGTCCATCGGCGACCCGCAGACTGCGCCGGTAGCAGGAGGCCAGGATGTCGGCTTCGCCGTGGCCGCCGCCTTCCCAGACCGGCCCGACAGTGTGGATGACGTGCCGTACCGGCGGGTCGAGGTCGAACGCCGGCGTAGCCTTGGCGTCGCCCGGCTCGCAGGGGGCGATCGCGCCGCCGGCCCGCGCCAGGCGGGGGCCGGCCGCACGGTGGACGGCCCCGTCGACACCACCGCCGCCGAGCAGTGACTCGTTGGCGGCGGTGACGATGGCGTCGACGTCCACACGGGTGATGTCGCCGACGACGACCTCGATGACTGCCACGACGCGATCCTGGCACACCGGCCGGGAATATGAAGCTGCCGCTGTGGTGACCCGCCGAGCGGGAACCTAGCCGGTGGTGGCGGACAGACACAGGACATGACGACGGTCCTACGCGCCCGGACGCGGGCCGGTGACCCCGCCGCCTTCGGCGAGCGTTGGCCGGTCTGACCGTCGTCGGCCTGGCGTTGAACCCCGGCGGCGATCCGGCCGGCCCAGCGGGCACCACCGCCGGTCCCGACCAGTCCGCCGCCGGCCCGGCGCAGGTCGCCGACCCGACGCCGGCACCGCCGAGGGCGCGACGGTGCTGCTCGACGAGATCGCGCTGGTCGCCGCCACCCGGGCCACCGGCCCGGTACGGCCGGACCAGTTCATCTACATCGAAAGCCAGATCGCCGACACGTACGAAGCCCTCAACGCGGACACCGGCGAAACCCCGACTGGTACGCCAAGGCTGCACAAGCGTCAGGTGCGGCTGTCGCCGGACGGCCACCGTGGCTGGCTGGTCGACGAGTTGAACGAGCCGGCCGGCATCGCCCTCGACAGCGACGCGGTGCCGCATTTCGGCGCGTACGACCGGCTGACCACGCTGCCGATCGATCCGGAGGTGCTGCTGGAGTGGATCTACGCCGAGACGCGGGGGCAGGGCAACCACCCGGACCACCAGGCGTTCACCACCATCGGCGACGATGGGACCGACGCGATCGGTCGCAGCGGCGTCGCGGTGGCCCGGGTGGAGGAAGGCACCGGCGTCCGCCACGAGTGGATCTTCGACCGGGAGGACCACACCTACCTCGGGTCGCGGTCGGTGTACACCACGGCGGTGCCGGACAGCATCATCCCGGTCGGCACGGTGACGTTCAGCCAGGCGGTGGTGCGGCGGACCGTTGTCGACGAGCTGAAGCAGTTGCCGTAACGGAAGAAGCAGCGGCCCGCCACTGCGCCGGGGGTGACGGAGTGTTCGGCCCGGAACCGCTTGATGAAGTAGCTGACGTCGGGGTATCCGACCCGGTGGCTGATCGCGGCCACGGTCAGCGAGGTCTCGGTGAGCAGCACGCGGGCCTGCTGCATGCGCCGTTCGCTCAGGTCGAAGACGGCCGCGAGCAGCGGTTCGTCCGAGGCGCGCAGTTGGTCGGCGACGCTGGTCGACAACCGGGCCGCCTCCACCAGCAGCAGGGTCAGATGGGCGAGCGCGGCGTCCTGGTGGCCGTCGCGTCGCACCCGCAGCTCCTCGGCGAGCGCGGCGAAGCGCCCGGACCAGGTCGCCCGGTCGTCCGGGGGTACGTGCAGCCGCTGCGCCCGGTCGGTGCCCCGGGCGAACGGGAACAGCAGCGGGTGGGTCCGCCACGAGGCGTACGCCCCGGCGGTCCCGGGCCGGACCGCGTCGGCGGGGAACCACACCACCCAGCCGTCGATGTCGAGCTGTTCGGGCCGTTCGCCGAAGGAGACGACCTGGCCCGGGGCGACGATGAGCAGATCCCCCGTCGGTCACCGGCCAGGTCCGATCGTCGATGCACACCGTTGCGTCGGTCCTTCGGCGTAGCAGAGCGCGACGAATTCGTGGGTGTGCGCGTCGGCGGGAAGCCGGATCCGAACTTTGTCGCATCGTCTTCACACCCTCACCGATGTCGCGCTGCGGTCAGTGGCCGATGCTGGGAAGAGTGACCGAATCTCGTCCGACATTAGGAGAGTGACATGACCGGACAGGGCAGCGGCAGTCGTCCGCACCAGCACTACCTGCCCGCGATGGGGCGGCAGTGGTTGCTGCCGATCTACGACCCGTTCAGCCGGCTCGTCGGCGTGGGGAGGATGCACCAGCAGTTGCTCGACCGGGCCGAGATCCGGCCCGGCCAGCGTGTGTTGGAGATTGGCTGCGGCACCGGCAACCTGCTGCGGGCGCTGCTGCGCCGGCAGCCGGACGTCGATGCCGTCGGCATCGACCCGGACCAGGGCGCGCTGCGGCTGGCCCAGCGCAAGGCCGCCCGCGCCAAGCTGCCGATCCGCTACGAGGTCGCCTTCGCCGGCGACCTGCCGCTGCCCGACGCCAGCGTCGACCGGGTGCTGTCCGCGCTCATGATGCACCACCTGTCCGATGAGGAACGGGGCCGCGCGCTGCGGGAGGTCCGCCGGGTGCTGCGCCCCGGCGGTCAGCTGCACGTCGTCGACATCGACGGTACGGCCCCGGGCCACGGGTCCGGATGTCTGCACAACGACCCCCGGTTGGTGGCCAGCCGGCCCGAGCGGGTGCTGGCCGCGCTGGCCGAGGCCGGCCTTACCGGCGGTACGGAGAACGGCCGCAGCCGCGGTCGACTCGGTCGAATCGCCAGCTTCGTCTTCTACCGCGCCATGGGCCCGACGGAGCGTGGCAAATAGGGCCGGCGGCGCGGTAGCACCCTGCCCAGGCGCCAAGTGGGTCGCGCCAGTCAGGCATTTTGCCCCCATGATCACTTAACGTTCTGCTGGGCGCCACGCCGATGCTCTCCCAGCTGCAGGTTGAGTGATCATGCTGAACCACAGTCGGCGGGTGAGACGTGCGGTGTTCGTCTGCCGGACAACTCGGCGCAGCGCGCTGGAAAGACTTATATCGATCTAATGATTGGCATGAGTGGATCACGCCCCCACCGCTGCCATCACACACCCGACGACCACCAGACAGGCCAGATACCGTACGGCCAGATCGACCCCGCCTCGCACCCGGCCGGTGGCCTCGGACGCAGATCGATGCTGGCCGCCGCCGGCGGCATGCTGATGCTCGCCGCCGTCCCCGGCACCGCGCGGGCCGCCACCGCGATGACAGCCGGTGCGACGTCGGCCGGCGCGACGGCGGTGGCCGCACCCGGCGCCTCCCGGGCGTCGCGGATCAGCCAGGGGACCACCCTGGTCCACGCCGACCTGCACAACCACACCGTCATGTCCGACGGGGACGGCAGCGCCGACGACGCGTTCGCCTCGATGCGCGAGGCCGGGCTCGACGTCGCCGCGCTCACCGACCACGCGACGATGTTCGCCATCAGCGGGCTCAGCCAGTCCGAGTGGCGGGCCACCGGAGACCTCGCCAACGCGGCCGACGACCCCGGTCAGTTCACCGCGATCCGTGGCTTCGAGTGGTCGCACCCGTTGCAGGGTCACATCAACGTGTGGAACACCTCGGACTTCGCCGACCTGCTGCGGGCCGGCAGCCCCGGCAGCCTTTACCGGTGGCTGACCGGTCGGCCCGGCGGCCTGGCCAGCTTCAACCACCCGGGCCGGGAGATCGGCCGGTTCGACAACTTCTCGTACGACGCCTCGGCGCGGCAGCAGCTCGTCGGCCTGGAGATGTTCAACCGGACCGACGACTACCTGTTCGAGGGCTGGTCGTCCTGGGTGGCATCGCCGCTGGTGGCCTGCCTCAACGCCGGCTGGCGGCCCGGTCTGACCGGGGTCACCGACGAGCACGGCACCACTTGGGGCTTCCACGAAGGCAAGGGCCGAAGCGGTCTGTGGGTCGCCGAGAACACCCGCGCGGCGGTGTTCGAGGCGATGGCGGCCCGCCGCTGTTTCGCCACCCGGGTGTCCGGCCTGCGGCTCGACGCGGCCGCCAACGGCGTACGGATGGGAGGGGTCCTCGGTCTGGCCGCCGGTGACGTCCGGTTCCAGGTGGACCTGGACCGGGGAGCGGTCTGGGACGGCAAGCCGCTGCGGATCCAGGTGCTGCGTCCCGGGACGTCGGTGCCGACCGTCGTCGACGTCGTCGACACCGTCTCCGGGTCGGTCGCCGACTTCACGGTGCCGCTCGACGTCGCCGACGGCGACTGGATCGTGCTGCGGGTCTCCGACCCGGAGCTGGCCAACCCGACGCCCGGCCCGGCCGGGCACCCGTGCAACGACTTCGGGGTGGCGTACAGCAGTCCATGGTGGCTGCAGCCCTGATCAGAGGTTGCGGAGGCAACGTCGGTAGGCACCCGGACCAGTTTGAGGGATAGCCCCTATGTAGAGGACCGAGTATGGTCCACGTATGACTGAGCGTGTCCGGGTCACCACCAGCGTGGCTCAGGTGTTGGCGGTACTACTCGACGATCCGCAGGCCGGCCGGTACGGCCTGGAACTCATGCAGGCCACCGGCCAGCCCAGCGGCACCTTGTATCCGATCCTGGCCCGGCTGCAGGAGGCGGGCTGGCTACGGGCCGACTGGGAGGACATCGACCCCAGCAGAGAAGGACGGCCTGCCCGGCGCTACCACCGCCTGACGCCGGAGGGGGCGGTGGCGGCCCGCGCCGAGCTCGCCGCCCTGCGGGCGAAACTGCGCCCGCGCGGCGCCGGTGGCACCCGGGCCGCCGACGCCGCGACCTTCACGTCGGCGCCGGGGTGGTGAGCACCTTGACGCAGCGGATCGCCGATTGGCTGCTGGCCGTGGCGGCACGGCGTTGGCCGGCACACCTGCGCGAGGAGATGAGCCGGGAGTGGGCCGGCGAGTTGTACGCACTCGGCCATGAGGAAAGCGCTGTCGCTGCGCTGCGGAAGTGGCGGCAGCTCCGCTTCGCGGCCAGTCTCGCGCTCGCCCGCCCACCGGGTGCGGATCCGGTACCGCTGCCCCGGCTGCCCAGACCCTCACCCACCCAGATACACGCGGGATGGCTGTTCCTTGCGCCGCTGTTCGTGCTGGTCACGGCAGCGATGGCGGTGTCCTCCCTGGCCTGGCCGACCGACGCGGTGGCGCGTACACCGATGGCCTCGGTCATTACCTTCTTCGTCGTGAGCTATGTGGCTTACATCCTTATCGCGGCAGTCGTCGGCACGCTGTTGGCCCGGCGGCTGCTGCGACGACGTGCCGGCCGGCCGGTCAGCCCGGCAGGCTGTGGGTGGGCGACCCTACCCGTGACAGCCGGCCTGCTCACCCTCGATGTGCTGGCCCGTAGTGCGAACAGGGTCTGGGACGGCTCCTGGTTCGCCGTCGTCGTGGCACTGTGTCTGTCGGTGCTGCTCCCGCCGGTGGCGGCGGGCGTCGCGGCGCTGTCCCGCCGCAGGCGTCTGGTGTCGGCCGTCGGCCTGGCCGTGCTGGCCGCTCCCGCCCTGATGCTGGTCAGCGCCTACACGATGGTGCTGGTGGCACCCCAGACACCGGCCGAAGCGGCGGGTCAGCCCTGGTGGTGGCTCACCAATCTGGTACGCGAACCGATCCTGCTGTTGACGTACGACGCCTTCGACACCTCGTTGCCGATAGAGGCTGCCCTGGCGATCCTGCCCAATCTGACCCTCGTCTCGGTGGTGCTTGCCCTGGCCCACGCGATCAGACTCGCCCGGCCGATCGAGGCCGCCGCGACCAGCACGTCGACGGCACCCGATCCCGGCCGGGGCATCCCCGGTCAGCGTGGGTCCGAACGGATCAGCCCGACCGTGACCAGCCCGACCGTGACCAGCACAGGTTTGACCAGCCAGACCCCGGCTGTCGCACGTGGCCCGTGGTGGCACCGCACCGCCCTCGCCGGTGCGGTCTACTCGGTCCTGGCCTGGGCGGTCACCTTGGCCTACCTGACCCCCAACATCGGGGTACAGAACTCCTGGACGGGCCCTCTACCGAACGGCTCATGGCCGTCCTCGGAGCCCGCCGGCTGGCAGGGGTGGTCGACCCAGGAGGGGCGGGTGTGGATGCACGAGTTGCAACTGTGCGGCATCGTGTGTGCCGCGCTGTGCCTGTTGTGCGCCGCCGCCTACCGAGGCCGACCACTGCGACCGACGCTTGCCGGCTCGGTCGTACTGCTGGGAGTCAACATGGTGGTGGTGCGCGGCGGTTGGGCGGATGCTCGGCTGCTGCCCTGGCTCGCTGCGGGTGGGCTCGTTGTCGGCATCGTGGTCTGGGCGGCTTCGACCCGTCCGGCCATGACCAGACGGCCGCCCGCGCGACCACGTCGCCTCGTCGTCACCATCACGGTGCTGGCCGCGTTCCTCGTCCCGGGCGGCTTCCTGGCCCGGCTCTACATCGTGCCCGGGGTATCGGCTCCCCCGTCCCTGCTGCTGGTCGCGGTGGGCCTGCCCACCGTACTGACGGTGATCGCCGTCATGGGTGTCCTGGCCACGTCGAGGCGCCGGCCGCGCCGGCCGTTCTGGCGGCTGCCAACCGCTCTCGCCCTCACCACGGCAGTCGGTGGTGTCCTCTTCTTCCAGTACACGCCCGAACCCACTTTGAACGGGCAACGTCCTTTGATCGATTTCCTGGTCGTCACCCTGCCCGTAGCCTTCGCGGTCCCCGCAGCGGCCTGGGCCGTCGTCGGGATACACAGCCGGTCATCCTCCCCGCGACGCGTCGGCCTGCACCTGCTTCTCACCGTGCCACTGTTGATCGTCGGGTTCCTCATCACGCCCGGCACGGTCTTTGCCGCACTTGCCCTGTCCCGGCTCGCGCTCTTCCCGATGGAGTACGGGCGAGCCTACGACGGCATCACCTACCTGCCCGGCGCGATCGCCGTCGGGCTGCTGCTCGGATACGTCGCCGCCACCCGCCTCGACCGCGCTCGGTCGGCACCGGCAACCGCGCCGGACACCCACGACAGCCTGGCACCCGCTCAGCATCCGTCGGCCTGAATCGGGCGCTGATGCCCGGTCAGGACCTGCTGCGGATCGGCGGGCCTCCGGCCGGGGGTAACGACGACGCCGGCCCGGGTTGTCGTCCGCCACCTCGACGCAGTGTCACGCCATCGGTTCGGGGTTGATGCCACAGGTGCATTTTGATGCACCTGTGGCATCAACTCTGCGGAGACACCTTGGGTTCCCGAGCCGTGTGCCCGGCGCGGCGCGACTCAGGCGAGGCGTCGCCGTCCACGACGGTGATCACGACGTTGCCGACCTTGTGCCCGCTGTCGACGTATCGGTGGGCCTCGACAATCTCGGCCAACGGGTAGCTGCGGTCGATGACGACCCGGAGCCGGCCGTCGCCGAGCAGGTCCCGCAGCGCGGCCAGGGCGGCGTGCTTGCGTACCGACATGCCGGTCCGGATCCGCCGGCCGCCGGCGACGGCCGTGCCGGCCGCCAGCAGGCTGTTCGTCATCAGCCCGGTCGTCGGCAGGTAGCAGCCCCGCCGGGTGAGCACCGGCCGGCACCGGGCGAACGAGCTGCGACCGACGGTGTCGAAGACCACGTCGTAGCGTTCGCCGCTGGCGCTGAAATCCTCGGCGGTGTAGTCGAACACCCGGTGTGCGCCGAGCGAGCCGACCAGTTCGGCGTTGCGGCCGCTGCACACGCCGTGCACCTCGGCGCCAAAATGCTTCGCGAGCTGGACAGCGTACGTGCCGATGCTGCCGGAGGCACCGACGACCAGCACCTTCTGACCGGGACGCAGGTCGGCCAGGTCGTGCAGGAAGTGCCAGGCGGTGGTGAAGCCGTCGACGGTCGCAGCCGCCTGCGGATACGTCACGTTCGCCGGCATCGTCGTCATCGACGCCCGCTCCGGCAGGCACTTGTACTCGGCGTTCGCCCCGACGCCGAAGCCGGTGAAGCCGAAGACCCGGTCGCCGACCCGGAACCGGTTGGCCGCCGGCCCGGTCGCGGTGACCTCGCCGGCGAACTCCAGCCCGAGCACCCGGATCCCCTTGCGGGGGCGCCGCAGACCGATGATCGCCCGACCCCACCGGGGCTCACCCCGGCGCATCCCGCACTCGGCGGACGTCACAGTGGTGGCGTGCACCCGGACCAGCACCTGGTCGCCACGGGGCACGGGGGTCGGCAGGTCGACCTGGGTGAGTACGTCGGGCGGGCCGTACGCGTCGAACATCACCGCTCGCATGTGGCGATGATGGTGCAGGCACGCTGTGAGCGTGCTGAGAGGGAGCGGGACCACCTCCGATCACCAGGACAGCAGCGGTACCTGGCTGTCCGTACCGAGGTGTTCAGACGTTCGGCCAATCCCATGATCCGCCGGTGTCCGACCGCCGTACCCCGAGTTGCGACAGGTGCAGGACAACCCTATTGACCTGCGTAAACACCCCTGTGGCGACGAGGAAGGGCAGCAGGATCGTGACAGGACAGACAGCATCGACGGCGGCCTACCGGTCGCCGCGCGGGCGGCGGCGCCGCCCGCGCAACCGGCCGGGCTGGCTCCGGCTGCGGAACCTCTTCGTGGGCGGCGCGGCGGCGGCGGCGATCTCCGCCGGCGTCGTACTGGCGCCGACCGCGCAGGCGGCGGAGAGCCCGTTCGAGCGGGGACCGGCGCCGTCGGCGGCCAGCATCACGGCGGCCAACGGTCCGTTCGACATCGACGAGACGGTGGTACGTCGTTCCCAGGCCTCGGGCTTCGGGGGTGGGACCATCTTCTTCCCGACGTCGACCACGGAGGGCACCTTCGGCGGGGTGGTGATCGCGCCCGGTTTCACCGCCCGGCAGTCGTCGATGGCGTGGCTGGCGCCGAGGCTGGCGTCGCAGGGCTTCGTGGTGTTCAACATCGACACGAACACGACGACCGACCAGCCGGCCAGTCGGGGCCGGCAGATGCTGGCCGCGCTGGACTTCCTCACTCAGGACAGTCCGGTGCAGGACCGGGTTGATGCCGACCGGTTGGCAGTTATCGGACACTCGATGGGTGGGGGAGGAGCTCTGGAAGCGGCGGACGCCCGGCCGGAACTGCGGGCAGCCATCCCGTTGACCCCGTGGAACCTCACCAAGAACTGGTCCGACCTGCAGGTGCCGACGATGATCATCGGCGCAGAGCGGGACGGCATCGCTTCGGTACGGCGCCACTCGGAACGGTTCCACGCGAGCTTCCCGGACGACCTCGAGTCGGCGTATCTGGAACTGCGGGGTGCCAGCCACTTCGCGCCCAACATCCCGAATGCCACGATCGCCTCGTCCAGTGTCGCCTGGTTGAAGCGGTTCGTCGACGACGACCTGCGGTACGAGCAGTTCCTCTGCCCGTCGCCGGCCGACGACCGCGCCTTCTCCGAGTACATCGACAGCTGCCCGCTGCTCTGATTGGGTAGGACGTGCCGGACCCGGGGGCGGCCGGGAACGGCACGGTGCGCGAGGATGAGCAAGTGGAAGCTCTCAGACTCGTACTGCTCTACGCCCACCTGATCGGGTTCGCGTTGCTACTCGGTGGGGCTGTCGCCCAGTGGTTCAGCGGTCGCATCCGGATCAACCCGGCGATGCTCTGGGGCGCGGTGATCCAGGTCGTCACCGGCATCGGGCTGTCCGCGCCGTTGCGGGACGGCGCCGAGCCGGCCCCGGCGAAACTCGTTACCAAACTGGTGCTCGGGCTCGCCATCCTGGCGATGGTCTTCTTCTCCCGTAAGCGCGAATCGGTCAACAAGGGGCATTTCCTGGCGATCATCGTGCTGACGTTGGTCAACGCCGCCGTCGCCGTCTTCTGGCGCTGACGCCACGCCACCGTACCGCGACCGACCGTGCCGTCACCTGCCCCGGTCACGACCGGGTGAACCGCCGACGACCCGCTGCCGCCCCTTATAGGGTCGGCGGCGGGAGCGACCCTGCGGATCCGCGGGTGATCTCCCGCGCGGGAGAGTTACGCGAGGGTAACGGCGGCTCAACAGTCGTGCACGATTGTCGGCCGGTGGACGGGACCGCGCGTACGCTCCCGTCCAAAGTACGTCCGGTCCGACCGGCCGGGTGGGGACGCGATGCCGCGACAGTCTGCGGTGTGCAATGGAAGGAGACCGTCTTGCGCGCTACGCGTGGGATGCGGATCGTCTCGATGATCGCGGCGGGTGGGCTGGCGCTCACCGCTGCCGCGTGCGGCGAGGCACCCGATAACGAAGGCACGGACGGCACCGGTGGCGAGCCCACCGAGGCGTACAAGGCGTGCATGGTGACCGACGTCGGCGGCATCGACGACCGGTCCTTCAACGCCTCGGCCTGGGCCGGGATCGAGGCGGCGCAGAGCGAGAACGACGCGGTCGACGGCGACTACGTCGCCTCCAGCGCCGAGGCCGACTACGAGCCGAACCTGACCGGCTACGTCACCGGGGACTGCGACTTCATCCTCGCCGTCGGCGGCCTGATGCGCGACGCCACCATCGCGGTCGCCGAGGCCAACCCGGACCAGCAGTTCGGCATCGTCGACGCCACGACCGACCTGGCCAACGTCTACCCGATGCAGTTCGACACCGCCCAGGCCGCGTTCCTCGCCGGCTACCTGGCGGCCGGCTTCTCCGAGAGCGGCATCGTCGGCACCTACGGCGGCCTGCCGATCCCGCCGGTGACCATCTTCATGGACGGCTTCGTCGACGGCGTCGCCCACTACAACGAGGTCAAGAGCGCCGACGTGCAGGTGCTCGGCTGGGACAAGGCGACCCAGAACGGCTCGTTCACCAACGACTTCGTCAAGCAGGACGAGGGCAAGAAGGTCGGCGACAGCCTGGTCGCCCAGGGCGCCGACGTGATCATGCCGGTCGCCGGGGGCGCCGGGCTCGGCACCGCCGCTGCCGCGCAGGCCGCCGGTGGCGCGTACAGCGTGATCTGGGTCGACGTCGACGGCTGCCAGAGCGCCGAGCAGTACTGCGACACCTTCCTGACCACCGTGGTCAAGAACATCCCGGACGCGGTGAAGCAGGCCGTGCTGGCCGGCGCGAACGGCGACGAGCTCGCCGCCGACCCGGGCTACCTGGGGAACCTGGAGAACAACGGCGTCTCGCTGGCCCCGTACAACGAGTTCGACGACCGCGTCTCCGACGAGCTGAAGGCCGAGGTCGAGCAGCTCAAGGCGGACATCATCGCCGGCACCATCGAGGTCACCTCCGACGCGCAGCCGGAGTAGCCGGCGGCCGGCGTGCCGGGGCTGCCCCGGCACGCCCCGCGAGCGACACCCCGCCCCTGTCACCGGGGTCCACAGACCCCGGTGACAGGGGCGGCCTCAGCCATCGACCCCTCCGGGCACCCGCCGGTGGCCCGGAGTCTCCCCGGGAGGCTCCGCTGAGACTCGAACTGCGCGGCATCACCAAACGCTTCGGCGACCTGGTCGCCAACGACCACATCGACCTGACCGTCGAGCCCGGCGAGATCCACGCCCTGCTGGGCGAGAACGGCGCCGGCAAGTCGACCCTGATGAACGTCCTCTACGGGCTGCTGCAGCCGGACGAGGGCGAGATCCTGGTGGACGGCACCCCGATCAAGATCCGCAGCCCACGGGACGCCATCACCGCCGGCATCGGCATGGTGCACCAGCACTTCATGCTGGTGCCGGTGCTCACCGTGGCGGAGAACGTCATGCTCGGTGCCGAACGCACCCGGGGCGGGCTGCTCGGCTTCCTCGACCAGCGCCGGGCCCGCGCCGAGGTGGCCGACGTCTCGAACCGGTACGGCCTGGCGGTCGAGCCGGACGCGGTGATCGAGGACCTGCCGGTCGGCATCCAGCAGCGGGTGGAGATCGTCAAGGCGCTGACCCGCGACGTCGACCTGCTGATCCTCGACGAGCCGACCGCTGTGCTCACCCCGCAGGAGACCGAGGACCTGCTGACCGTGATGCGGTCGCTGAAGGCGGCCGGCAAGTCGATCGTCTTCATCACCCACAAGCTCGGCGAGGTGAAGGCGATCGCCGACCGGATCACGGTGATCCGGCGGGGCCGTACGGTCGCCACCGCCGAGCCGACCGCCAGCCGCGACGAGTTGGCCGCGCTGATGGTCGGCCGCAGCGTCAGCCTCACCGTGGACAAGTCCCCGGCGCAGCCGGGCGGGCCGGTGCTCGAGGTGGCCGGCCTGGTCGTCGACGACGAGCGCGGCGTGCGGGTGGTCGACGGGGTCGACCTGACCGTACGGGCCGGCGAGGTGCTCGGCATCGCCGGAGTGCAGGGCAACGGCCAGACCGAACTCGTCGAGACGATCATGGGTCTGCTGCCGGCGGCGGCCGGCACGGTCACCCTCAACGGCGAGCGCATCGACGGCTGGAGCACCAAACGGGTGCTCCGTGCCGGGGTCGGCTACGTGCCGGAGGACCGCAGCGTCGACGGCGTGGTCAAGGAGTTCACCGTCGCCGAGAATCTGGTGCTCGACCTGTACGACCAGCCGCCGTTCGGATCCGGTCTGGCGCTGCGGCCGGCGGCCATCGCCGCCTCCGCGACCGAGCGGATCGCCCAGTTCGACATCCGTACGTCCTCGGGTCAGGCGGCGGTCGGCACCCTGTCCGGCGGCAACCAGCAGAAGGTGATCGTGGCCCGGGAGCTGAGCCGGCCGCTGAAGCTGTTCATCGCCGCCCAGCCGACCCGGGGCGTCGACGTCGGCTCCATCGAGTTCATCCACGGCCGGATCGTCGACGAACGCGACGCCGGCACCGGCGTCCTGGTCGTCTCCAGCGAACTGGACGAGGTGATCGGGCTGGCCGACCGAATCGCGGTGATGTACCGCGGCCGGATCATCGCCGTGGTCGGACCGGACACCCCACGGGAACAGATCGGCCTGCTGATGGCCGGGGTCACCGGCGGGACCGAGCAAGAAGGGACGCAATGAGCAGCGACAACGGCTCGTCGGCCGGTTCGCCGGACAAGCCGCCCGCCGAAGCCGGTGACTCCCTCGGCCAGCGCTTCCTGCACAACCTGTGGGCCGCCAACACCGTCACCGTGACGGTGCTCGCCCTGCTGCTGGCCGTCGTCATCGGCGGCGTACTGATGATCATCTCCGACCCGGAGGTGCTCGCCACCTACACCTACTTTTTCGCCCGCCCGGGTGACGCGCTGTCCGCCAGCTGGACCCTGGTCAGCGAGGCGTACGCCAACCTGTTCAAGGGCTCGGTGATCGACCCGGCGGCGGTACGGTCCTTCTTCGCCGGGGACACCGAGTGGTCGACGGTGTTCCGGCCGATCTCCGAGACGCTGACCTACACCGCGCCGCTGGTCTTCACCGGGCTGTCGGTGGCGTTGGCCTTCCGGGGCGGCCTGTTCAACATCGGCGCTCAAGGGCAGGCGATCATCGGCGTCGTGGTGGCCGCGCTGGCCGGCTTCCTGCTGCCGCTGCCGCTGGTGCTGCACGTGGTCGTCGCGGTGCTGGCCGGGGCGCTCGGCGGCGCGCTGTGGGGCTTCTTCCCCGGTTTCCTCAAGGCCCGTACCGGCGCCCACGAGGTGATCACCACGATCATGCTCAACTACGTGGCGCTGTACTTCCTCACCTGGATCATCGTGCAGCCCGGGGTGCAGAACCCGGACCGGCCGGACGCGATCAGCCGGCCGGTGGACACCACCGCCCAGCTGCCCCGGCTGCTCGGCGACGGGCTGCGGGTGCACGCCGGCATCCTGCTGGCGGTCGTCGTCACCGCCGCCGTCGCGTGGCTGCTCAACCGGTCCACGTTCGGCTTCGAACTGCGCGCCGTCGGCGCCAACCCGGACGCCGCGCGGACCGCCGGGATCAGCGTCACCGGCACCTACGTACTGCTGATGGTGGTCGCCGGCGGGCTCGCCGGGCTGGGCGGCGCCAACATGGTGCTCGGCAGCACGGCGAACGCGTTGACCCCGCTGGTCGCGGCCCAGATCGGCTTCGACGGCATCCTGGTCGCCCTGCTCGGCCGGGTCAAACCGTGGGGTGTCGCGCTGGCGGCGCTGCTGTTCGGGGCGCTGCGGGCCGGTGGCAACGCGATGCAGTCGGGTTCCGGTATCTCACTGGAACTGGTCACCGTGCTCCAGGCGTTGATCGTCATCTTCATCGCCGCCCCCGCCCTGGTGAAGGCGATCTTCCAGCTCCGGGCGGCCCGGTCCGCCCGGTTGCAGACCAGCATGGCGAAGGGCTGGTGACCGCGTTGTCCACCATGATCGCAACTGACGCCCCGGTGGCGGTGGTGCAACGGTTCTGGAACCGTACCCGGATCAGCGGCGCCGTCCTGGTCGCCGCCGGCGTGGTCGCGGCCGCCGTCTTCGGCTCGCTCGCCGCCGAGCAGCAGGCCCGGTTCACGCTCAGCGAGACCGCCGGCGGGGCCGCGCTGCGGATCCCCGGCAACCTGGGCGCGGTGCTGTTCGGCCTGGCGACCCTCGCCGCCGGTGCGCTGCTGCTCAGCCCGTACGGTGCCCGCTGGTTCCGCTGGCTGCTCGGCGTCGGCATCGTCGGCTTCGTGGTCAGCTTCCTCTGCTGGCAGATCTCCACCGCGCCGACCGGGCAGAACTTCATGCCGATGGTCAACATCGTCCGGGGCACCTTCCTGCTGGCGTTGCCGCTGGTCTTCGGCTCGCTGGCCGGGGTGCTCTGCGAACGCTCCGGGGTGGTCAACGTGGCCATCGAAGGACAGCTGCTGATGGGTGCGTTCGCCGGTGCGCTGATCGGCACCATGTCCGGCAACGTCTGGGTCGGGCTGATCGCCGCCGCGTTCGGCGGGGCGTTCATCTCGCTGCTGCTGGCCCTGTTCGCCATCCGCTACCTGGTCGACCAGGTGGTCATCGGCATCGTGCTGAACCTGTTCGCGATCGGCCTGACCGGCTTCCTCTACGAGCGGCTGATGCAGACCGACCAGCCGGCCTACAACCAGCCGCCGCACTTCGGCACCTGGGAGATCCCGCTGCTGTCCGACATCCCGGTGCTCGGGCCGGCGCTGTTCCGGGGCAGCATCTTCCTCTACCTGGCGCTGATCCTGGTCGTGGTGATCAATGTGGCGCTGTTCCGGACCCGGTGGGGGCTGCGGACCCGGTCGATCGGCGAACACCCGATCGCGGCGGACACCCTCGGCGTACGGGTGCTGGGATTGCGTTACCGCAACGTGCTGCTGGCCGGCATGGTGGCCGGGATCGGCGGCGGGTCGTACACCCTGCTGCTCTACTCGTTCACCAAGAACATGATCGGCGGCAAGGGCTTCATCGCCCTCGCCGCGATGATCTTCGGCCGGTGGAGTCCCACCGGGGCGCTGCTGGCGTCGCTGTTCTTCGGCTTCGCCGACCAGCTCGGTGCCTACCTGGGGGCGATCAGCAGCGCCATCCCGAGCCAGTTCCTGGCGATGCTGCCGTACCTCGCGACGCTGCTCGCGGTCGCCGGACTGGTCGGCCGGGTACGGGCACCGGCCGCCGACGGCAAGCCCTACATCAAAGCCTGATCAACGCCGGTTACCGTTTACTACTGGCCGGTCAGGTCCGGTCGTGCGAACCGGGCCGACCGGCCGGTGGCGGTGGCCGGTGCAGGTGAGGAGGGCAGTCGTGGAGATCGACTGGGTGGAGCTGCGGCGGGCCGCGACCGAGGCGATGCGGCACGCGTACGCGCCGTACTCGAACTTTCCGGTCGGCGCGGCCGGGCTGGTCGACGACGGCCGGGTGGTCGTCGGCTGCAACGTCGAGAACGCCGCGTACGGCGTGGTGCTCTGCGCCGAGTGCGGTGTCGTCTCGTCGCTGCACAGCACCGGCGGCGGCCGGCTGGTGGCGTTGTCCTGCGTCGGCGGGGACGGCCAGCCGCTGATGCCGTGCGGCCGCTGCCGTCAGCTGTTGTGGGAGCACGGCGGGCCGGAGTGCCAGGTCGAGGCGCTGCCTGCGCCGTTGACCGTGGCAGAGCTGCTGCCGCACGCGTTCGGCCCGGCGGACCTCGCGGCCGCCGCGCTCGCCCCGGGCGTCGGCGTCGGCCGGGGCACCGGACGCGGTGCCGGTCGTGGCGTGGCGGAGCGGGACCGGGTCGGCCCCGAGCACGTCGGGCGGGCCGACGCCGCCGGCCGCCCGGTGGTGGCACCGGACACCGCGGTGCCGGCCCGGCTGGCCAAGTGGCGGGGCCGGGGCACCGTCTTCGTGCACCCCGATTCGGCCGGCGGCGAGCTGGTCTGGACCGGCTACTGGGAACGGTCCGAATCCACCGGCGAGGCGGCCGGCTCGGGCATCCTGGAGGAGGCGCCGAGCTGGCCGTCGGCCGAGTCGGTGGTGGCCTGGGGCCGGGCGCGCACCCACCGGGTGGTGGTGGTCGACGCCGACGGCGGGGTCTCCTGGGCCGGCGAAGGCGACCCGCCGACCGAGGTGAGCACCCGCTGGACCAGCTGATCGAGCGCGGTAGCACCGCGAGCACCTGGCAGCAGCACCGCGAGCATCCGGCAGCCGATTTTCCTACCCCGCCCTCTCCGGCGTCGCCCGCGACCCTGGAACCATTGTGAAGGTATGACCGATTTGTCTAGTGACAGCACCAAGATGGCCGGCGTCGTCGACGTGATCCGCACCAAACGCGACGGCGGCCGGCTCAGCGACGCCCAGATCGACTGGACCATCGCCGCGTACACCCGGGGTGAGATCGCCGACGAGCAGATGTCGGCGCTGGCCATGGCGATCCTGCTACGCGGCATGGACACCGCGGAGATCGCCCGGTGGACCGCCGCCATGATCGCCAGCGGCGAGCGGCTCGACCTGTCCGGCGTACCTCGGCCCACCGTCGACAAGCACTCCACCGGTGGCGTCGGCGACAAGATCACCCTGCCGTTGACCCCGCTGGTCGCCGCCTGCGGCGCCGCCGTACCGCAGCTGTCCGGCCGAGGGCTCGGCCACACCGGCGGCACCCTGGACAAGCTGGAGTCGATCCCCGGCTGGCGGGCGGACCTGACCAACGACCGCTTCGTCGACCAGCTGCGCGACGTCGGCGCGGTCATCTGCGCGGCCGGCGACGGCCTCGCCCCGGCCGACCGCAAGCTGTACGCGTTGCGCGACGTCACCGGCACCGTCGAAGCAATCCCGCTGATCGCCAGCTCGATCATGAGCAAGAAGATCGCCGAAGGCACCGGCGCGCTGGTCCTCGACGTCAAGGTGGGCAGCGGAGCCTTCATGGCGTCGGTCGCCGACGCCCGGCAGCTCGCCCGCACCATGGTCGACCTGGGCGCCGCACACGGCGTCCGCACGGTCGCCCTGCTCACCGACATGTCCACCCCGCTCGGCCGGGCGGTCGGCAACGCCGTCGAGGTGACCGAATCGGTCGAGGTGCTCGCCGGCGGTGGGCCGGCGGACGTCGTGGAGCTCACCCTCGCGCTGGCCCGCGAAATGCTCGACGCCGCCGGCCTGCGCGACGCCGACCCGGCCGCCGCGCTGCGCGACGGTCGGGCGATGGACACCTGGCGGGCGATGATCACCGCACAGGGCGGGAACCCGCACGCCCCGCTACCGGTCGCCGCCGAAACCGAACTGGTCCGCGCCGACCGGGACGGTCACGTCGCCGCAGTCGACGCCCGCGCGATCGGGGTGGCCGCCTGGCGGCTCGGTGCCGGCCGGGCCCGCAAGGAGGATCCGGTCAGCGCCGCCGCCGGGGTGATCCTGCACCGCCGTCCGGGGGAGTCGGTCCGGGCCGGTGATCCCCTCGTCGAGCTGCGCGCCGACGACCCCGACCGGATCGCCGACGTGCTGCCGGCCCTCTCCGGCGGGTTCGGCCCGACGGATCCCGTTCAGCTCACCGACGCGCCACCGGCGACCACCGAGCTGGTCGTCGACCGGATCGCCTGATCCGCCGCGACCGGCGCACCGACACCCCTTGTCGTGGTACCCGTGACACAGAGCGGATATCCTGCCTCGCCGGGGGTCCGTCCAGGAGAGAAGCCGCCGCCGACTAGCAGGGAACGAAGCCTGTGACCGTACTCGCTCCTGACCCCCGGGCCATCCGCGCGGAGAGTCTCGACGAGCTGCGTCGGCTCCGCCTACCGTTGCCTCCGGCCGGCTTCCCGCTGGTCTGGGAGCCGGGTGACGGGGTCGAGCTGCGGCCCACCCCGGAGATCGAGGCCCGCACCGCGATCCTGCATCTGGTGCTGGCCCGCTGCTTCGGGATGCCGCCGCAGGCGGCGATGAGCTGGCTGCTCAACTCGCACCTGGTCGAGCTGGTCACCCCGCCGGAGTGGCAGTTCGTCATCGGGGGGCGTGGCGACCACCGCTCGTTCGTCCTGCACCACGACGCGATCTTCGCGTTGGCCTGGGTGCTGGGGCTGACCCGGCACCTCGACCCGGTCGCGGTCTCCGACGACCGACTGATGGCGTTGCTGCCGAAGCTGGCGGCCGGCGAAACCTTCGCCCAATGGCGTTCCCGGACCCTCGTCGCCCCCCGCGACGCGGCCGAGGCCGCCGTACTGCTCGACTTCTACTACTGCCTGGACTGGGGTTACCTGGAAGCGGAACGGCGGGGCGACCCGTTGCCCGGGGTGGTGGACGCCAACGCCATCGGGCAACGGCGGTGGGCCCTGGAATGGGCGGTCGTCTTCCGGGGCCCGTACCACGACGCGCCGCCCGGCTGGGAAGAGGTTGACCTGTCGACCTGACCGGTCCTCGGTCAGCTGCCCGGCTGGCAGCGGTAGATCGCCAGTTGGACGGCGGCGGAGACGGTGACCGGTTCCGGCAGCGCGGCGATCGCCGAGGCCAGGTCGGCCGGGTCGGTGTGCCGGGCGCTCGGCCCCATCCGTACCAGCGCGGTGACGTCGCGGTGCGACAGGCGCAGCCGGCGGCGCAGGACGTGCAGCGCGACCCGGTCGAAATGGTGCCGTAGCGCCGCGCCGGTACGGTCGTCCTTCGCCGGGTCCACCCGGAGCAACCCGAGGGGGCCGATCACCTCGCCGAGATGGTCGGGCAGCGGGGTGACCACGACCAGCGCGCCGCGCGGGCGCAGGATCCGGGCGAACTCCCCGCCGTTGCGCGGAGCGAACACGTTCAGCACCAGGTCGGCGCAGGCGTCGGCGACGGGCAACGGTCGCCAGGTGTCGCAGCGGACCGCGGCGGCCGACGGATGGGCGCGGGCGGCCCGGCGTACCGCCGCCTTGGACAGGTCCAGGGCGAGTCCGACGGCGCCGGGCAGCGCGTCGAGCACCGCCGCGAGGTAGGCCCCGGTCCCGGCGCCGGCATCAACCACGATCGGCCCGGCCCGGTCGTCCGGAGCCGGCTTGCCCGCGACCCGGTTGTCGGGGGCTCGGTTGTCGAGGGCCGGGCTGCCCACCGCCTCGACCAGCCCCGTGGCGACAACGTCGAAATGTCCGGTTCGAAGGAACTCGTCGCGGGCGGCGACCATCTCGGCGGAGTCGCCGGCGTGCCGTGCCCGGCCGGTCACCAGGTCCACGTAGCCCTGCCGGGCCACGTCGAAGCTGTGTCCAGCCGGGCAGCGCAGCGCCCGCACGGCGCCGTCGGCGTTGCCGTTGGTGCCGCCCGCGCGGGGGACGCCGCCGTCGCGGGCGGCGAGCGGCGCTCGGCAGACCGGGCAGCGCAGGTACGGCAGTACGTCGGTGAGCATCGTAGACATCCTGCCTGGCTGGTGACCGGCACCCGCGCAGGCATCGGCAATACCCGTGTCCCGTGCCGGAGCGCGACGTCGGAACCTACTACCCTCCACCCATGGTGGCTGTTTCGTTGGCGGAGATCGTTCGGGCGCCGAAGGTGTTGCTGCATGACCATCTGGATGGTGGGTTGCGGCCGGCGACGGTGGTGGAGTTGGCGGACGAGGTGGGTCATGTGCTGCCGGTGACGGATCCGTCGGAGTTGGGTCGGTGGTTCGTGTCGGCGGCTGATTCGGGGTCGTTGGAGCGGTATCTGGAGACGTTCGCGCACACGGTGGCGGTGATGCAGACGGAGGCGGGGTTGTTCCGGGTGGCGGCGGAGTGTGCGGTGGATCTGGCGGCGGACGGGGTGGTGTACGCGGAGGTGCGGTTCGCGCCGGAGCAGCATCTGTCGCGGGGGTTGGGGTTGGGTCAGGTGGTGGAGGCGGTGTTGGCGGGGTTCGCGGCGGGGTGTGCGGAGGCGGCGGAGGCGGGTCGGGTGATCCGGGTGGGGACGTTGTTGACGGCGATGCGGCATGCGGCGCGGTCGCAGGAGATCGCGGAGTTGGCGGTGCGGTACCGGGATGTGGGGGTGGTGGGGTTCGACATCGCGGGTGCGGAGGCGGGTTTTCCGCCGACGCGGCATTTGGACGCGTTCGAGTTTTTGCAGCGGGAGAATTTTCATTTCACGATTCATGCGGGTGAGGCGTTCGGGTTGCCGTCGATCTGGCAGGCGATTCAGTGGTGTGGTGCGGATCGGTTGGGGCATGGGGTGCGGATCGTGGATGACATCGAGGTGGGTGGGGGTGGGGTGCGGTTGGGGCGGTTGGCGTCGTATGTGCGGGACAAGCGGATTCCGTTGGAGTTGTGTCCGTCGTCGAATGTGCAGACGGGTGCGGTGGGTTCGATTGGTGAGCATCCGGTGGGGTTGTTGCGTGATCTGCGGTTCCGGGTGACGGTGAACACGGACAACCGGTTGATGAGTGGGACGTCGATGTCGCGGGAGATGTGGTTGTTGGTGGAGGCGTTCGGGTGGGGGTGGTCGGAGTTGCGGTGGTTGACGGTGAACGCGATGAAGAGTGCGTTCATCCCGTTCGACGAGCGGCTGGCGGTCATCGACGACGTCATCAAGCCTGCGTACGCCAAGCTGATCGGCTGACCTGGTAGCCAACCCGCCGGTGGCCCATCGGCCGCCGACAGTGGTCCCCCGTTCGGGCCACCGGTAGCCAACCACCCGGTCGGTGGCTGGTCGCGGAGGGCCATGTCCGGCGGGTCCTATCGGTGGTGGCGGCTCGACGTGGTGGGCGTAAGATGCTCGTCGCGCTCCGAGAGCACAGTTGCCCTCGAAGCCGGCAACACGGACCGAAGTGTTTACTTAACGTGATCAGGCAAGTGCTATTTGTCACAGGTCGGGATAACCATCGCATCACACTCGCAGTGACGAGCCACCTGGGCTTTCTCTTTGCGTGGTGTCGTGATGGAATCTCGGGGGTCCGATCCGCCCGGGTCGGCCGATGGGGTGTCCGGTGCAACGAACCGGCACCGATGAGGAGGGCGGTGACGTGAGCGAGCGGCCGAAGACGGCAGATTCATTCCTGTCGCGTCTCCGCCGGCCGGTTGGCCGGCTCAACGATCTGCCGATCTGGTCCAAGCTCGGTCTGATCATGATCGTGCCGACCCTGGCGACGATCGTGGTCGGTACCAACGGCCTCATCGGGCACCTGGAGACCGCTGGGAACGCGTCTCAGGCACGCACACTTGCCACCTTGGCCGCCGCCTCCGGCGACCTGGCCCACGACCTGCAGAACGAGCGGGCCGCCGCAGTGCTCCTGCTCGGCACCGGCAACGAGCAGCGCCGGCAGGGCTACCTCGATGCGTACAACGCCCTGCACGGCACCGTCGACGAGGCCCGGACGCCGTACTCGCAGCGCCGCGCGGAGCTGACCGACCTGCCGGTGAACTTCCGTAACCTGCTTTCCCGGATCGACCAGAACCTCGCCGACCTGCCCGGGGTACGCAGCCAGGTGGTCAACAGCGCCACCGCCGACGGCACCTACCGTCTCACCGAGGCCGCCCGCGCCTACGAGGTGCTGCTCAGCGACCTGCTCGACATCCGCGACTCGGCCGCCCAGCTGGCCAACGACACCGAGCTGAGCGACCACATGCGGGCCGCCGCTTCGCTGGCCCGCAACAAGGAGTTCCTCTCCCGTGAGCGGATCGTCGTGCTGCGGGCGTTCAGCCAGAACGCGTTGACCCCGTCACTGCGAACCGACTACATCAGTACCCGGGCCGGCCAGGCCCAGTCCCGGCAGAGCTTCGAGGCCGCCGCCGTCCAGGAAGACCTGGAGTTCTACAACCAGACGGTGGCCGGTCCGGCGCTGCGGGAAGCGGACACCTACGGCGGTTTCATCCGGGGCCAGAACGAAGAGTCGATGCGTGACACGCCGTTCGACGCCGACGCCTGGGACGCGGCGCTGACCGGACACGCGGACCTGATCCGCACCGTCGAGCAGAAGATCGACAGCGACGTGGTCAACGAGGCCACCATCCTGCGCGACGACGTACAGCAGCAGTTGTTGATCGAGACGATCCTGCTGCTCGTCGTGCTGCTGCTGGCGATCCTCTTCGCTGCTCTGGTCGCCCAGGCGATGGCGCGTTCGCTGCGTGAACTGCGCCAGGGCGCGCTCGCTGTGGCCCAGCACGGTCTCCCGCATGCTGTTGCCCGACTGCGGGACCCGCAGGTCACCGCGCAGAGCTCGCCGATGCAACTGGCCAACCAGATCGCCGAGCCGCTGCCGGTCCGCAGCAAGGACGAGTTCGGTCAGGTGACCGAAGCGTTCAACGCGGTTCACCTGGAGGCGGTCAAGACCGCCGCCGAACAGGCCGCACTGCGTTCGTCGGTGTCGACGATGTTCGTCAACCTCGCCCGCCGGTCACAGATCCTGGTCGACCGGTTGATCGGCCACCTGGACCGGTTGGAGCGCGGCGAGGAGGACCCGGACCGGCTCGGCGAACTCTTCCAGCTCGATCACCTCGCCACCCGGATGCGGCGCAACGACGAGAACCTGCTGGTTCTCGCCGGCGCGGACTCTACCCGCGTACAGCGTGAGCCGGCGGCACTGAGCGACGTGCTGCGCGCCGCGCAGTCCGAGGTCGAGCACTACACCCGGATCGAATTCGGGATGGTCGACCGGGACATCGAGGTCGCCGCGCACGCCGTCAACGACCTGGTCCACCTGGTCGCCGAGCTGTTCGACAACGCCACGGCCTTCTCGCCGCCGGACTCGCAGGTGATGGTCGAGGCCCGCCGGGTCGGCGACCGTGCCGTGCTCTACGTCGAGGACCGCGGTATCGGCGTCAGCGCCGACCAGCTGCGGGAGCTCAACGACCGGTTGGCCAACCCGCCGATGGTCGACGTGGCAGTGTCCCGGATGATGGGTCTCGTCGTGGTCGCCCGGCTGGCCAAGCGGCACGGTGTCAAGGTCGAGCTGCGCCCAGCCGCCGACCGGGGCACAGTCGCCGACGTCACCCTGCCGACCTCGGTGCTGATTCCGCGGGCCCTCGCCGGCCGCAACGCCGCCCCGGCCGCGTTCGGCTCCGGTGGCGGCCAGGAGATGCCCGCCGTCGCCCGGCCGTCGTTCGCCGCACCCCTTGCGTTGGAGGGCGGCAACGGGCCGTCGGGCGGTGGCTTCGGCGGCCGACCGGCCGAGCCACCGGCACCGGCACCGGCCGGCCCCCCGCCACGACCGTTCGAACCGGCACCGATCAACGGTGGTGGCCCGGCGACCCCGCCGGCCGCCCCGGCCCGCCCGATGCCAGCCTGGTCGGACCTGACCGGAGCGACCAACGGCACGAACGGCGCCAACGGCTCCGACGTGCTGGGAGCCCCGCCGGCCAATGGCCAGCAGCGCACCGGTCCGCTGCCACAGCGCCGATCCAACGATCACTGGACAGTCGACGGCGAGGTGACCGGAGCGGCGCCCACCAGCGGCATCCCGCGTCAGGCCCCCACCTCGCCGGAGACCCACGGCGCGCCGACCGGCCACCAACCGGTCAGTGGGCAGCCGTACGTCCCGCCGGTATCCGCACCCCCGGTCCGGCCGTTCTCGGCCCCGCCGGCGCCACCACCGGCAGCCGCCCCACAGCCCGCCGCGTTCCAGCAGCCGGCCAGCTTCCAACGCCCGACGCAGCCGCCGCCGCACCAGCAACGACCGGCGACACCGCCACCGGCTGCTCCGGCACCCTCGGCCGCGCCGCCGCCCAGCGCGGCACCACCGGCCTGGCCGCCGGTCGCGGCGGAGCAACGGGACACCCCGGCACCGCCGGTCCCGGAGAAGCTCGCTGCGGCGCTGGACATGACCGCCGAACTGCCGAGGGTGTCCCGGTCAGGTCCGGACAACGCGGCGACCGCCCAGCACCCGACGATCACCCCGCCAGCGGCACCCAAGCAGTTCGCCGACGAGACCATGGAACTGCCGATCTTCCGCGAGCTCGAGTCGGCTTGGTTCCGGACCCGGCGCCCCACCGCAGACGAAGCGCGGGCGGCAGCGGGAGCAATGATCAAGCAGTCCGGTGGTGCGGCCTCGGCCGCCACCACCCAGCCGATCGCCAAGGTGGAGGCCTCCCAGCCACCCGCTCCGGCGACGGAATCCGGGACGACCACGGCTGGCAGGCCCGGTTCGTCGTTGCCGCGTCGACCCGAGCCGGTGGCCGCCACCTCGCGGTCGGCTGCGGCCGGTGGCGGCGGTGGCGAGGGTCCGCAGGACAGCTGGCAGACCGCCGCAGACGACGGCTGGCGCGCGGCAAGCGCTGCGGCTGATGTCGAAGTGGCCGAAAAGACCCAGGCGGGCCTGCCCAAGCGGGTCCCGATGGCACAGCTAGTACCAGGTGGCGTAGACAAGGCGTCAGGTTCGGTACAGCGTCGCACACCGGAAGCGGTCCGTGGGCTATTGTCCGCGTACCACCGTGGTGTGCAACGCGGCCGTACTCAGCCCAAGGACGACCACTCGACCAACCCGGGGGCGACCCCGGGAGGGCAGCAATCCTCGCAGGCTGGCAAGGAGCATGAGGGATGACAACTACGCAGGATCTCGGTTGGCTGCTGGCCAACTTCGCCGATCGCGTGCCGGGGGTCGCTCACGCGATTGCGGTCTCAGCGGACGGTCTGCTCCTGGCGGCGTCCCGGGATCTTCCCCGGGACCGTGCGGACCAGCTCGCGGCCATCGCCTCCGGACTGGTCAGCCTCACCCAGGGCGCGGCGCGGTGTTTCGAGGGTGGTGCGGTGCTGCAGACAGTGGTTGAGATGGACAACGGCTTCCTCTTCCTCATGTCGATCTCGGACGGTTCGTCGTTCGCGGTACTGGCCGCCCGAAGCTCTGACGTCGGCCAGGTGGGGTACGAGATGGCTCTGCTGGTGGACCGGGTTGGCGAGGCGCTGACGCCAGCGCCCCGCACGGCCGCCGGAATGCTGGGCTGACCACGCTGACGAGACCGGTGCCGGCGTCGACGACCGGCACCGGTCTAGCAGAGAAGAACTGGACGCTACGAGCTCCGACAGGTGGAGCTGCGGGCAGGACGAGAGGGGGTGACGGCAGATGACCGAGCGCGATGAACCGACCGGTGCTCTGGTCAGGCCGTACGCCGTTACCCGTGGTCGTACCCGGCCGAAGCTGGAAATCGCCCTCGAGGCGCTCGTGGAAACGACGGTGCGCGGCCGGTCCTCAGGCGCTGTGCAAGGCGGCTCGGGCCGGGAGCACCAATACATTGCCGCGCTATGTGACGGCCGGCTGCAGTCGCTCGCTGAGATCGCGGCGCGGATGCAGCTCCCACTCGGAGTAGCCCGGGTCATCATCGCGGACATGGCCTCGGACGGCCTGGTCGCGGTGTACGAGCCGACATCCTTGGACGACACGAACGACGCGGTGGGCACGGAACTGCTGGAGAGGGTGCTGAGTGGACTTCGCAGGCTCTGACATGGCGCACCGCCCCATGGCCGGGCGCGTGACATCGGCGAAGATTGTGATCGCCGGTGGGTTTGGCGTCGGCAAGACGACGCTGGTCGGCTCGGTCTCGGAGATCACGCCGTTGACCACCGAGGCGATCATGACCTCGGCCGGTGTCGGCGTGGACGACACGCGACAGGTGCCGGGAAAGACGACCACCACGGTCGCCATGGACTTCGGACGTATCTCGATCGACCGAGATCTGATCCTCTATCTGTTCGGTACGCCGGGCCAGACTCGATTCTGGTTCATGTGGGACGAACTGGTGCGAGGAGCGATCGGGGCGGTGGTGCTGGTCGACACCCGTCGACTAGCCGACTGCTTCGCGGCGATCGACTTCTTCGAGCATCGGCGGCTGCCCTACCTGGTGGCGATCAACTGCTTCGACGGCATGCAGTACCACGATCCGCAGGACGTGCGTGACGCGCTGGCCATCTCCAGCGACGTCCCTGTCGTCCCGTGTGACGCGCGGAACCGTGAGTCGACGAAGCACGTGCTGATCTCGCTGGTCGAGTACGTGCTGACCATGCGGCGTCAGCGCGCGGTGGCACCGGCCTGACCGCCCCGACCCACCCGGCACGGACTCTCCCGATCTGCGACCCGAACCGGCGGCACCTGACCCAGGTGCCGTCGGTAGGTGTCGTTTGCGGCCGGCCCGCGTGTGGTGCCTGCCGACATCAGCGGGGTGGGAGCGACATCGGCGTGGGCGGCAGTGGCACCTGCGGCAGGACGGGCGTTCCACGACGGGTGTACGGAGCACGGCGGGCACGACTCTCGGGCACCAGGCCCGAGCAGGCCGGCACCAGGCCCGAGCACGCGGGTACCCGTCAGCGGCGGGTGGTGACCCCCGGTCAGGAGTGGTGACCGGCCGGTCGGTACTCGTACTCGCGGCCGTCGCCCTGTCCGCTCTGGTCCCGGCTGAAGTCCCATCCGCCGGCGGCTTCCCGGCCGGGCCGTCCGCCGACGGCGTACCCGCCGATCTCCTGACCTCGACGCCAGCCCCGGAAGTAGCCGTTGGTGTGTTCGGCGATGCTCGCCGCGTCTCGGACGATCCGCAGCGGGCGCTCGTCGCGCAGCGGTGAGCCCGGAACCAGGTTGGCCTGCGGCACCCGCTTCGGTAGCCCGGCGTTGGTTGCGGCACCGATCGACGGCTGCGCGGCCAACTCGGCAGCCCGCCAGCCGTTGTCCGCCTGCGTCGCGAACTCCGCCCCGTCGGTTTCCGGATGCCGGACGAACCAGGCCGACCGTGCCGCCGCGAAGATCAGCAGGTCGCCGTCGCCCTCATCGGGTACGGGCGGGGCGCTCAGCGGCTCTACGGCGGCCCGACGGCCGCGACCGTACTCGGTGGGCTGGGGAGCGTCCACGAGACGCAGCGGTGGAGTCTCCGCCGGGGCGTCGGGCCGGCTGTAGTCGTCGGGCCGGTAGCTGTCGGGCCGTCCGTAGCCGTCGGCTCGGAAGTCGTCCTGTCGGACCTGGTCGGCGACCGGCGGTTCGACCAGACGCAGCATCGGTGGCTCCGGCGGCAGGTCGTCGGCCAGCCACGGTGGCTTGACCCGGCCGCTGTGCCCGTTGGACGCGGCCGGCAGGTGTTCCTCGTGCCCTCCCGGGTAGACCGGATCGGGCTCGTCAGCGCCGTCGGGACCGGGCGGCACCAGCGGCCAGTTGGACCGGGAACCGGGTGGTGACGACGTCGGCGGACCGGGTCGGGGGGCGGGAACGGGCAGGCTGTAATCGGTCGCGGAGAAGCCTCCGGTCGGCGGCTCGGCGAGCGGCGAACCACTGACCGGTGCTGCCGAGGCCGGTGCCCCGGACATCGGTGCCCCGGACATCGGGCTGCCAGAGACCGGGTGCGCCGACACCGGGGTCCCGGAGACCGGCGCCGTACCCGCCGGTGGCGCCGACTGTGGCGAGATGGTCGGGGCGGGGCCGGCCGGACCGGCACCTGCCCGGGTGTTCGGCCGAGGGGTGATCGGGGTCGGCCGGCGCTGTGCCCGCGCGTCGTTGATGGCAGCAGTGGTGAGCGTGGCGCGGAACGGCTCGCCGGCGTCCGCTGGTGCGATGCCGGGACGTTGCGCCGGCATCGGGGTCATCCCGGGCGGTGGCGGGGGAGGGGGAGGGGCGGACACCGGACGGTCGCTGCCCGGTTCGGCGGAACGCCGGGCCACCGGGGCGAGTGGGGTGAGTGGCGTCGGCGCGTTCGGCGGCGGCGCCACCGGGGCCGGTGCCACCGGCGGCGTGGTCATCGGCTGAGGGGAGGTGGGGGTGCCACCGCCTACCGGCTGCGGGCGGGCCCGCCGGCCGCCGGCGGGGGTGCGACTCGGGCCGGCGTCCGGGGCCGGCGGTACCGCGTGCAGCCCGGGTGCCGGCGGCCCGGAGGTCGGGTCGGCCGCCCGGCGCGCTGCGTGCGGCGCGCCGATCGGGGGCGGGGCGACGACCCGGGCGGTCAGGGTGGCGACCAGGGCATCGGCGGCGGCGTCGCAGGCCCGGACGGCGGCGACGGCGTGCCGCACCGTCTCGGCGGTGGCCGAGGTGAGCGCCTTGTTGACAGTGCTGCGGCGGGGCGACTCGACGATCGCCACCCGTAGGGCGGTCACCGCCGCGTCGATGGTCTGCGCGTCGGCCACCCCGTCGGAGGCGAGGTGGGCGGCGACCGCGTCAGCGGCGACGGTGAGCTCGCGGTTGCGTGAGCTGGTGCCGCTGAGCATGCCCGGCTCCGGCAGGGCGTCGAGCACCGCGAGCGCGACCGGCTCGGCCGGGTCGGGGTAGGCCCGCAGCGCGGCCGGGTACAGCTCCCGGAGCACCTCGCGCAGTGCCACGGCGGCGGCCTGCCGGCCGTTGGCCAACGCGGCGTGCGCGGCCAGCACCGGCTTGTACGCGACAAGGTCGCGGGAGACGGGCAGGGCCACCGCGGACATCGCCCCGGCCTGGAGCGACCGGGCCAGCCCGACGGCGCGCCGCTGGGCCGGCGCGGAGGACATCTCGTCCAGCGACTCGTCGTCGGCGAACCGCTCGGCGTAGTCGTCCGCGGCGTCGTCGTCGGCCACCGCGAGTGGGCGACCGG
Organism: Solwaraspora sp. WMMA2080; assembly: GCF_027497395.1. Classification (GTDB taxonomy): domain Bacteria; phylum Actinomycetota; class Actinomycetes; order Mycobacteriales; family Micromonosporaceae; genus Micromonospora_E. Next base: position 3,331,099 of record NZ_CP114910.1, on the reverse strand, counting down.
CAGCGGTCAGCAGCGAGGTGACGACGTGGTCGTCACTGTCGGCGGCGATGGCAGCTCCGCTCGCGCCACCCGACCGCTCGATGAGCATGCAGCTCAGCCGGGCGTAGCCAGCCGGGTCGTCGCCGATCTCGCAGACGTCGAGCAGCCGGCCGGCGTCGTCGACTATCGCGGCGGACAGGGCCGGACCGGTCGAAGCCGACCGGGCAGCCCGGTCCGCCGATGCCAGACCGCAGTACACCCGCACGAGCGCCACCGCGCCGTCCTCCTCCCGGACACCCGTCATGCCAAGGACTGATGGTCCCTGGTGAGGGGTCAGTCGCGCCAGTCCGCAGCGGCAGAGATCTTGCCGATAATCGTGCGCCAGCCGAGACTTGCCGTTTGTGCCCCGATTTTCTTCAACTTGCGGCGCGCCATGAAACCGCCGATGCCGCCGTCAACCGTCGACCTTAGCGCCTCGTCAAGATCGTCCAGCCTGGATCCGGTGGAGAGCATGTCCAGCACTGAGGGCATCCGCAGAGCGTACGCGAGGTCCCTCGCGACCTCGCCGGACTGGATCAGCAGCGCCGCGTCCCAGGCGTCGTGGCCGCCTCGCAGGTTCTCCACCACGAGATCGAGTTCGTAGGTGTCCTCCGGGAGCGCCGCGACGTCCGCCGGCTGCAGCCGGTCGACCAGATCCGGCCAGCTGTCCAGCTGCGCGAGGTCGTGCGACGCGCCGGACCGGACGAAACTGACGAGCGCCTCGGGGTCGCGGAACAGCAGCAGCTTGCCCCGGTGGCTGAGGAAGATCGGCACCTCTTCACCGCCGTCGGCCGACTCGGTGACATCGACATCGGCATCCGCATCGGCGACTTCGTCGGCGTCGTCACTCCCACCGGCTGCGTCACCCTTGCCGGCCTTGCCACCCTTGCCCGACTTGCTCGTTGACCCGGCCTGCTGCTCCTTCTCTTCCTCCGCGAGCGCTGCGGCGAACTCCTCGTCCAGGATGACCACGGACTCGTCGTCCTCGTCCTCCTCGGCGGCTGCCCGCTGCCGAGCGGCGAACAGATCATCCTCCTCGCGCTCGGAGATGTCGGTCGGGGTCAACGCGGCGGACGGCCGGTAGGCGCGCAGCGTGTAGCCGACGCCAGCCGGCAACGCGATCTCGACCGGGTCGATCCGTACGTCCTGCCAGAGCGACCGGTCGGCGGCGAGCGCCGTGTCGTCGGGGTCGGATACGGTGTCGGCCGCTGCTTCGACGTCGGCCGTCGCGGCGTCCACCGCGTCGTCAGGACCCTCGGATCCGGCCGTGCGCCGGTCGGCATCGGGCTGGTTCGGCAACTTGGCCACGCTGACCTCCGTGTGTTCTCCGGTGACGGCGCCCAGACCCGGACTGTCGGGTGGGTGACTCTGCGCACACCCTAGTGGGCTGCCCGCCGTGTGGCATGCCCGGACCCCGTCCCGCCTCAGTTGGCTGCCGCCAGGTAACCCTGTTCGGCGGCCCGCTGCATGATCCACTGTTCCTGGTACCAGCCGGGCCGTCCGGTCAGCTCGGCGTGGTCGCCCCGTTGGACGATCCGGCCAGCGTCCAACACCAGGATCTCATCCATCGATTCGAGCCCGGTCAGCCGGTGGGTCACCAGCACCACGCTGCGGCCGTCGGCGGCGGCCAGCGCCGACGCCAGCACCGTGTCCGCCGTCGGCGGGTCGAGCCCTTCGGTGGGTTCGTCGAGGACCAGCACCGATGGGCCGACCAGCAGCGCCCGGGCGAGGGCGAGCCGCTGCCGCTGTCCACCGGAGATCCGGCTGCCGGCCGCCCCTACCAGGGTCTGCCAGCCGTCCGGCTGCTCGCGTACCCAGTCGAACAGGCCGGCCGCAGCCGCCGCAGCGGCGAGCTCGTCGTCGGTCGCCGTGGGCCGGCCCAGCAGCAGGTTGTCGCGAACTGTGGCGTTGAACACGTACGCCTCGGCGAGCAGCCCGCCGACCAGCCGGTGCCGCCCTCCGGCCGGCACGTCGGCCAGGTCCACGTCGTCGACCGTCACCCGGCCGCCGTCCGGTGGCACCGCCCCGGTGAGCACGCCAAGCAGGGTGCTCTTGCCGGCGCCGCTCGGACCGACCACGGCGATCCGGCGATCGGGCGGCAGCGACAGATCGACCCGGTCCAACGCCGGTGACGCGCCGGCCCGGTATCGCACCGTGACGCCGTCGAGCACCAGCGTCGGCCGGCGGCCGTCGGCCGCCGCAGCGCCGACCGGGTCGGCCGCGGCCGGTCCCGTCGTACGCGGCTCGGCGTCGGTCTGTCCGGCGTCGGCCTGGCCCGCTTCGGTCAGCAGGTCGGCGACCCGGCGCAGCCCGCCGCGCAGCTGTGCCCACTGCCGGGCGGCGGCGACCAGCGCCAGACTCATCTCGACGGCGGCCAGGGCACCGACCGCGAGGACGCCGACCAGTACCCCGCCGACGTCGTCGCGCAACGCGGTCACCGTCACCGCCGCCACGGTCAGCCCGGCGACGAGCACGCCGACGCCGTCGACCGCCCAGCCGGTCGCCGCCAGCCGCCGCTCCAGCCGGGCGAGTTCCCGGGCCCGCCGGGTGCTCCGGCGCAGGGCGTCGGCGGTGCCGCCGAACGCCGCCAGGTCGGCCGCCCCGTGGATCAGATCGGCGCCGTCCGCCGCGAACTCGCCGCGCAGCGGCGCCACCCGGTCAGCCGTACGCCAGGTGAGCAGCGCCGCGACCGCCGGCAGACCGCCACCGGCGACCGCCAGCCCGGCCGCCAGTGTGAGCGCCGCCGCCGGGCTGACCGTCGCGGCGCCGGCGACCGCGAGCACCGCGACGGTGGCCGCAGCGGTACCGGGCACCAGCACCCGCAGCAGCAGATCCTGCACGGCCTCGACGTCGGAGACCAACCGGCTGAGGGCGTCGCCGGAGCGGTCCTCGGTGGTCGGCCGTCGCGCGGCCAGCGCGGTGAAGATCCGGAACCGTACGTCGGTGACCACCCGTAACGTGGCGTCGTGACCGGCCAACCGTTCCGTGTAGCGCAGCACGCCCCGGCTGATCGCCAGCGCCCGTACGCCGACGATCGCCACGGTGACCGCGTCCAGCGGCGGCCGACCAGCGGCGGTGATCAGCAACCACACGGCGGTGGCCATCAACGCGAGCGCGGCCGCCTCGGTCGCCGCGGCCAGCAGGCCGGCACCGACCAGCCGGCCGAGGTACGGCCGGGCCAGCGACAGCACGGTCCGCTCCGGCCGCACGCCGGTCACGGGGCGGCCGCCTCGAGGTCGCGTCCGGTGATCCGGCCGGCGTCCAGCCGGACGACCCGCTCGACGCCGTCGAGCAGCGCCGGCCGGTGCGCCACGATCAACGCGGTCCGACCGGTGACCAGCTGCCGTGACCCGGCCAGGACCGCCGCCTCCGAGGCGCCATCCAGCCGGGCGGTCGGCTCGTCGAGCAGGACCACCGGCGCGTCCCGGAGGAAGGCGCGGGCCAACGCGACACGTTGGCGCTGCCCGCTGGACAGCCCGTGGCCCCGTTCGCCGAGCCGGGTGGCCAGCCCGTCGGGCAGCGCCGCCACCACATCGGTGAGCGCGGCGGCGCGTACCGCCGCCGACAGCTCGTCCGGGTCGGCGTCCGGCGCGCCCAGCGCGATGTTGTCGGCGAGCGAGGCGGCGAACAGGTGCGCGTGTTGGGGCACCCAGGCGAGCCGTAGCCGCCACTGCTCGATGTCGAGTTCGGCGAGGTCGACCCCGTCGACGGTGATCCGGCCGGCGGTCGGCGTGACGAAGCCGAGCAGCAGATGCAGCAGGGTGCTCTTGCCGGCTCCGCTGGGACCGATCACGGCGATCCGTTCGCCGGCCCGGATCGTCAGGTCGACGTCCCGCAGCGCTGTGGTCCGGGGGTAGGCCACGGTGACCGACTCGAACCTGATCTCCGCCGGCGGCGACCCGACGACCGCCGGTGTCGCTCGGCCCGCCCACCTGCCCGCGCCGTCGGCGGCGTCGCGGGCCGGATCGCCGTCGGCGTCGCGGGCCGGATCTATGCCGCTGACGTCGCGCGCCGGATCGTCCTCGCCGATCAGCGTGAGCGCCTCGTCGAGCACGGTGAGACCCTCCATGCTGGCGTGGAACCGGCTGCCCGCGGTGCGCAGCGGCAGGTACGCCTCCGGGGTGAGCAGCAGCACCAGCAACGCGGTGGACAGCGCCATTCCACCGGTGAGCAGCCGCAGTCCGATCGGCACCGCGACCAGCGCCACCGCCAAGGTGGCTACCAGCTCCAGAACCAGCCCGGAGAGGAAGGCGATGCGCAGCGTACCCATGGTGGCGACCCGGTGCCGGTCGGCCATCCGGCGTACCACCTCGGCCTGCGCCCGCTGCCGGCCGAAGGCCCGCAGCGTCGCCAACCCCGCCACCATGTCCAGGAAGTGGCCGCCGAGCTGGGCCAACCGCCGCCACTGCCGTTCGGTCGCGGCCTGCGCGTGCCAGCCCAGCAGCGCGCCGAAGACCGGGATCAGCGGCAGGGTGACCGCGACGATCAACGCGGAGCTCCAGTCGGCGAACGCCAGCCGGGCGAGCACCGCCACCGGCACGGTCACGCTCAGCACCAGCTGCGGCAGGTAGCCGGTGAAGTAGCCGTCGAGCGCGTCGACGCCCCGACCGGTCAGGGTGGCGAGCTGGCCGGCGCGCTGACCGGACAACCAGGCGGGGCCACGTCGGTGGATCGCGGCCAGCAGGTCCGCCCGCAACTGCGCCTTGACCACGGCTGCGGCGTCGGCGGCGAGGTAACCCTGCGCCCAGAGCAGCGCGGCGCGGCCGGTGACCGCCAGGACGAAACCGACGAGCGCGGCACGGTCCAGCTCGCCACCGGCGGCCGCGGCCAGCACCAGTGCCAGCGTGGTGGCCTGGGCGATGATCAGGCCGGCGGCGACCACGCCGAGCACGCCGAGCAGGGCGAGCCGTACCCGCACCGCCGGCACCTGGCGTACCAGCCGTGGATCGAACGGCCGGCGGCGACCGGCCCGGTCGGCCGGTGCGGTGACGGTGCTCACCAGCTGAGGTACAGCGACGCGGGCAGCAGGAGCAGCGCGGCGGCGACCACACTCGCGGCCGCCGGCCGCAGCCGGGGTGCCGGACCGGCGAGCAGCAGCCGCTGCACCCGGGCGTCGAGCTCCAGGTCGGCGGCGCCGAGCGCACCGGCCGGGGTGATCCGGCTACCGGCGCTGGCGAACCGACGCAGCGCGGTGGCGAGCGGCTCGTCGGCGTGCTGACGCCGGGCCTTGTCGTCGGCGCGCATCTCGACCAGCAGGGCGACCGCGTCGTGCGCCGCCCGCAGCCAACGCACCCGGGGCAGCGCCCGGCACAGCGCGGTGAACGGCAGCAGTACCAGGTCGTGCCGTTCGTCGGCGTGCGCCCGCTCGTGGCTGAGCACGGCGGCGAGCTCGCCGGGGCCGAGCAGGTCGAGCGTGCCGGCGCTGACCACCACGGTCGGCCGAACCCCGGGCAGGCAGTAGGCGGCCGCCCCCGGGTGGTCGAGCACCAGTGCGCCCGGTGCGGCCGGATCGGCGCGGCCGACCAGTGCGAGCAGGTCCCGGTGCCGGCGCTGGACCCGTACGGCGGCGAGCAGGCTGCGTACGGTGGATCCGAGCAGGACGGTGGCGATCGCGGCGGCGAGGCCGACCAGCGCCAGCCGGACCGGCCCCAGCCCGGCCGGGAAGCCGCCCGCCGGCCAGCCGTGTCCGGTGGCCAGGCTGGTCACCCCGGCGGCGAGGTCGCCGACGAACAGGCCGGTGGCGCGGCCCGGCCCGGTGCCGTACGGGGCGAGCCCGACCGCCAGCGGAACGCCGATCGCGGCCAGCCCGACCGCCAGACCGAGCGCCTGCCAGCAGAGGATCGCCACCCGAGGGCTGCGCCAGGTCCAGCCGGGGCCGAACCAGACCGAGCGGGTCAACGCCTGGGCGGTCAGATAGCAGGCGAGGATCACCGCGGCGAAGTGCGCGCCGTAGGCCATGGCAGCGTCAACTCCGCCGGTCCGCCGCCTGCGCCTGGTCGGTGAGCGCGGCCCGGAGCACTTCGGCTTCGGTGCCGGTGACCGATCTGGCGAATCGGACCAGGGCCGCGTCCCGGCTGCCGGCCAGGTCCAGCGCGTCGAGCATCAACTGGGCGATGTACGCCTCACGGCTGGCCGCCGGCTGGTAGTGCCACGCCCGGCCGGCGCGCTCCCGACTGACCATGCCCTTGCCGGCGAGCCGGTCCAGCACCGTCATCACCGTCGTGTACGCCAGGTCGCGGTCCTGCAGGGTTTCGGCGACGTCGCGGACGGTGACCGGACCGGCTGCCGGGTCGCGGTCCCACAGCACGTCCATCACCGCGCGTTCGAGGTCACCCAGTCGCGTCACCTCGCGATCCTATCGCCCGTAGTAGACGTGCGGACCGCGATACCTGGCTGCCTCGGCTCGCCGGCCTTTCCGGTCGGTACCGGTTGGTATCGGCGTCGGAGCACCCGACGGGTGAGTTCTAGGCCGGTTTGCGCCAGTACCGGCACGTCCAGTCGACCTGGTGGAGCTCGTCGTCGATGCCATGAGCGCGCCGGAAGTCGTCGACCGCCTGACGACAGCCGCGTACGGCGTGATAGTCATCGACGATGACGTAGCCGCCGGCGGAGAGCTTCGGATACAGCGAGTCGAGCGCCACCATCGTCGAGTCGTACAGGTCTCCGTCGAGTCGCATGACAGCGACCCGGTCGACGTCGGCCGTCGGCAACGTCTCCTCGAACCATCCCGGCAGGAACCGGACCTGGTCGTCAAGCAGGCCGTACCGGCGGAAATTCGCCTGGACCCGGTCCAGCGGCACTGCGAGGAACGGCTCTTTCCAGAGGGCGTCCTCTACATCCTCGAGTCGATCGGGATCCGGTCGGGGCAGCCCTCGAAATGAGTCGGCTACCCAGACCACGCGATCGGTTTCCCCGTACGCCTTGAGTAGCGCGCGCATGAAGATGCAGGCGCCACCGCGCCACACCCCGGTCTCGATCAGGTCTCCAGGAACCTGGTTCCTGATCACCTCAGTCACACATCGTTCAAGGTTGTCGAGTCGCCGTAGGCCGATCATCGTCTCGGCTTCGGGGGGCCAGTCGCGGCCGTTCGCGCGTTCGTCCGCGTCGAACGGGAATCGCACCACGATGTCCATGTCTCGCCGGTTGAGTAGCCGCTGACCCTGACGGAGCAGGGTGCTGCGCAATGAATTGCGGCGCGGGTGGTAACGGATCCATGATTCGCCGAAGGCGTACCTTGTCAGGGCGCGCTTCATGAGGTCCAGGTACAAGGCGCGTGGGTCGCCGGCGGCGGTGACGGTGGGTTCCGGGTCTAGGGCCGGAATGACGCTCATCTGAACTCCTTCTGAGAAGTGGTTTCATCAATCAAGATTGGCCGTACGGATGCCGGTGGCCACCATCTGCTGAAACACGTTACTACTGACCGGCATCGAATGGCCGCTATTCGGCGCGAATCGCTGATTGTGTAGCGCCGGTCAGTGCTGCGGACTGCGTCGCTCGAGGAGCCGTTGCCGTCGGCGTGGCGGCAGCGGCCGGAGTCTCGGCGCCAGCCGGCGGATCCGGCCGCCGGTGCCGGCCGCCGTCGGAGCCCGGGGCCGCGATTCGGTCGGGGCGACCGGACAACCGGTGGGACAGCATGGCCGCGCCGTCAACGACGACGACACCGACGAACGGCACACCAAGATGCCGCATCAGCATCGAGGCCTGCCTGGCGTCGGCCGCGTCGGTGTCACCTCGCCGGACCACCAGCACGACGGCGTCGACCCTTCTGGCGAGCGTGGCCGCCGTGGTTCCGGTCAGGACCGGCGGCGCGTGCACCACCAGGTCGTCGTCCTTGCGACCGATGGTCTCGTCGAGCTGCCCGCCGGTCGACCACTGGCCCGCCAGGTCCGCACCGACGACGGTGGGAACAGGCCCGGTCGCCGGCTGGCGGCCGAAGGTGCGTTCCATGAAGCTCAGGAGGATGCGGTCGGCAACCGGCTGCGGGTCACCTTGGTCGGCGGTCTGAGCTTCGACGAGAGTCACGTCGTCGCGGCCGCCGGCGATCCGAAGGGCCAGCAGGGCGGCCACCATGGCCTTCCCGTCGTCGTGTCGGGCGCTGGTGACCAAGATCCGCCGGCCCGGCAGCGAATCGACGAAGACGCTGAGGCCTGCGACCAGGGCGTCCGCTGCCACGGTAGCCGCACCGTGTCGCAGCATCCGGACATGTCGCGGCACGAAGCGTCGCGGCAGTTGCGGGAAGACCGCCAGCACCGGTAGACCCAGCTGGGCGTCCACGGCCTGAACATCGCGCAGCCGGTTGTCGAATCGATTGCGGGCGGTCGCCAGGCCGAGGCCGACGAGCAGGCCAGCTATCGCACCCAGCGCGCTGTTCAGCGTGGGTTTCGGTAGGACCGGCCGGGCCGGCGCAGTGGCCCGGTCCAGTACCCGCGCATCGACCTGAATCTGCTCCGCGAGCGCGAAGTCAGCGAGCCGCCCGATCACCGCCGCCGCGGCTTCGTTTGCGATCCCGGCCGCCCGGTCGGCCGACCGGGCGGCCGCCGCCACGGTGACAATCTGCATGCCGGGCTCGAACTGTCCGGTCACCTGCCCGACGACCTCGTCCGCCGGCAACCGCAAACTGTCGGCGGCCCTGGTCGCGACCTCGCGCGTCTCGGCCATCCGGGCGATCGTCGGCGCCAGGCTCTGCGCGAGAGTGATCGACGCTGTCTCCTGGCCGGCAACCTCCCCGTCGGCCTTCGCGCTGATCAGCAGCGAAGCCGACGCCTGATAGGTGGGCGGGGTCCACTGGGTGACCAACTGCGCGGCGAGCAGCCCGAGGCACAGTCCGAAGGCCGGAAGCCCGGCGAGCCGGGCGACGGCACGGACTGTCGACCGGCCACGGGACCATCGGGTCATGGGTTCGCCTCCAACTGCTGCGCTGCGGTGGTACGCGGCGTACGTTGCGGTTCCCTGCGGTGTCGGGGCAGGCTCGTCGCCGAGCGCCGGTCCCCGGCGTCGCGAAGCCCGTTCCACACATCGCACATCGCGTCGGCGATGCTCTCCCAGCTGAACAGCCGGTTGACTCGGGCCAGTCCGTTGGCGGACAGCCTGGCTGCGAGCTCCGGATCGTCCCGGAGTCGGGAGAGACAATTGGCAAGACCGACCCAGTCGCCAGCGGTGAAGGTCAGGCCGGCATCGCCGATCACGTGTGGTATCTCGCCGACGTCGCTGCCGACCACCGGTGTGCCACAGGCCATCGCCTCGACAAGTACCCGGCCGAACTGTTCGCGTAGCGGTATGCCCACCCACGGCAGGACGTTGCGCTGCACGACCTCGATGGAGGGCAGCGCCAGGGCATCCATCCGATTGAGGTGGCCGGGCAGGTCATGGTGATCTGCCCAGGAATGCAGCACGATTCGCCCTGGTCGGTTCTCGATCGCCTGCTCGACCAGGTGCCGGAGGGCTCCTGCGCCGATGAACGCCACGTCACAGTCGACCGACTCGGCCGCGCGCAGCAGATCGGCGATACCCTTGTGGTGTTCGAGCCGACCGACGAAACCAACGGTGAAGCGGCGGTTCACGTCCCCGGCCGGTTCTGGCCGAAACAGTTCCGGGTCGACGCCCAGCGGCACGACCGAAGCGCTGCCGGAGTATCCCTTGACTCGAAGGACGTAGAGCGCCGCCGGGGTGATCGGGAACATGTGATCGACCTGACGGTAGGAGTAGCGCTCGATGGTGGGAAAGGGTGCCGGGAACCTGATAACGATGTTCTGCGCGGCGTAGAGCGAGACCGGTACACCCGGCCAGCGTCGCCGGCAGGAACGGATCACTTGCCAGGTCGACAGGTAGGCGGCCTCACCGATGATGTGCACGACATCCGGAGGATGCTCCACAAATCGGCTAACGTCAGTCCGGAAGAGGACCGATGCCATGTGCCCGGTCCGGCCTTCCCCTAACAGGTGGGGAACGACGTGGTACCGGAACCTGGGGGATCTGCGGGACACCAGGTCGAGTTCGGTCCGGGTCAGCTTGGAAACATCGGCCGCGACAACCGTGACCGTGACGTCAGGGCGATTCGCCAGGGCGGCGAATAATTCGATCCAGTGTTCCGTCCGTGCGCCGACGACGGTGACCATCACGTGCACTTTTTCCTCCACGAAGTCTCCGGCCGGCTGGACAACGCGATCCGTGAAATCTCTGACCAGGCTCGAGCGCGGGCCGCTCCGGTTCGAGGTTGGATGGGCAACCGCATCCCGGCGATACCAATACCGAGCATCGCGCGCAGCAGCACCACGGCACGGAGAGCCGCGAGCGTCGCAGGTCGGTGGAGCGCGAAGAAGCGCAGCATGCTCCGGTACAGGTGCGGCCAGGTGCGGGCGGGGTCGGCACTGCTGCTGCCGCCGCCCACATGCATCGCCTCTGCGGACGGCAGGTACAGGACTGCGACGTCGTTGCGCCATGCCTGGAGGCACAGCTCCTCGTCCTCGTAGTAGAGGAAGTAACCCTCGTCGAGGCCGCCGACTCGCCGCAGCAAGTGGACGCGCACGGCCATGCACGCGCCGGAGATCCAGTCGACGGAGACCGGGCCGCCCGTGCCCCAGCACGCGTCGTACGCCGCCCGGCGGGTTCGCCCGGACACGAACCGGCGTAGCTGCACCGGTAGCAGATTGCCGCCGAACCGGGACGCAACGACCGTGGCCAACGATTCGAACGGGTGCGCACTAATGGCTATCTGTCCGTCCGGGCGGCGAATGCGCGGCCCTACGATTCCGGCCCGAGGGTGGTCACGCAAGGCAGTGAGGAGGGCGTCCACCGTAGCGGAAGGGCAGATGCAGTCCGGGTTCACCAGCAGTACGACATCGGTCCGGACGGTCGTGACCGCCTGATTGACGGCAGTCGCGAACCCGACGTTGACGATGTTCGCCTGCAGTGTCACCTCGGGAAACTCTGATCGTACGATCGCTACTGTGGAGTCGCTGGATGAATTGTCCACCACGATGACCGGCAGTCGGCTTCTCGCCAGTTCCGTCAGGGTGGCGCGAATATGATCTTGCGAGTTGTGCGTCACGATCACCGCGGTCGCGTTTGACTCGGTCATGTCCTCACCTCCTCGGGGACGGTCGGCTGGGGTGAATCGGCGGAGCCCGTGGTCATTGTCAGAGCTGGCAACAGGCCGAGTTCCCAGTGGCCCGCCGTCGGTCCGGCGAATGCTGCTCCGACAAGAAACCCACAGGTGAGCGCGGCGAACCCGAACGCTATGCCGTTACCGTACAGAAATCCGTTCCGTATTGTGCGGTAAAGTGGCCATAGCACGACGATGAGGCCGAGGATTCCGATGTTCGCCAGGACGGTCACGTAGAAGGCGTGGTAGACCGGGCCGACATCATCTCGAGCGAAGTCTGGTAGGTAGATGTTTCGCACCGACTGCCCCAGCCCACCACCGGTGAAAGGGCGCTCCGCGAAGACGTTCATCCCGACAGCGGACTCGGGGCCCCGGTAGCCCGACGACTCCTGCAGTTCAAGGGCCACCACGTCGACGTGGTTGGCAAGGTTCGACCCCAGGGCCAGGAACGCGACACCTGCGACGGCGACGGCGACCGTCGCCGCCATGCCACGACGTAGGGTGCGTCCGCCCCAGACCAGCATCACCGCGAGAGCGACTGCTGCGGCCAACCACAGCGCCCGGTACATCGACATGGCGACATCGGCGAGGAGTAACCCGGCGAGCAAGGCGAAGCCGGCCCGGCTCCAACCTTCGGCGAGCCCGGCCAGGACGATCAGCGGTGGTACGGCGAGTAGCGCGATCAGGCCACCGGTCTGGTTCGCTGTGGCCAGCGCAGTCAGTGTGAGTGCCACGGTCGGCACCAGGTACAGAATGGCGGCTGCGCGCAGCCGTCTCAGGTCGCCCAGCGTCTGGGCCGCGATCCAGAAGTAGACCGGAATGACCGCGATCTGGTAGGCACCGACCAGGACGTCCCGGGGTGGGTTGCCGAGCGAGAGGCCGTACACCGCCGCCAGCAGCACCAACAGCGTGAGACCCAGCATCGGCAGGTCCGCAGTCGTACGCCGGATCTTCTCCACTCGGATCAGCACCCGGATCAGTAGTGCGAGCCCTCCGGCACCGAGTGCGGCCGCGTGCATCGCGACGATCGTGGCGACGTCGCCGCCACCGACGGTTGCGCCGGCGATCGTGCCGCCGATGATGGCGACTGGGAGCACCGCCCACGGCCAGAGTACGAACGCCGCACAGCAGACAGCCGAAGCTGCCAGGACGGTACCGAGGAGGCCAGGCGAGACGGCCAGTGCTCCGACGACGGTCGCGGCGAACACCATCGGCAGCGGCGCGGTCCACAAGCTGTACGCCGGTCTCATCGTGGCGGCCCGGCCAGATCTGTGAGCAGGGCACGCAACTGGGCACCCCGTACCGCCCAGCTGTTGTCGACCGCGACGGACCGGCGTAGTGACACCTCGGCCGGACCGTTCGCCGTCTGCAACGCCTCTTCGACCGCAGCGCCGAACTGCTGCGGCCCCGCCGCCAGCCGGATCGGAGCGCCGATGCCACGCAGCGCTGGTAGCGGTGTGGCGACGACGGGTTTGCCTGTCGCGAGATACTCGTAGCACTTCTTGGGATGCACGTAGTCGATCAGCCCGCCGACCCGGTAGGGGATGATCGTCACGTCACAGCCGCGCAGGATCGCGGGGACGTCCGTGAAGGGAACCGGACCGGTGAGGACGATGTTGGGCAGCCTCGCGAGCGGAGTCCGGCCGCTCCGGGTCGTCGGACCGGCGAGTACGAAGGTCCACTCTGGGTGCTCCGTTGCCAGCTGTGCCACCAGGTCGGCGTCGAACGCCCGAGTGTCGACCGCACCGACGTAGCCCAGCACCGGACGGGGCAGCCGGGCCAGCCACGAGGAGACCGGCCCGGCTGGATGGAACCTGTCCGGGTCACAGCCGTTCGGCAGTACCACCACCGACCGCTGCCCGGTGGGTAGCCGCGTGGGCAGCGCCGACGACGAGGCCAACACCACATCGGCGGCGGCCAGCGCACTGCGCAGTGCCCGCCGTAGGTGCCATCGGTTCCACCGCCGGGTGAACGTCCAGTCCAGATCCGTCGCGTCGTAGACGACAGCTAGCTCTCCCAAGCGCCCGGCGACCGTCGCGGCCAGGTCCTCGTCGATCCACAGCAACCGGTGACCCGGCCGGTCGTCCAACCATCGACGGATGAGTGACGCGCCGCATCGGCGGTTGACCAGGTTGGCCGGGGGCAGCTGTCGGCCGAGGGGTAGAAGGACGGGCACCTCGGCGCGCCACAGGTTGTGCTCGACCGGGGTGACCGACATCCGCCAACTCGGTAGCTGGCCAGGGGGATCCACGTAGAGCACCCGCCGGTCTACCGCGATCTGACGGGCCAACGCGTGCTGGCGGTGGGCTCCGCCGCGCCATGGCGTAGCGCTGAACATCACCACCCACCCGCTGCCGACGTCGGTGGGGCGTCGTGACACATCGGTGTCGCCGGTACGGTGCCGCCGCGGTTGTGGCGTAGCGGTGGACCGGGATGGCCGGGACGACGAGCGGACCGGGTGACCAGGCCTAGACATGAGCTGGTTCCGCCACCGCCGGAAGGGACGACGACGAGACACTGTGTACTTCATCCTCGCCGAGGTATCCGATCACCGCGGTCGCGCGATCGTCGGTCAGGTACAGCACCCGGGCGCCGGCCTGCCGGTCCAGCCAGCGGCGTAGCCGGCCGGCGCCGACACGCAGATTGATTCGATCGATCCAACGGACGTACTTGCCGAACGGCAGCGCCGACGGAAGGTCTGCGGACCAGACGGACTGGTCCTGCGTCTGAACCGTCAACCGCCAGCGTGCCCGTGCGGCGGGCTCCGCGTGCAGCAGCAAGACCCGCTTGTCCCCCAACCGGCTCGCCTCCGTCACCAGGGCTGCGGTCGCCGTGCCTGACGGAGGGGAGCCGGCAGCTGCCCCGGACCGCCCCGAGTCGACGATCACCCACCAGTCCCGGATGTCACCATCAGGCAGCGGGCCGACGTCGCCGCCTAGCGCCGCTCGTAGATCGCTAAGCCCCAGCGGCACGGGCCGGCCAAAGAGCCGTTTCACACCGTGATCGACGAGCGCCACCGCGCGGAAGATGGCCAGCTTGTATCGCGGTTCGGTCAGGGACAGGTAGCCGACCAGGCTGCCGAGTAGATGGCGCTGCCGGATGGTCGGTCCGAGCCGACGGCACGAGGCGCCTCTACTGTGTGTCACCACCGCGTGTGGGATCATCCACAACTGGCGGCCGGCGTCGCGCAACGTTCGGGCGAGCACGGCGTCGTTCCAGTAGATCGGAAACCGTTCGTCGAAGATGTGATCCGTCGGCAGCACCTGCCTCCTCAGCAGCATGCAGCTGCCGGAGGCCAGCAACCGGGGTCGGCTGAAGTCCTCTCCGCGCATCTGAAATCTGTGCAGTGCCTGCCGGAAGACCGGGAGCTTGCGTAGCGCGGTGACCAGAGCGATCGTGGCAGTGAAAGTCGGCAGATTGACATAGTGCTGCTGGAAGGTCCCGTCCGGGTTCAGGTACAGCGGACTGACCCCGGCAGCCTCGGGATGCTGTCGCAGATGCTCGATCATTGTGCTCAACGCGCCCGGGTGAAACCGGACATCGCTGTTGAGCAGCAGGATAAGCGCGCCTCGGGCCTGCCAGTAGGCCTGGTTGACGGCGGCGGCGAACCCGACGTTGTGCTCGTTGCGCAGCAGCCGTACCTGGGGATGGTTGTCCAGTAGCTCGGCCGACCCGTCACACGAGCCGTTGTCGACGGCGACGATCTCGAAACGTAGGTCCCCGTGGATCCCGGTGGGCAGCGACTCGAGGCATGCCCGCGTCTCATCCCGGGTGTTCCAGCTGACCAGCAGGATCGACAGGTCCACGCTGCTCATCGGTCCTCCCTGCGCGCGAAGACCCGCAGCAGGTCGCCGAGGGTCGGGTGACTGACTTGCAGCGATCGACAGGCCGCGAAGTCGGCGACCACCAGGTTGCGGGCCTGCCGCAGGCGAGCCGGAGCCCGCCAGTAGAAGCGGGAGAAGACCGTGTCCTGACCGACCACCCGGAAGCCGGACTCGGCCAGCAGCCGGGCGAGCGAGTGCGGCGTGAAGTGCCAACGGTGGTAGTCGGGGGCGATCGCCGGCCATGCGCTACCGAGCCTGCGCGCGGCCGCCGAAGCGATGTTGGGCACCTCCAACGCCAGCCAGCCGTCCGGTCGCAGCGCAGCCCGGGCCGCCGCCAGGAACCGTCGCGGATCGGTCACGTGTTCGAGTACGTGAAAGGCGCAGACCGCATCGACCGGGGCGCCTGGCCCATGATCCTCGAACCGGTCCGTGCGTACCGGCACACCCAGTTGCTCCCGGGCGAAGCTGGCGGCGGCGTCCGACACCTCGACGCCACGGGCGTCGATGCCGGCGTCGCGGGCGGCCCGCAGGAAGTAGCCACCAGCGGACCCCGCCTCCAGCAGGGTCGCTGGGCGAACCCGTGACCGCAGCCAGCGTAGTCGCCGGGCGGACTCGTAACGTCGTTGTCCGGCGGACGTGAAGTAGTCCTGGTATCCGTCGGTCTCGTAGTAGGCGCGGTCGTACAACTGCTCGGGTGGCGGCAGGTCGCTGGCCGTCCAGACGAACTGGCAGGTGTCGCAGCGCCGGAGCAGCCCGTCCGTGACGGGTCGACCGCCCGAGCCGTCGCCGCAAAGCAGGCAGCCGGTGGCGACCTTCTCCGCAGATCTCATCGATTCTCCTGTCACTCGCCGTCCGTCGCTTTCGCCACCAGACGGACCAGGTCGCCCTGTCGTGGATGGACCAGCCGCAGCGAGCGGGTCGCCGACCAGTCCGATGGCAGCAGCCGGTGGGCGTGCCGTAGCTGATACCGGAGCGGCATGTAGTAGCGGAACACCGTGGTGTCCTGCCGGAGCACCCGAAACCCGGCCATCGTCACCAGGTGCGCCAGCGAGTCGGGGGTGAAGTGCCAACGGTGGTACTCGGGCTGCAACCCGGGCCATTGCTCGCCGAGCAGCCGGGCCGCCGCCGAGGCGATGTTGGGAACCTCGAGCACCAATGCGCCCCTGGGACGCAGCGCCGCCCGTGCAGCACGCAGGAACTGCCAGGGATCCGTGACGTGTTCGAGTACGTGGAAGGCACAGACCGCGTCGACTCGGTCGGGTAGCGTCGCGGATTCGAAGCTGCCCTGCTGAACTGGCAGATTGAGGCGGTCGCGGGCGTAACGGGTCGCCGCCGGGGAGACCTCGACGCCGTACACGTCGATACCGCACCTGCGGGCAGCTTCCAGGAAGAACCCGCCAGCTGGTCCGACCTCTAGCAGGGACTGCGGCCGGACCGTGGAGCGCAGCCAGCGCAACCGCCGGCTGGCTTCGAACCGGCGCGGACCCGGCAGGAAGTAGTCCTCGTAGCCGCCGCCTTCGAAGTACGTGTCGTCGTAGAGGTCCGGTGTCGGATCGGCTGCGCCGACCGTCCAGGCGAAGCCGCAGGCCAGACATTGCCGCAGCCGTCCTCCGAGGATGGTTTTGTCGGTCGGTCCTGGACCGCAGACCAGGCAGTAGGCGCGACGGGGGCTCATCGGCTGCCAACTTCGTCGGTCAACGGCGCTCCGGTGCGAACGGCAATCTCCGCATCGACACATGGATGCACCTGGGCCGCCGCGCGGTCCGCCGGACCTGGTGCGCGACCGGCGATCGTGGGCCGGATCAACCGAACGCCGGCCACCAGGAGCGCCGAGACCAGTATCGTGATTCCGGTTCTGCAGCAGACCGCGAGCGCAGCGCCCAGCCGTCCGTCGCCGTCCGGCAGGTGCGGCGACACGAGGCCGCCGACGGCCGCCGCGACGGCGGTGGCGGTGGCCGTCCAGCCGAGGATTCGTAGTATCGGCGTCAGCGGCCGAGCCGTGCTGCGGTGGAAGTGCCACAGAAAATAGCCCGACGAGAGCAGGATCGCGGCCGCGGTGGCGAGCGGTACGCCGACCGGGCCGTACAACCAGATGAGGGGGACCGTCGCACCAAGGTTGAGCAGGACCGACAGCATGACGTACCGCGTCTCGAGGCCCGGGCGTCCCTCTGCCCGGGCCACGATCGTCGCCGCGCCGAGCACCAGGTTGACCGCGTACGCGGGAGCCAGTACCGCGAGGTTCGTCGCCGCCCAGGGCACCTGGGCGCCGATCCAGAGTCGGACCAGCGGGTCGGCGGCCACCACGACGGCAGCGGTGCACGGTGCCAGAAAGACGGCGAGACGCCACGTCGTGCGCAGGTAGAACCGGTTGAGCCAGCCAGGGTTGGCCGCGCCCGCGACAGCGACCGGAAAGAGCGCGAGGAGCGCGAACCCCGGGGGGAGTCGGAGCAGGTTCAGCAGCCGGGCACCCAGGTCGAAGTGCCCTGCGGTGGCCGGGGTGAAGAAGCCACTCAGTACGAACCGATCGAGCTCCGTGTTGACCACACCCGAGGCGCTCGTGGCCTGCACCCGGAGGCCGTAGCCGCGGACGACGCGCAGATCCTCGCGGCGGATGTCGGGAACCCGCGGGGTGTAGCCCGGGCAGTACCGGTGGGCGGTCAGGATCGTCAGTCCGGTCCGCAGGCCGCTGGCCAGGGCGGTGACGGCGGCCAGGCCTACCAGCCCACCGCCGATTCGCAACAGACCGACCGTCAGCACACCGCCCACCAGCGCGGCTCCGGCACCGATCCAGGCCGCCGCGCCGTGTCGCTGGGTGCCCTCCAGAACCGCGCGCCATGGCAGTTCGACGCCGCCGAGGAACAGTGACAACAGCAACCACAACATCGCTCGGCGTGCCTCACCGGCGAGCTCACTCAGCTGCAACAACCGAGCGACCCAGGGCCAGGAAACGGTCAGTAGGGCCGTTGCCAGTACGGTGAGGCACACCGCCCAGACCAGCCCGAGGGCCAGCGTCGCATGTAGTCGCCGGGACGACGAGTCGCCGTCGTCCCGCGCGACTTCACGTACCATCGCTGAGCCGAGGCCCAGGTCGATGATGGCCAGGACGGCGACGACTGCGCAGAGCAACACCCAGACACCGAACTCCTGGCTGCCGAGGTGCCGATACACCAGGGGCAGCGTCACCAGCCCGACTGCGGTGACGATCAGTCGACCGCCCAGCAGACTGGCGGTGTTGCGGGCCACCCGGTGGCCGGTCCGGGTCGACAGGCTAACCACGGGGGAATCCCCGGCAGAGTTCCACGATGGTGAGCAGGAGCAGACCCAGGTCCAGCCGCAGTGACCGGCAGTGCAGGTACAGCAGGTCACACCGAAGTTTGTCCTCAGCCGTCGCTGCATAACCGCCGGTCAGCTGCGCGATGCCGGTCAGCCCTGGTCGGATGAGGTGACGCAGGTGGTAGTGCTGGAGCCGGCACAGCTCACCGACGAACTCGGGCCGTTCGGGCCGCGGCCCCACCAAACTCATCTCCCCCCGGAGGACGTTCCACAACTGCGGGAGCTCGTCGAGGCGGGTACGCCGGAGCAATCGGCCGAGTCTGGTGATCCGCTCGTCGTTGGCAGCGGCCAACGTCGGCCCTGTGGCGGACTCGGCGTCGACGTGCATCGTTCGGAATTTGACCAGTCGGAAGAGCCGACCACCGGCACCTACTCTGGTCTGCACGTACAGTGGTGGGCCGGTCACGGCCACCGCCAGCCCGACGAGTAGCAGCAGGGGGATGAGCAGGGGCGCCGCGAGCAAGATCAAGGCGAGGTCGAGTCCTCTTTTCGCCCACCTGTCTGCGGTCGTCAATGGACCGGAACGCAGTTGGAACCAGGGCAGCCCGCCGTACCTCCGCAGGCGGGCCGGCCGGAGGAGTCCGTACACCGGGCGGGCGAGCACGAGGATCGGCACCCGGTGGGCGCGACAGGCGGCGATCAGCCGTGCATCGGCGGCGTCGAGGGATTGCTTCAGCAGCAGCAGCTTTGGCTGGTATTGAGCGAGTACGGCTGGCAGTGCCTCCAGGTCTACCGGTCCGCGCAGGCGGAGCGCGACGTCGAACTCCTCGTCGAGCCGGTCCGCCGGGCTCTCGGGCCCATCGTTCTCTAGGACCAGGACCCTTCCGCCCCGGCTCCCGTCCGGGCTGCTGGAGTGCCGACGGCCAGCTCCACCGTTCGGCATCCGGGGTGCGACCCGCCGATCGGCGCCAGGCAGGACGGAAGCCGGCGCCGACGCGTCCGCGTGACTCGGCATGCGTGTACTCCAAACCAGGTCTCGGCCGTTAACCCCGCAAATCGGATGTAAGCACTATATATCTTGCTCAGCCGCCTACAGGTAACATATAGCTTGAAAACGTGTAATAGATCTTGAGCCATTCGTTGAAGGCGGCGCTGGTTCCTGCATGATGGGCAGGTGCCCCCAGGTCGTCGCCAGATCTTCGCCGTCTCCGGCATCCTGCACCCGCCGCCGGGTGAACCGGCTCCGCGCCGCAGCGCACTGCTCGACCACGCGATCTCGTTGACCGGCGTGCCGGTGGCGAAGGTCTGCCTGGTGCCAACCGCCACCGGTGACCAGCCAGACGTGATCGAGTCCTTTTACGCGGCGGTCGGCGACGCCAAGCAGGTGATCCCGTCCCACCTGCAGCTGTTTCCTCGGCCGAACGTCGACGACGTCGGGGCGTTCCTGCGCGAGCAGCAGCTGATCTGGGTGACGGGCGGCAGCGTGGTGAATCTGCTCGCTGTGTGGCGGGCGCACCGGGTCGACGCCATCCTTCGCGAGTGCTGGGCGGCCGGTGTGGTGCTGGGCGGGGGCAGCGCCGGCAGCATCTGCTGGCACACCAGCGGGGTGACCGACTCGTTCTCCGAGCGGCTCGACCCGGTCACCGACGCGTTGGGGTTGTTGCCGTACAGCAACGGCGTGCATCACGACCTGGCGGACCAGCCGCGTCGGAGGCGGTACCTGGAGTGCGTCGCGTCAGGCGACCTGCCGGCCGGGCACGCCACCGACGACGGAGTCGGCCTGCACTACGTCGGTACCGAACTGGTCGAGGCGGTCAGCAGCCTGCCCGGCGCCGGGGCGTACCGGGTAGAGCCGGGCGAACGGCACGGGACAGTGGTGGAACGGTCGATCCCGACCCGGCTGATCGGTGCCGCCCGGCGGACGTGAGCCGGGACCGGCGGGATGCTCGACGCCGTTGGCGTCAACCCGCTAAGCCATGATCAATCATGCCGTGACCCGGCGGTTCGCATGCAGCCCGGCACGGAGTTCGTCGTCGCTCATCACCAGGTAGACGAGGCCGCAGTCGGCCGGACCGGTGGCACCGGGCAGGCACAGCGTGCAGGGCTCGCCCGGCCGGATCGGGCATTTCGCCTCGGGGCGTCGGTGGTGCACTCGCGCGGTCATACCCTCACGGTCCCGGGTCGACGCGGCCGGCGGCAGGGCCGGACGGCACCCGGCGAGCCGGACCTCAGGCCTGGGACGGGGCGCCACGGTAGGTGCCCGGCCGTACTACTGTGCCGACGGCGGCGCGCGGCGGAAGAGATGGGTGGCATGGGATTCGGGGCGAACTGGTCGCTGCGCGACCACGACGGCGTGCTGCTGGCTGATCTGGCCGTGACCGACGGCGACTTCCCCTGGTTGTACGCCACCTTCCGGCCGACCGAGTCGTTCGCGCCGCTGCGGCCGATCTTCGACGCGGAGCTGCGGGCGATGCGGGTGGTCGAGGACGGTCCGGACGACGGCGCCTGGGAGCGGGCGTACCAGCAGGTTCGGGCCGCGGTCGTGCTGATCGACCCGGACGGGGCGGCGGTGCCGGAGTTCCTGCTGCACGTCGAGGGCGACGAGGCCTGGTGGCGGTGGAGCGACGAACCGTTCGACGAGGACGACGAGGACGGACCGTTCGACGAGGACGAGAAGGACGGCGGCAGCGACGGCGGCGGCGAGCCTGTCTCCGGGAACCAGACGGGCGACCGGTGATCCGCCGACGGGCCGGTGCGCTGCTGCTGGCGGCGGTGCTGCTCGCCGGCTGTGCCGGTCAGCTGCCGCAACCGGGTCCGCAGCCACCGGACAACGATGTGGCACCCGTTCCCACGCCGACGCCGGTGCCGTCGGCGGACCCGTCACCTGACTGCCCGGACTCCGGAGCGCTGCTCAGTCTGGGTGCGGTGGACGCCGCGATGGGTCTGCGGGCGATGCCGATTCGGCTGGTCAAGGGTGCCGAGGAACCGGTGCACGTCGACGGCTTCCCGGAGCTCACGGTCCTCGACGGGCAACTGCAGCCACTGGCGGTCGAGGTGATCGAGGGTGCCGAGGTGATCGCCCGGGTCGACACCGTGGCCGGCAGCCCTGTTCCGGTCACGGTGCAGCCGGGCGAGCGGGCCGGCGCGGTCCTGGTCTGGCGCAACACCGTGGACGATGTACGGGTGCCGCCGACGCACGGCAGCTTCCTGGCCGTGGCGCCGGCTGCGGGCGTACCGGCGCAGGTGCTGGAGCCCGACGGCGGCCTCGACATCGGCACCACCGGCCGGGTCGCGGTCAGTCCGTGGGCCCCGGTCGACTGATCGCCGCCTGCAGGTCAGCGCGGCCACCGATCATTTGAGCGACTGCTCAAACTCGTGCTAACCTCTCAGTTGAGCGTTCGCTCAAACCAGGGAGGTCTGGCGTGCTGTACATCGAGACGCTGATCCAGGCCCCGGTTGACCAGGTGTGGCGGTACACCCAGGACCCGGCCCGGCACGCCCGGTGGGACCTGCGCTTCACCCGGATCGAGCCGTACGGGTCGCAGGGACGGTTCCGGTACGCCACCCGGCTGCTGCCCGGCCTGACCGTCGCCGGCACCGGACAGTCCACCGGCGAGCGCCGCCGACCCGACGGCTCCGCTGCCTCCGCGTTGCGGTTCACCTGCGACCACAAGCTGTCGCTGATCCGAGCCGGCCACGGCTTCTGGCGCTACCAGCCGACCCTCAACGGCGTCCGGTTCTGGACCGGCTACGACTACACGCCCGGGTGGGGTCGCCTCGGCCCGCTCGCCGACCGGGCCTTCCGCCCTGCCTTCGGCTGGGCTACCGCGTGGTCGTTCGACCGGCTGCGACTGTGGCTGGAGCAGGGCGTACCGCCGGAGCGCAGCCGCGACCGGGCACTCGCCGAGGTCACCGCCCGGCTCATCCTGGTGGTCGCCGCCGTCGCGCTCGATCACCGGCTCGCGCTGGTGGCCGTACCGCTGGTCGCGCTCGCGCCGCCGCTGCCGACCACCCCGGCGGCCCGACGGTGCCGGCCGCGCCGCTACCGGCGGGCCGCCACCCGTGTGACCCGGGCAGTGCCCCGGTGACCTCGATCTTCCGACAGGCGCTCGGTGCCGACTTCGACCGGCTGCACCCGCGACTGCGGCAACGCTTCGGGATCAGCAGTCAGGAGCGGACGAGCTGCGTCGGCACCGGGGTGATGGACCGGATCTGGCACGGCCCGGCGGTCACCGTGCCGTTGCTGCGCCTCGGCGCGACCCGCCACATCCTCTTTCCCGAGCAGGGCGCCGACGTCCCGTTCAGCATCGGCAACTACGCGTACCGGGACAGCTTCGGCCGGGAGACGGTCACCTTCGTCCGCACCTTCGACGTCGCCGCGCACCGTCGCCGTCGGTTCGACGCGACGATGGTCTACAGCCCGGCCCGGTCGGCCATCGTGGACTATCTCGGCACCCATCAGCACTACGCGGTGCTGCTGAGCCTCGCCGTCGACCGGCGCGGCGGGCTGGTGGTCCGTACCGGCGAGCAGCGCTACGCCGGCCGGCGTTTTCCCCACGCCCTGTCCGGCTGCGCCGAGGTCCACGAGTGGTGGGACGGCTCCGACGGGTGTTTCCGGATCGAGGTACGGGTGACCAACCGCTTCCTCGGCCCGGTGTTCGGGTACCGGGGCCGGTTCACGGCACAGTACGTGGACACGGGGACGGCCCCGGTACCCGCTGCGGTGCGCCCGCTGCGGGAGAATGCTCGGGTATGAACAGTGCCCCCACCTCCACCAGGCAACGGTTGATGGACGGGGCGGTGCAGGCGATCCGCAGGTACGGCATCGCCGGAGTGTCCGCCCGTACCGTCGCCGGCTGCGCCGGAGTCAACCAGGCGCTGGTCTTCTACCACTTCGGCACCCTTGACGACCTGCTCGTCGCGGCCTGCCAGACGGCCACCGCCGAGCGGGTGGCCGACTACCGGGACCGGTTCGCCGCCGTACGGTCCCTCGGCGAGCTGCTCGACCTGGGCCGTGAACTGCACGAACAGGAACGCGAGGCCGGCAACGTCGCGGTGCTGGCCCAGGTGTTGGCGGGTGCGCAGACCGACGAGCGGCTCGCTCCGGCTGCGGCGGCCGCGCTGCGGCTGTGGACCGACGAGATCGAACTGGTGCTCCGCCGGGTGCTGGCCGGATCGCCGTTGGCCGGGTTGGCGGACCCGCCTGGCCTGGCCCGCGCCGTCGCCGCCGGGTTCATCGGCCTGGAGCTGTACGAAGGGGTCGACCGGCCCGGCGCCGACGACGTGTTGGCCGCGTTGGAACAGTTGGCGGTGCTGGTCGACGTCGTCGACGACCTGGGGCCGGTCGCCCGCCGGGCATTGCAGGGCAGGCTCGCCCGCCGCAGCCGGGGTCGGGCCACGCCGGGCAGCCGGAGCTGACGCGCGGTGGGATCCGGCGGACGGGCGGGCCGGAGCTGACGCGCGGCGGCGCCCGGCCGGCCGGGTCACAGCGGCCCCAGCACGCTGCCCGGGTCCGCGTCCAGCGTCAGCGTCTCCAGCACCGTCAGCAGTTGGCGTTCCTCGTACCTGAAGTGGGACTCCATGATCGCGGCCAGGCCGTCCAGGTGCCGGTCCAGCTCGGCGGGCGGCGCGGCCCGCGCCACGGCGGCCTGTAGCCCGCTCAGCAAATACGCGATCATCGAGTGGTCCTGCCGCAGGTTGCGCAGCGTGTCCTGCAGCTCGGGATGCTGCGCGGCGATGGCCGGGAACAGTCGATCGTCCTCGCCCTCGTGGTGGGCGGTCAGGGCGGCGCAGAACCCGTGACAGAACAGCAGCAGATCCCGGGTCGCCGACTCCGCCGGCCGGCCGGCGGCCAACGCCTCCCGGGTAACGGTCAGCGCCTCCCGGAGCCGGTTGTGTACGCCGCGCAGTTCGCGGCTCCAGGCCACCAGCCTGGCTTCGTCGCCCTCACCCACGGGTGAAGGGCGAAGGAACGACGGTCGTCAACGTCGTGCTCCCTCCGGTCCGGCGCCTCCATGCCTGACACGGACTGCCACCGGCACGCGACGCTGCGGCGAGGTTACCAGATGTGGCCCCGGACCGACCGGCCTGGCCGGACCGGTCAGTCTTGTAGACAGAGGACTGTGACCAGGTTGTCGCCGTATTTACGATGGCAAACTTGGCGGGCGGTGATAAGGTTACTGTACGGCGACTCACGGGGAGACAGATCATGCTTCGACTTGAGCCATGTGCATTCATTGTCCGGTGACCCGGCCAGCGATTCGACGCTGTTTCGCTTGGCGGTCGACGGCCGCGCCGGCCGGCCCGCGCTGTCG
The DNA here is from genome assembly GCF_027497395.1 of Solwaraspora sp. WMMA2080. GTDB lineage: Bacteria > Actinomycetota > Actinomycetes > Mycobacteriales > Micromonosporaceae > Micromonospora_E. Next base: position 3,306,569 of record NZ_CP114910.1, on the reverse strand, counting down.
TAGCCTCGGTCAGCGGTAACTGACCTATCGGTGGCCGGATTCCGGCCACGAGGAATCAGCGGTTCGTCGCGTTGCGCGACGTGCCTGGTGCCCGCGCCCGCCAACCGGCCAAGCCGGTCTGCGGTGCAGTCCATCTGTGTGCAATCCGCGGCCAGCGTCACGCCCTGGTCGGGACCCGACCGCCTGTCGTCGGGCTGCCGGCACTTGCCGGGCCGATGCCGGGTAACCGTTGTCGACCACTACCTGTTCCGTCTGATCGGCGCGATTCCCGACACCGTCCGGAGAGTCGCAGCTGATCGCTGTCTGCCAATGGCAGTTCCGTCGGATTCTGCCTGTCGACGTCAGCGGAGGTGATGTGTGATGGAGACCGACTGACCCGTTTCGACCGTTCCGATCCTGCGTCACGGCTGAAGTGCCGGAAACCACTGGATGCCGTACGCGAGATACAGTTCCGGATCGTCGAAATCCGTGAACACCTCGCCGACCGCGTCCGGCTGCAGCAGTTCACTGCCGGGCTGCGGTGTGTCCAGTAACCGAACGGGCTCCCCGGTCACTCGCCGCACCCACTTGGGCAACCGGTCCGGGTCGAATCTCACTCGCAGCTCGAAGCGCCGGCACCGTCGGGTAGCCGTCAACACGTAGTGCGGTGAGGCGATCTGGCTCGGCCCCAGCCGGGTGACCACACTGAAGTCGCACGACTCACCGGCGGCGAGTGGCCGGGGCAGGCCCACGACCAACTGTGACCGCTGCGGCAGCGGTCGTTCGTGCCTGATCAGCCGCCCACCCCAGTGCACGTCTGCCCGGATGTCGAGCCCGTCGCTGCCTGGTGGGCAGGGCAGCGACATACCGAGCACGACCTCGTCGACGCCGTCCCGGTCGGCGACGATCCGCCGTTCCTCGTACGCCTCCATCGTCGGGGTGTCCAGCCGGACCAGCACCCGCAGCCCGGCGACGTGCCAGCCGGCGCCGACCGGGCTGGAGCTGCGCCGGCCCAGCTCCTGGCCGATCGCCTCGGCCAGCAGCACTTCCGCTTCGTTGATCCGGCGCAGCGCGGTCCGGTCCTCGCGACCCAGCCGTCGGGCCAGCCAGGCGACCCGGCCACGGAAATGCGCGTCCTGCGCCTGCGGGTGCAGCCCCAGCGCGACCCTCGCCGCCAGCGCCATGTCGTCCGGTAGGCGTCGGACCTGGCTGTTCAGCTCGGCGATCACCCGCTCGCGCAACTCAGCGGGCTCGTCGTCGCGGTTCACCGCACTGTTGCCGCAGAGCGTACGCAGGTGGTCGCCGAGCCGACCGGACAGATCGGGTGCCGACACACCGCGACCGGCCCGCAGGGTGCGCAGCTCCGACTTGACCTCCACAGCGGACACGGATGTCACCGTCCTTCCTGGGCGAGTCACCTTGTCCTCGCCGTGACATCAGCACCAGATTCTGTCACGCGATGCGACTTTTGCGGACGTTCACCATGGCCGAGACTGGTTACAGCGGGATCCGGCGTGGTCCGCTCCTGCGCGGAAGGGCGTGAGCCGCCGTGCCTCCGTGTCCCGATCTGTGGGTGCCGGGACCGGTTCACGTGGTCGACGCGTGGACAACGGGGATGGCTCCGGTACCCGCAGCGGGGACAGCTCCGACGCCCGCAGCGGGAAGATCCGGCCACCCGGCCCGCCCCGCCGGACGGTCATCCACCGCCGGGCGGCTCCCCGTCGGCCGGGTCGAACAGGGACGACGGAGGCCCGGCCGCAGCCACGGGGCCGGGCCGGTGACTGGGCGGTGCCAACGGCCGCTCCGGCTGCCGGCTGAACAACCGTACGCCCGATCGCGCCGTGGTCGTCCGGACGGTGACCGGCAGGGTGACCATCCGCACCGGCTCAGGCGGGGCGGTGAAGCCACGACTGCCCCATCGGACCCAGATCGCCACTCGACCAGCGGCAGCCTCGGCGAGCAGTTTCTCCACCGTACGGTGCCGGTCGGTGTGGTCCACCTCGACCACCAGCGGCGGCGCGTCGGGTCGGGCACAGGCCACGTCGACGACCGAGTGCCGGCCCTGCATCGGCGGCGGCAGCGGCAGTACGCTGGCCGCCCGCCGGTACACCCGCCAGCCCTGCCCAGCACCCCACCGCACCACGGCGTCGATGATCGTCCTGGTGACCTGTTCGGTGCCGAGATCGGTGAAGGTCAGCGTGGCCAACTGGTCGCCCAGCCCGGCGGCCACTCGCGCCGCGTCGGCACCGTCGGTCACAACGGCAGCCAGGCGAGTACGTCCCGGATCTTGGCGTCCCAGTAGCTCCACACGTGGTCACCGGCTTCGAAGTCGACAGTGAGTGGAACGCCCCGGGCGGCGCATGCGTCGCGGAACCGGACGTTGTCCGGGTACAGCACGTCCTCGGTGCCGCAGCACAGCCAGAGCTGTGGCAACGCCGTCGGGTCGGCCCGGTCGAGCACCGCGAGCAGGTCGTCGTCGCTGCCGGCGATGTCCTGCTCGCCGAAGACCCGCCGCATCAGCGGGTCGGTGGCGGACACCGACGGTCCGTGCTGGCGGGCGGCCACGTCGAGTACGCCGGACAGGCTGGCCGCCGCCGCGAACCGGTGCGGCTGGCGCAGCGCCCAGCGCAACGCCCCGTACCCGCCCATCGACAGGCCCGCGACGAAGGTGTCCTCCCGCCGTCGGGAGACCCGGAAGAACGAGTCGACCACGGCCGGCAGTTCGGTGGACAGGAAGGTCCAGAACGGCGCTCCGTGCACCTCGTCGGCGTACATGCTGCGGTGCACCTGGGGCATCACCACGGCCAGGCCGCGCTCCTCGGCGTACCGCTCGATGGAGCTGTACCGGGTCCAGGCGGTGGCGTCGTCGGTGAGCCCGTGCAGCAGATAGAGCACCGGGGGATCGGTGTCGCCGGCCCGCGCCGGAGCGCCGATCCGGGTCCTGGTGTGCTGGGGCAGCAGGACGGTCATCGAGGTGGCCTGCTCCAGAACGTCGGAGTAGAAGTCGACCCGCAGGTGTGCCATCCGCCCAGTGTGCCGGTTCACCGGACGGCGGCCTCCGGTCGGGTCAGTCGTTCCCGGCGCCGCGCCGTTCCCGACGGACCTGGCCCGGCGGTACCCCGTACGCCCGTTTGAAGGCCCGGCAGAACGCCGCCTCCGACTGATAGCCGAACCGGCGGGCGACGACCGGCAGCGGGTCCGCGCAGCGCTGCAGATGGTCGTGGGCCAGCTGCAGCCGCCAGGTCGCCAGGTAGCGGATCGCTGGTTCACCGACCAGCTCGGTGAACCGGGCGGCGAACGCCGACCGGGACATGCCGGCCTGCTGAGCCAGGGTGCTCACCGTCCAGTCCCGGTCCGGCTCGCGGTGCAGTGCGGTCAGCGCCCGGCCGATCTGGTCGTCGCGTAGCGCGGCCAGCCAACCCTGGCGCGCCTCCGGAGCGGCGTCCAACCAGGACCGGATCGCCTGGATCACCAGTACATCGGCCAGCCGGGTCAGCATCGTCTCACCGCCCGGTCGCAGCGCCTGTGCCTCCCGGGTGACCAGCCGCAACGTGCTGTGCAGCCACCCCGACTCGTCGTCGTCGAACCGGTCGAGATGCAGCACCGGCGGCAGCTGGGCGATCAGCCGCCGGGCGGCGACGTGGTCCGGGCGCAGCACCGCGTACGTCACCTGGGTGAGCTCGCCGCCGCCACCGTGCCGCATGATTTCGTACCGGTCGCTGAGCTGCTGCACCGGGATGTCGAACAACGGCCGCGTCGACGCGGCCGGGGCGCTGCGGAACCGGTGCGGGACACCGTCCGGGATCAGCGTCAGACTGCCCGGCCCGATCAGGTACGGCTGGGCGTCGCCCACCTCCAGCCAGCACCGGCCGGCGGTGACGACCTGCAACGTCATGCAGCCCGGCAGGGCGGGCACGTCGATGCCCCACGGGGCGGTCAGCTCGGCCCGGCAGTAGAGGGTGCCGGTCAGCCGGAACATGTGCAGGGTCTCGCCGAGCGGGTCGCTGATCGCCGGGATCGCGCAACCGGGTGTCGTCCACACCCTGCCCAGCTTCCCGGAGAGTTTGCCAACCGTCCACAAGCCTGGACGCTACGCAAAGAAATCAGGCATCACGATCATTGTTCCGCCGCCGACGCCCCGGCAGGCTGATCGGTAAGGCAGCACCCGCCCGGGTCGGACGATTCGCCGACCCAGGCGGGTGGCCAGCAGCGGACGGTAAAAGCCTGTCCGCGACACCCAGACCGAACGGGAGATCCCACGCCATGTCACGACCGTCAGTGCTCGTCACCGGGGCGACCGGCAAGACCGGCCGGCGCATCGCCGACCAGCTCACCACACTCGGCCACCCCGTGATCCGGGCCAGCCGCCAGGGCGAGCAGCCGTTCCACTGGGCGGAGCCGGCCAGCTGGCCCGCCGCGCTGCGCGGGGTGGACGCCGTTTACCTGTCGTACTCGCCGGACCTAGCCGCACCCGAAGCGCCCACCGTGGTCGAAAAGTTCACCGCCGCCGCCCGCGACGCCGGTGTCCGCAAACTGGTCCTGCTCTCCGGTCGGGGCGAGACCAACGCCGGCCGCTGTGAGGCGATCGTCGCCAGTTCCGGGCTGACCTACGGCATCGTGCGGGCCAGCTGGTTCAACCAGAACTTCACCGAAGGACACCTGCTCGGCCCGGTCCTGGCCGGGACGGTGGCCCTGCCCGCCGGCGAGGTGGCCGAGCCGTTCGTGGACGTCGACGACGTCGCCGACGTCGCGGTGGCGGTGCTCACCGACCGCCGGCACGACGGCCGGATGTACGACGTCACCGGGCCGCGCCTGCTCACCTTCGCGCAGGCGACGGCGGAGATCGCCGCGGCCAGCGGCCGGGCCGTGGGCTACCAGCCGGTCACCGCCGAGCAGTTCCATCTCGCCCTGGTCTCGCAGCTGGGGCCGGACTACGCGCGGCTGCTCACCGACCTGTGCGTGGAGGTGTTCGACGGGCGCAACGCGTCGCTCGGTGACGGCGTCGAGCGGGCGCTGGGCCGGGCCCCGCGGGACTTCGCCGACTTCTGCCGGCAGGCGGCCGCCGCCGGGGTGTGGCGGCGGTGACCACCGTCGCCGGCCAGGCAACCGACGCACCCCGCACCAGCACCCGTACCCGCAGCCAGAAGGTGATCCTCGGCGTCGCCGGCCTGGTCGTGGTCGGTATCGGGGGCGCGGTCCTGACCGCACCGGACGCCTTCCACGCCGGCAACGGCATCGACTTCGCCGGCAACAGCAGCCTGCTCAGCGAGACCCGGGCAGCCGGCGGGGCACTGCTGGCCACCGGGATCCTGGTCACCCTCGGGGCGTTCGTCCGCCGGCTGACCTTCGCCGCGGCGCTGATCGGGGCGACCGTCTATCTGGCGTACGGACTGTCCCGGCTGCTCAGCATCGCTCTGGACGGGATGCCGGCCACCGGTCTGGTCGCCGCTGCCGTCGCCGAGCTGGTCCTCGGCACGGCCTGCGGGTACGTCCTGCACCGTAACCGCCGTGCAGGTGCGAATCCGGCACCGTAACCGTCGCGCAGGTGCGAGTCCTGCCGGTAACCGTCGCACAGGTGCGCGCCCGGTCACCCCAACCGGGCGCGCCATGCGTCGAAGTCGTCGGCAAGCGGGTCGTCACCGGCCGCCCGGCAGCTGCCGGTGGCCACCTCCAGCAGCCGCTGCCAGACCGGCAGGTACGCCGCCGGTTCCGGCGGGGGCCGGCCGGGGGCGGCCCGGTACGCGCTGGCGAGCAACGCGTGCGCGGCCAGCGCCAGCCGCCGTCCGTCGGCGTACGCCGACGCCGTGGGCAGCACGTCGACGGCGACCGTCGCCAGCTGCACCGCCGCCTCCAACGACAGCCCGGACAGCCAGCGCATCGATGTGGTCCAGAGCAACGTCGGATCGCTGCGCGGCGTCGCCGTCTCCAGCGGTGTCGCCTGCCCGGCCCCGGCGGTGTGCCGCTGCGCCACCGCTGTCAGCGTCGGCTGGGCCGCCCGGTCCAGCCAGTCGTCGGCCGGCACCCACAGCAGGCCCCGGTCCCGCACGGTCGGCAGCACCAGCCGCGCCAGGCTGCGACCCATCTCCGGTGGGAACGGCACCGGGCCACCGGCCATCGAGAGCAGCCCGTCGACCACCCGCAACTCGGCCTCCAGCGCCTGCCGGGCCTGGCCCGGCGGGAGACCGGCGGCGATCACCGCCGCCGGTACGAAGCCCTCGACCACCCGGCCGTCGACGAAGTTCAGCAGTGCCGACACCACCGCTGCACTGTGTACGTACCCACTGTCGACGGTGCCGTCCGCGTCATTGCTGTCCGCGTCGTTTCCGTCTGCGTCGGGATGGCCGTAGTAGCCCAGCGCGGCGTTGGCCGAGGCGATCGCGAGGTGCGGGTCACCGTCCGGTGCCAGCGTCGCGGCGTTGGACGCCAGCACCCGGGCCAGGTCCCGGCGTCGCGGGTGGGCCGGATCGCCGCCGGTCACCGACAGATAGGCCAGGACCGCCGCGTCGGCGTCGACCTCCGCCGAGGCGGCCCACCCCGTACCGACTGGGCGAGACCACGGCGGGCCAGCACGTCGGCCAGCGTCAGCTCCGCGTCGGGCACGGCACCGACCAGCCCGGCGTACGCGCGTACCGCGTCGTCCAGCGCCGCCACCGCCGCCGCCGGATCCCGGTCGGCGAGGTACAGCGAGCCGAGCCGGTAGCACAGGCCACCCAGCCCGGTCCGCCGTCGCGCGTCGTCCGGCGCGTCGTCGAGCAGCTCACCGGCCAGGTCGACGGCCTGCCGCTGGCAGCGGACCGCCGCCGACCAGTCACCCCGCCGGCTGTGGTCGGCCGACTCGCCGACCAGCTCGTCGATGCGTGACTCGGGCGGCCGGTCCGGGACCACCGTCCGGGTCACCGCCCACTGCGCAGATCGTCCGGAACCACGTCGTCCAGACTGATCTGCTCGAACGTGGCGGTGCAGCGGTCACCGGTGGGCGACTGGGCGAGGAAGCCGGCCCGGGTCGGCGCATCGGCGGCACCGGTCAGCCGGAACAGTCGGGCGAACTGCCACGACATGCCGTCGAGTGAGTAGTGGAACGCGTACGCCGACCCCTTGCGCAGCACCCGGAGGTGGACGCTGGACGCTTCGACGGTGACCGCGTTGGCGTCGTCGGAGGTGCCGTTGGTCACCACGGTCACCACCATCGGCCGACCCTGCGGTGAGTATTCGAAGCACAGCTTCGCCCAGTGTTCCTCGTCGATACGCAGACACAGCACGCCGGCGTCGAACGCGGCCGTGAAGTCGACCGTGACCCGGGCGGAGAGCGCGAACTCGCCGTCCGGGCAGTCGAACAGCAGCGCCGGTGCGTTGTGGGTGCGGTACTCGCCGACCGGGTCGACGAACCAGTCGGTGCCGGCGCCTGCGGTGAGCGACAGGGCCTGCCGACCGGCGTGATGATCCGCTGCCACCGGCGTGTGCTGCCAGGCGAGCGGCGGCAGCCCGGCGATCGCGGGCGGCGGAGGTGCCTGCGGGGTCATCCTGCCTCCCGGCGGGGCATGTCGGTCTCGTCGGACGCGCACATCGATCTGGTCGGAACTGCAATGCTGCCACGGGCCGGCATCCCGCCGCTGGCCCGGCCCGTCGGCTCCGGTACCCGGCCGGCCTTGACCCCGGGCCGGCCTTGACCCCGGCTGGCCTTGACCCCGGCTGGCCTTGACCCTCGACCTGGTCGAGGCCGCAGAGTCCATGGACGTGGAGAGCGACATGCACAGCATCGGCGAGACGGCCCGCGCCAGCGGGCTGACCGTCAGCGCGCTGCGGTTCTACGACGCCGCCGGCGTGCTGGTGCCGGCCGCGGTGGATCCGCACACCGGCTACCGGTGGTACGCCGTGAGTCAGCTGCGCGCCGCCCGGCTGCTGGCCGGGCTGCGCCGGGTCGGCCTGCCGCTGGCCGAGATCACCGAGGCGGTCCGGGCGTTGCCCGACGTCACGGTGGCCCGGCGGCTGCTCGACGTGCACCTGCGCCGGCTGCAGGACGGCCTGGCCGATGCCCGTCGGGAGCTCTCCCGCATCCATGCCCTGCTCGATGCCGAGGAGAACCGAACCACCATGACCACAACCACGACCCGGGTCACCGTCGACGCCGCCGACCTGGCCGGCGCGCTGGACGCCGTACGGTTCGCCGTCGGCACCGACCCCGAGATTCCCGCCCTGGCCGGGGTGCACGTCGAGGTCTCCACCGACGCCGTACGGTTGGCCGCGACCGACCGTTACCGCATGGCGGTCGCCGAACTCGTCCCGACGGCGGTCGACGGCCCGGCGGTGACGGTCCTGGTGCCCGGCGGCTTCGTGACCGGCGTACGCAGCCAGGTCGACCGTAACCCGGTAGCGGAACTGGCCTTCGGTCCGGACGGCGTCGACGCCTGCGCGCCGGGCTGGCGGATCACCACCGACCCGCTGGACCACGACTTTCCCGACTACCGGCCGTTGCTGCCGGTCCGGGGCGCCGAGGGCCGACGGCAGGTCACCGTGGACGCCACCGAGTTGCGACGGGCGCTGGCACCCGACCGGGCCCCGGCGGTGGTACGCGAACACCTCGGCGTCGCCCACCCGGTCGCGGTGCTGGCGGCGACCGACGACGGTACCGTCGAATGCGTCGACGAGGCGGCCTGGCAGGCCGCACCGGATCGGTACGTCGCGGTGAACCGGGAGTTCCTGCTGCAGGCGGTGGTGGCCGCCGGCGGCGGTCAGCTGGTGCTGGAGCTGGACGGGCCGATCCGGCCGCTGGCCGTGCGACTGCCCGACGACGACCGGAGCTGTTCGCTGCTGATGCCGATCCGGCACTGACGTCGGCGCGGTCCGGCCCGGGACGGGGCCCAGGGCCGGACCGCGCCGCGCGCGGCAACCATCGTGCTGCCGCGCAGGGCGACCGCGAACTGCGCCAACGGAGGCAAGGTGCTCGGGGTCACCGGTGGCTCCACCGTGCAGGGGGCGCAGATCGTGACCTCGGACGACAACGGCCAGAACCACACGCTCTGGCGGTTCGTCTGACCCGTACCGGCTCGGGCCGGTCGCCCGTACCCGGGCGGCCGGCCCACCCGGCGGCCGGCCGGACTCGCGCAACCGGCCGCGCGGTCTCTGTCAGTGGTCGACGGTCCCGGCCGCAGCCATCACCCGCAGCGCGTTGGCGTCGACCCGCAGCCTGATCGGGGTCTCCCCGCACACCTCACCGTCGATCTCCACGGGCGCCGGCCGGTCCGTCTCGACCAGCAGCTCGCCGACCGCGAGGAACGGGTCGTGCCGCAGGGTACGCCGGTGGCCGGTCGCCGCGTTGCGTACCGTCGCACCCAGCAGGCTCTGCCGGGTCGCGCCGCCGACCGGGTACGCCACCAGCAGCCGGTCGTCGGCGTTGGCGTCCGCGGTGATCGGCCGGCCGGCCTGGTGACCGCCGTTGGCGACGTACAGCTGATGGGTCTGGAAGTCCCGGTTGCTGCTGGCGGTCCGGACGCTGACCCGTAGCGGACGGTGCCGGGCCATCAACGCCGCCGCCGTCGCCGGATAGGCGAACTTGCCGACCACCCGTTTCAGCCGGGGCGGAGTACGCAGCATCACCTCGGCGGACAGCCCGATACCGACGTGGTTGGCGAACGACAGATCACCGGCGAGGCCGAGATCGACGTCGATCACCTTGCCGGAGCTGATGACGCGGACCGCCGCGTCCAGGTCGATCGGGATCCCGAGGGTACGGGCGAAGTTGTTGGTGGTGCCCAACGGCAGCAGCCCGAGCGCGATGTCGCGGTGGGCGAGCAGCCGGGCGGCGGCCCCGATGGTGCCGTCCCCGCCGCCGGCGATCAGCAGGTCCGGGGCCATCCGGACCGCCTCGTCCAGGCTGCTCTCCAACTCACCGGGCTCGTCGACCGGGTAGCTGGCGATCAGCTCGAAGCCGGCGTCGGTCAGTCTGCGGGCGGCGTCGGTGTAGAACCGGCGGCCCCGGCGGGACCTGGCGTTGACGATCAGCACCGCCCGCCGTTGCTGCCGGATGGCGTCGGTCAACTCCTGCTTGGTCCGCACGGCCAGACCTTATCCTCACCGGCCGCGCGACCCCCTGGCCCGGGGGTCGCGCGGCCGGTGAGGATCTCACCTGTCAGGTGTCGTCAGCTCACCGTCACCGCCGAGCTGGCGGTCACTGCCACCGCACCGCCGGTCAGCTGGTGGGTGAAGGTGAACTCGCCGGGTCGGCGGGTGCGTACGTGCAGCTCCCAGGTCAGGTCGGTGCCGGCGGTCAGCGCCACCTCCGGCGAGATGGTGCCGACCAGGGCGCCGTCCTGCACGGACATCGGGATCCGGACCCAGGCCCCGTCGACCCGCAGCTGCACCGCGACGTCGCGGGCGAGCAGGTCACCGTCGGGGTGGGTGACCGTCAGCGTCGACTCGGCGGTGCCCTGGTCGACCCCGCTCGGGTTGACCACCCGGACCTCGGGATGGAACCAGCCGTCGACCTCGGCGCTCTGCGGGTAGGTCGAGGTGATCGTCGCCGCCTCGGCCAGCACGAGGGACGACTCGGCGTCGACCAGCCCGCTGTACCAGCCGGTGTCCAGCTCCAGTTGGAGCTGGTACCGGCCGGGCTGCGGGTCGGCGACCTCGAACCCGTACGGCTGGGCCGCCCAGTCGAGGTAGCCGGCCCGGATCTCGGCGCCGGTCGGGTCGGACAGCCGCAGCACCGGCCGGGCCTCGTTGGGCGCCAACGCCCGTACCGCCGGCACGACGTCCTCCAGGCGGGTCACCGCCGGCAGGTCGACGAACGGCCGTACGTCGGTGGCGCGCACCGTCGCGAACGGGTGACCGTGCGCATCGGTCACCGACCAGTCCACCTCGACCGAACCGGGTTCCGGTGTCGAAGCGGCCAGCTCGACCTGCGCCGCGCCGCCGAAGCCGAACGTGGCGTCGAACGGGTCGATCCAGTCCATCTCCGGCAGGATCTCGCTGACCAGCCACCAGTCGCGTTCCAACCGGGGCAGCTGGTGCACGGTGACCGCCTGGTAGCTGTCCAGCGTCGCGACAAGCGGTCCGGGCCCGAACGAGTACGCCCACGGCGCGGTGCCGGCCGGGCGCAGGTAGACGGTCGCCTCATGGCCGCTGCCGACCAGGTCGGCGGCGAGGTCCACCCGGGCCGACAGATCCTGGGCCGCCTCGGCCCCGGCCGGCCCACCGGCCAGCACCCGGGGCGCGAACAGCACCTCGTCGTCGTCGAACACCGTGATCACCTTGTGCAGTAGGTACGACGTACCATCGTCGGTCGCGGCCTTGCGCACCACCAGGGTGTACCGGTCGACGGCGGCCGGCGTCTCGAAGGTGAGGGTGCCGGCGTCGTCGGTGGCACCGACCGGGATCACCGCGCCGTCGTGGACCAGCTCGACCGCGGCGCCGGCCAGCGGGCCGGGTTCGGCGTCCGGAGCATCGACCGTACGTGCGGTGAGGCTCACCCGGGGCGGACGCACCCGGAACGACCCGGTCAGGTACTCGAGCGTCACGGCATAGTTGCCCAGCTCGGCCCGCTGCACCGTCCAGCTGACCGTCTGGTTCACGCCGGAGCCGACGTTGACCGTGGTGGTCGCCGCCGACTCACCGTCGACCCGCAGCACCGCCTGGTACGGACCGGCCGCCGCGCCGATGTTCTTCACCTGGGCGGTGACCCGTACCGGTTCGTTGCTCTTCACCACCTCCGGGTCGACCGTCAACCCGTGCACGGCGAAGTACGGCTGCCCTTCCTCGGCCGGGCGGGCCGCCCAGTCGATCGCGTCGAGGAACACCTGGGTGGCCTGCTCGGTCCAGTCGACCGGGCCACGGGTCACCGACACACCGTGGGTGGACAGCAGCACGTGCCGGTTGGTGGCCCGCTGGTCGACGCCGATGCCGCCGCCGTAGATCCCGGTGGTGTCGCTGCGGCCCAGGTCGGCGAGGGTCTGCCGGCCGTCGCCGGAGTAGTCGCCGAACCAGGCGATCCACTTGGCCTGGGTGCTGTCGTCCAGCGGAATCCGGTCACCGACGGCGTACCCGTCGAGGATCGGGTGTTCGGCGGTCACCTCGTAGTACGACTCGGCCACACCGGTGCCGCCGGTGTTGGAACCGGTCGAGACGGGCTGCCCGGTGTGCTGGGACAGCTGCCGGATGCCGTTGCCGGTGCTGTAGGCGTGGTCGGTGAAGATCACCCCGGTGCCGGCGGCGTCGGTGGCGTCCAGGAACGCCTGGAAGGTCGCCTCGTCGTAGTCGCTGCTCACCCCGTAGCCGAGTACCACGACCGGATGGTCGGCGGCGGCCACCAGCTCGTCCCAGTCGTAGATCACCGTCTCGATGCCGCGTGGGGCGAAGATCTCGTCGGCGTACGTGTCGACGTAGCTGCCGACCAGGGCGACCGTCTGTGGCGGTGGACTGAGCGTGAAGTCGGCGGTGACCGCGCCGCCTTCCGGAATGGTCACCTCGATGGCCGGGGAGACATCGAAGCGGGGATGGTCGGCCGTGATCCGGTAGCTCCCGGCCGGCAGTTCGAGCCGGTAGCTACCGTCGGTGCCGGTGACCACCGGGCTGCCGACCGGCGCGCCGTCGGCGGAGACCGTGACCGTCACCCCGGGTACGCCGTGACCGCTCTCGTCGAACGTCGCGGCGCCGGTGACCACCCCGATTGGCAGCGGCACCATCGCCAGGTCGACGGTGGTGAACGACTCTTCGACCACGACGACGTCGGCGACGCTGGCGGTCTCGTGACCGAACGCGGTGGCGGTCAGCGTGTAGCTGCCCGGTGCCAGCCGCAGGGTGAAGCTGCCGTCGTCCCCGGTACGCACCGAGGCCCCGCCCGGCGTGACGGTGACGGTGGCGTCGGCGACCGGGGCGCCGGTGCCGTCGGTGGTGACCCGTCCGGTCACGCCACTGTCGAGCGCCACCTGCACGGCGGCGGCGTACGCGTCGATCCGGCCGTGGCCGTAGCGGGTGTCGGGTGCCACGTCGGCGTACCGGTCGTCCCAGAACGCGGTGTCGATCAGCGCGGTACGGGTCGCGTCGACGCTGAGCTCCGGTGCGCCCTGCAGCAGCAGCGCGGCGACCGCGCTGGTGTGCGGGGTGGCCATCGAGGTGCCGCTGGCGTAGCCGTATCCGCCACCCGGCCTGGCCGACCACACCTCGTCGCCCGGGGCGGACAGGTCCGGGGTGACCCAGCTGTCCGGCCAGTCCGCGGGCGGGCTGGCCCAGCTGGACTTGTTGACCACGTTGCCGCAGGAGAAGTCGGCGACGTTGTCGTCGATGTCGGTGGCGCCGACGCCGACGGCCTCGTAGACGTTGCCGGGGCTGGACGAGCCGACGCCGCAGCTGCCGAAGATGTCCTCGTTGCCGATGGCGAACGACGGGAATGCGCCGGCGGCGACGATCGCCCGGGTCGGGGCGACCATCTCCGTCGCGTAGATCGCCGCGCCGAGCGACATGCTGACCACGTCGGCCGGGCGGCCCGCCGGGGTGCCGGCCGAGTCGGTCGGTGCGACCGCCCACTGCATGCCGGCGGCGACCTGCGCGAAGGAGCCGTTTCCGCCGGGGATCACCAGGCCGTGTGCCATCTCGGCACCGGGCGCGCCGCCGATTGTCACGCCGGACGCCGCACCACCGTGGATAGTGCCGGAGACGTGCGTACCATGGGTGGACGAGTCGTGCGGCTCGGAGGCCACCAGACCGCCGGCGGAGCTGAACTCCATCCAGCCACCCGGATAGGTCGGGTCGGTCGGGTCGTCGGTGGCCATCTTGCCGACCAGGTCGGGGTGGTCGATGGCGACCCCGGTGTCCAGGGTGACCACCCGGACGCCGGCGCCGTCCAGACCGAGCTCGGTCCAGACCTTTTCGACGCCGATGCGGTCCATGCCCCAGGTGATCCGGTCGTCGATGATCGACGCGGCCGGGTCGGCGGCGGCGGTCATCTCGGTCTCCGGCACGCTCAGGGTGAAGTTCGGCAGCACCCGTTGCACGCCGGGCAGGCTCGCCAGCGCCGACAGCCGGGAAGCGTCGGCGGTGAACTCGACGAGCAGCATGTTGGTGATCCAGAAGCGGTTGACCACCCGTACGTCGCCGGCGGTCTCGGCCCGCTCCTCCAGCGCCGTCTCGACCTCGGCCTGGATCTCCTCGGAGTGGGCGCGCAGCTGGTCGACGGCGGTGTCCGGGTTGGTCGGATAGCGCTGCGGGTTGGGCAGCATCAGCAGCGCCTGGACCCGGTCGCCGGTCGATTCGGCGACTGTGGCCTGTAGTTCCTCGGCGACTGCGGCGGTGCCGGCACCGGGGGCGTCGGCACCGCCGTCGGTGGGCGCGGCCGAGACGGGCAGTGGTACGCCGAGTAGCCCGCCGGCCAGCACGGCACCAGCGGTGACGGCCAGCAGGCGGCGTGCCCGGGGCAATAGTCGTGGTAGGGAGGGCTTGCGTCCTGACATCGATCGTCTCCTGGATCGCAGGGCCGGGATCAACCGGTTGGCATCGAAGATCGCTGAACGCCAATGGCGAACATGTTGATGTCGATGACTCCCCGCCGTCAACCCCTCACGATCCGGAACGGGGTCTACCATCCAGACGCGTCAGGTGGCGGTCAGCACCTCGTAGAGGTCGGGTCGACAGTTCAGCGCGGCCTCCCGAAGTGCGGCGACCCGGGCCAACTGTTCGTCCGCCGGCAGCGACCGCAACGTGGCCAGCGCCCCCTCGACCATGCCCTGTACGGGATTCCAGAACTCGTCCGGTGCCGCGTCCCGGCCCGCCAGCCAGAGGCCGGCCGCCGCCCGGGCCGCCTGGATCGGCTCCCAGCCCTCGACGTCGTCGAGAGCGGCGCCGCACGCGACGGTCCCGGCGCCGTCGAGGATCTCGGCTTCGAGCGTGGGCAGCCCGGTGGCGATCGTCCCGTCGCCGTAGATGAGCAGATGGAAATTGGCCGTCTTCCGGCGCTCCGAGATCGTGGCGCCGTGCGGGCCGACCTGCTGCACGACGGCAGTTGGCGGGTCGGGCAGCCTGGCCAGCAGAGCCAACGCCCGCCGGGCCGGCCCGACCAGCTCCGGCAGGGCCGAGGCGTCGACCCGGCTGACGCAGACCCGGGGTGTCCCGTCGGCACAGACCAGTTCGGTGGCGCGCAGGTCGGGGTGCGCAGCCTCATTGACCGGTGGCAGCACGATCAGGGCGACGAGCAGCCCGGCGACGCCCGGCAGCACGGCGAGCAGCCGCGACCGGCCAGCGGCGGCGGCGTACAACGCCCACCCGGTCGCCGCCAGGGCGACGTACCACACCATCATGCCCGCGACGGCTCGGTCGTCGATCGTGGAGTAACGGTCAACCGGCCCGAGGGATGCCGGGCTGAGCAGCAACGCCCGGTTGTCGCCGCTGTTGGCGAGCAACTGCAGCGCGATGACGGCGGCGAGCGCACCCACGGCGAGCAGCGGGGCGGTCAGCCGGGACGGCAGCAGCCGACCCAGGCCGAGGCCGAGCAGACCGGCCGCCGCGACGCTCGCCGCGCCGAGCAGCACCGGCCAGACCCAGCCGGCCGGCTGATGGTCTGCGGTCAGCACCGCGAGGGCCAGCACCTCGAGCACTCCGCAGGTGAATCCGCCAGCGAGGCAGCCGACGAGCGCGACCGCCCGGGGCGCCACCCGGGTCAGGCCTGGTCGGGCACTCGTCGCGATCAGCTCGGTCATCCTGCTGGCGTGCTCCCGGCGCCCGTGCCAGGCGCCGACCGAGAGCGCGAGCGGCCAGATCAGTTCCAGCGTGTTGTGATGGGCCAGCACCCCCGCCATCCAGTACCCGTCCCAGCGTTCCCCGTCGACGGCCAACGAGGCCGCCGCGAACGCCAGCCCGACACCGAACCACACCACCGCGGTACGGCGCAGTTCCACGAAGAGAATCCGACCCGTCACGTCGTCGCACCGTTCCTGTCGTCGTTCCTGTTGTCGTTCACAACCGGCAAGACGGACCGGGTAACGGGCCCGGCTTTGGGTGTCGGTGTGAGCTGGATCTCACCTCTGTCGACCGGCTGGCCTGACTGGCGGACGGCCCAGCACATCGGATGGCGGCGGGTGTGGTGGCAGGCGATCGACGGTGGGCGTGGTGGCAGGATGGGCGGCGTGCCGACCGTGCAGCCGTCCGCCCTGCATCCCGAACATCCTGCCCTGCATCCCGACTATCCGGTCCGCACCGAGCGGCTGCTGCTGCGTCCGCTGACCGGCGACGACGTCGAGGCGCTGTTCGCCTACCGCAGCCTGCCGACCGTCTGTCGGTACGTGCCGTTCGAGCCGATGACCCGCGACGTCATCGTCCAGCGGCTCGCCGCCCAGTGGGCGAACACCGGCCTCAGCGACGAAGGTCAGGCCCTCACCCTCGGTGTCGAGGTGGCAGCGACCGGCCGGCTGGTCGGGGACGTCGTGCTCTTCTGGCGCAGCCGGTTCCATCGCGGCGGCGAGATCGGGTACGTCGTACACCCGGACGCCGCCGGCCGGGGCTACGCCACCGAGGCGGCACGGGCGCTGCTCGGTCTCGGCTTCGACCAACTCGGCCTGCACCGGATCGTGGCCCGGGTCGACGAGCGCAACGAGGCGTCGGCCCGGCTGGCCCGACGCCTCGGGATGCGTCAGGAGGCCCGGCTGGTGCGCAACGAACTGTTCAAAGGCGAATGGAGTACGGAACTCGACTTCGCGATGCTCGCCGACGAGTGGGCGGCGTACCGTGACGGTCGGACGCCGGCCCTACCGTGACGACGGTCGGACCCCGGACCCGGCCGGGAGGAGACAGTGATGTGGGATCCGGCCGCCTACCTGCGCTTCGCTGATCAACGCTCCCGCCCGTTCGTCGACCTGCTGGCCAGGGTCGCCGCCGCCGACCCGGCAGTGGTCGTCGACCTCGGTTGCGGGCCGGGCACCCTCACCGTCCACCTTGCGGACCGCTGGCCGGAAGCCGTCGTGACCGGGATCGACTCGTCGACCGAGATGATCACCGCTGCTCGGGCGCTCGGGTCACCGGTCCGGTTCGACGTCGGCGACGTGGCCGACTGGGAACCCGGCCCGGACGTCGACGTGGTGATCTGCAACGCCGTACTGCAATGGGTGCCCGGTCACCCCGCCCTGCTCGACCGGTGGGCGGCCCGGCTGCGACCCGGTGCGGTGCTGGCCTTCCAGGTGCCGGGAAACTTCGACGCACCGTCGCACCAGGCGATCCGTACGGTCGCGGCGGATCCGTCCTGGCGGGGGCGGCTGCCGGACATCCGCGGCGGCGACGCGGTGCTCGACCCGGCCGGCTACGCGACCCGACTGCTGCGGGCCGGCTGTACGGTCGACGCCTGGGAGACCACGTACCTGCATCTGCTGCCGGCCGGGGACGCCGATCCGGCGGCGCATCCGGTGCTGGCCTGGGTCGAGGGGACCGCCGCCCGGCCGGTCCGGGCCGCCCTCGACGACGCGGGGTGGGCCGCGTTCCGTCGACGGCTCGGCGAGGAGTTGACCGACCGGTACCCGGCCCGGGACGGGCTGGTCGCGTTCCCGTTCCGACGGGTGTTCGTGGTGGCGACGAAGCCGGCTGGCTAACCTGTGGGTGTGCGCAGTGCGGTGCGGTACGGGTACCCCGATGGCTGACGCCGACGACGTCCGCCGGCTGGCGTCGGCTCTGCCGCAGGTCGTCGAGATCGACAGCGACGGCTTCGACTTCCGGGTCGCAGGCAAGGGCTTCGTCTGGTCCTATCCGGAGCGTCGGCCCGGCAAGCCCCGGGTGATCCGGACCGACGTCGCCGTGCTGTACGTCGGCGACGAGGCGGAGAAGCAGGCGTTGCTGCTCGGCGAGCCCAACCTGTTCTTCACCACACCCGGCTACGACGGACTGCCGCTGGTGATGCTCCGGCTGGCGCGGGTCGACGTCGACCGGCTCGCCGAGCTGGTCACCGACGCCTGGCGGATGCGTGCCCCGGACGGGGTGGACCTGCCGTCGGGGTGCTGAAGGTGCGGCCGGATCGGCGTCCGACGCTCGACGATTCTTACCGGCAGGTAGCAGGACAAGGCGACAGCTGCGCCCGAGGTCGCGCTCCGGGCGACCGCTTCACTGCATCACGGTGGCCGGCGGGTGCGTCGGTGAGGTCGGGCAGGCGAAGACGTGCAGGGAGTAACCCCGACCGATCAGTACGTCAACCGGGTTGCCGTCCGGATCGTCGGCGGACCGCCAGCGGGCGCTGCCATTTTGTTCGCCGGAGCTCGCGGTGAGCAGCAACGTCATTGCCGCCCCACACTCGGTGCAGTCGACCGGGTGCCAGTCGGAAAGTGACCAGTTGGCGAAACCGCCGACCTTCCAGCCCGGTGCGAGCGACAAGTCGGCCTGATAACTGTGCCCGGACTGCTTTTCCCAGGCGTACAGCCGCTTCTTGAGATTCTCCGGAAGTAGTCCGACGTACTGGTACTCGCGGACCTGTTCCGGACGCACCAGGCACGGCGTCGGCAGGTAGTTCTCGTTGACCACCACCGGCTCCGGCGCAGTTGCCAGCTGTTCGCCGAGCTCGGCGGTCCGCCGCCAGCGGAGCTCCACCCACGGGCTGTACCCGTTGTCGGGATGGTCCAACGGGCACCACAGCACCTGCAGCAGGTCCGGGGTCAGCAGCCGGTCGACGTAGTGCTCCCGGCCGGTGCAGTGCGGCCAGGACTCGTCGGCCGGCCAGCGCAGCGGACCGCCGATCGAGCTGTCGAGCGGGCCCGGCCGCCCGGGGCGGGGGTGCAGCCGGGTGGCGGTGGCCGCGTACTCCCTCAGCTCGGGAAACAGCTGCTCGATGTCCACCGGCGGTGGGCCGGCCGCAGGGTCCGACGGTCGCGCCAACTCGTCCTCCAGTCGCTGGTTGCGCGGGATGCTGTCGGTCGCGTGGATGCCGCGCGGGTCAGGCCACCCTACCGGCGGTGCCGGCGGCCCGGCCCGTCGCCCGGATCGGGCCAGTACGCCGCAGTGCCGGACGGTGAATGGCGCGTTTCCGATCGCGGTGTGACAGATTTCTTCACGTAGCGAGCAGGAACAGGATTGTGCCCTGCGGTCGCGGTCGCGGTCGCGGTCGCGAATAAGAATGATTCGTCATGTTTGCTTCTGCGGCTCCGCCGGACTGTCTCAATATCGACATAAAGCTATCGATCTTGTGGTTCCTCGACTCTTATTCGAGAAGCTGCGGCAACCGGCCGCAAATGTAGACGGAGGAATCATGTACGTGAGGAAGAGAGCGCTCGCCGGCACCGTCGCGGCGGCAGCCGTCGCGCTGACCATGCTCGGCGCCAGCGCGGCGCATGCCGCGCCGGACGGCAGCAAGGCGACCACGGGCTCGGCTGTCACCCGGCTCGACGACCGGCTGGCCCCGGACCGCACCGGCCGCGCCACGGTCGCCGCGTCGGCCGCCGCGTCGGCGATGTTGGAGACGATTCAACGCCGGATCGCCGACTACGTCGCCACCCACGGCACCAAGTACACGTTCGGCAGCTACCTCGACGCCACCACCGGCAAGATCGTCGTCGACACCGACGCGCCCGCCGACCTGGTGGCCGCGCTGATCAAGCCGGCCGGCACCTCGGCGGCACACCTGCGGGCGGCCAGCGAACTGCAGGTGAGCCGGTCCACCATCAGCGACTTCTGGCATCGCCGTGACGACATCCAGCCGTACTGGGGCGGTGGCGGCATCACCCAGACCGCGGGGGCGGCCTGGTGCTCGGCCGGGTACGCGGTGCGCAACGGTGCCGGCACCCGCTTCTCGGTCACCGCCGGACACTGCTTCGCCAACGGCATCAACGTGCTCACCGAGTCGGGTGCCAACGCGTACGGTGTGGTGTCGAACCGGCGGCTGCCCACGGTGAGCGGCCACGCCCAGGACATGGAGCTGGTCGGCGGCCGCTCCTACTCGGGTCGGATCTTCACCGGCGGAGTGACCAGCACCTCCAGCGCCCCGGTGGTGGCGGCCGGCACCGCGTACGTCGGCTTCTCCGACTACTGCCACAGCGGCCGCACCACCGGCGAGCACTGCGGACACACCGCGACCAGCATCACCGGCCAGGTGTGCACCTCGACCGGCTGCAAGTCGCCGGTCATCGTCTTCAACGGCGGCACCCAGCCGGCAGGCGGCGACTCGGGCAGCCCGTTCTACGTGAAGGACACCTCGGGTGGTGCCTGGATCAGGGGCAACGTGATCGCCGGCAACGGTGTCACCAGCTATGCGGAGCGCTACATCGACGTCGCGGCCGCGTACGGCGTCAGCATCGTCACCGGCTGAGCTCCAGCTGCCGGCAGATAGTCCAGCCGGCGTTAACCTGCCGGCTGGAACCCGCACCGACGAGCGGAGGGCCGGGGACCATCCAGCGGTCCCCGGCCCGGTCCGTACCCCGGTCGGCGTCGCGACCCGTACCTCAGGTCCTGCGTACCTCAGGTGACCCGGATCGGCCACGGGCCACCGAAGGACACCAGCCGGTCCGTGCCGCCGTGCGGGACGATCACCACCCGCGCGTACAGCTCGTAGGCGCCGGTCGGAACCGGTCCGCCGGCCGGTTCGCAGGAAACCAGCGGTACGTCGCCGGGCAGCTGCTCGACGTCGCCGGCCGCCAGATCCCACTGGACACCGATCAGGTCCTGCGCCGCCGGCACCGCCGCCACCCTGCCCTGCCGGACCAGGAAAACCTCGGCCCGCGGGCCGACCACGCCACGGATGGCGCGTCGACTGGTCACCTCGACGGTGCCGGTGACGGCACGGTCGGTGCCGGACGCCGTCGACGGGAACCGCCCATCGACGGTCAGTACGTCGTCACCCGGCGTCTCGAACGGTTGCCCGCAGCCGAGCGGGTCGGTGCCGGTGGTCGGAGCAGGATTGATGGTCGCCCGCTCCTCGGGAACCGGTCCGGAGCTGGCCGGCCCGACCGGACCGACAGTGTCATCCGGGCCGGGCGAGCTACCTGCGCCGGGGCCCGCGCAGCCAGCGGCGGCGAGCGCCACGACGAGCGGGACGAGAGCGAGCCTTCCGGTGTACCTCCGATGGTGCTGCATGGCCACCTCCTTGGGTGAGGGGCGTCGGATCGGACAGCGATTGGACGCGTACGCAGCGAATTCGGTTCCCTGGCCAGCGGCCGTAGCCCAGTGGCCGTAGCCCAGCGGCCGCGTAGCCTCCCGGCGGTCAGGGAGCTCCCGACAGTGCGCCGACGATCCCGAAGCCGCCGCAGCACAGCACCCCGATCACGACGAGCGCGACCAACGCGATCAGGTAGTTCGACCACATCCCGAACTTCGTCACGTCGGTGCCGTACCCGTCGTGGACGCGGTTGCGCCAGCCGCCGAACCGGAACGACAACGGATGCGCCGCGCCGGGGTGCGCGACGACCGTCGTGGTGATCACCGGCACGCCCATGAAGTCGGTGTACCGGACGTCGTGCTGCCCGGCCGGCACCGCCACGTGCCAGGTGCCCTCGTGGGGGATCGGGACGTCGCGGCCGTCGACCTTGAACCTGCCCGCCGCCGTCGCCGGTACCAGGTACGGTCCCCGGTTGACCGAAACGACCAGCACCGCGCAGCCCAGCGGCGGCGCGATCGGCTGCGGGTAGGCGACCAGGAGGGACACGGCACCGGGCATCGGCGGGTAGCCGGGGTGGTGAGGGGGGTACGACATGGCCACATCCTGGCATGCGCTGTTGTATCGATGCGTCACTGTGAGCGCAGAGCGGTCACCGGTGCGAAGGTGGGTCGGCGCCAATGGTCCGTGCAGCCGAAGAAGTGATGTCGGGGTGGGTGGCGTTCGGGTGGGTCGTCGCGATCGCCGCCGGTGGGGGCCTCGTGGTGTTGGGGCTGATCTGGCCGCTCGTACGTGGCGAGCAGTCGCGCGACGCCCAGCTTGTCCAGCAGTTGCGGGCCGATCTGCTACCGGAGGCCGCCCGGACCGGATGGGTCGAGTCGGAGCCCGCGCCGGAGCTGACCCGGTGGGGCCTCGGCACGGTCGTGCCGGACGAGAAACGCTGCTGTTTGCTCGCCAGCCAGCAGGCGGGCCATCAAGCAGCCCTGATCTGGTGCGTGCACGATGACAACGACGGGACGTTGCGCTACACGGTGCTGCTGGTCGGCCCGGCCGTCCCGGTACCGGCCATGGAGATCCGCCGCCGGTTCAAGATTTTCTCGTTGCTTCGGCCAGGGCCGACCGGTCAGGAGACCGACGAGGACGCTCGGTTCGCTCAGACCTTCAAGATCGTGTCGCACGCCGATCCCGACGCTCTCCGTCGGCTGTCGACCGGCCCGGTGCGTCGCGCCCTGCATCGACTGCACGAGCTGGGCGGGCTGGACCATGAGCCAATCCGGCTGGACGGCCGGGCGATGCGCGTCGTCCTGTACGGCTGGCCACGGCTACCGGCGATCAGCGAACGACTGACCGCCACCATCGAACTCGCCGCCGCGCTGTCGACGACGGGGACCGACGACCCGGCACCGGCAGGTGCCTGACCGGCGGACGACCGAGTCAACGGAGCGGTGCCCGTGGAGATCATCGTCTTTGCCGTCCTCGCGGCCAGCGTGGTGACGCTGATGGTGTCCTTCTATCTGGGCGACCGGATACTGAGGCTGCGCAGGCTGGCGGAGCTCGTCTCCAGTACACCGCGGCTGGCCGCCGAGGACGGCGGGTCGGCGGTGGCGGCGGTGGAGCGGGTGGCCGTGGTCGGACGTACGGTTGCCGGGTCCGACGGGCTGGTGCAGGCACCGCTGCCGGGCATCGACTGTGTCTGGTACCGGGTCGTCGTCGCCCGGCAGGACATCATCGGTTCCAACGAGGGCGTCGGCTCGTTCGAGCTGTACACCACGTCGGGTGGGACCGAGCCGATTCCGGGCAGATCCGCGAGCACGTGGCTCGGGCGATCGAGCTGCCCCGGCGACTCTGGCTGCCGCTGCCGCTGCCGCTGCTGCTCCTCGGGACGGTCCTGTTCGTCGTCGGCTGCTGCCTGGTGAGTGCTTAGACCGGCCAGGTCAGCGCCGTCCTGAACTCCCTATCCTTCCTTGTACTGTTGTTGCATAGGGAAGTTTGAGGTAGCTTGGCGCCATGGTTCTCCTGACGTATGTCGGTCTCCGTCAGCGAGGTCGGTGATGACTTCGATCTACCGGTCCGAGGATGCGCGCCGCGCGGTCGAGCAGCGGTACCGGGCGCTTCTGCGGCGCTGGCCGGTGCCGGCGACGGAGTCGACGGTGCCCACCCGGCACGGCGACACGTTCGCGATCGTCTGCGGTCCCCGGGACGCCCCGCCGGTTTTCCTGCTGCACGGCGGCAGCTTCAACTCGGCGGCGTGGACCGGCGACGTCGCGGTCTGGGCACAGACCCACCGGGTGTACGCCGTCGACGTCATCGGCGAACCCGGGTTCAGCGCACCGTCGCGGCCTTCGCTCACCTCCGGCTGCTACGCCGATTGGCTCGACGACGTGCTGGCCGCGTTCGACATCGGTCGGGCGGCGTTCGTCGGCGCCTCGCTGGGCGGGTGGCTGGCGCTCGACTACGCGCAGCGCCGGCCGGAGCGGATCACCCGGCTCGCGTTGCTCGTTCCGGGCGGCATCGGCCGCCAGAAGGACGGCGCGGTCATCGGGTCGCTCTTCCTCCTGCCGTTCGGGGCGTGGGGTCGGCGTGCTGCTGTCCGACTCGTGCTCGGCCCGCCCCCGGCGGCGTCCGACGTCACGGGGATGCCCGAATCGGCCGAGCTGGCAGCCTTCCTGCTGCTCATCCAGCGGAGCTACCGGCGACGACGCGACCGGCTACCGGTCTTCAGCGACGACCGACTGCGCCGACTCACCGTGCCGTTGCTGGTCGTCGCCGGCGCCAAGGACCGGCTGCTGGACTCCCGGCAGACCGCCCGCCGGGTGCGACGACTGCTGCCGCAAGCGACCGTCGTCCTGCTGCCCGACACCGGGCACATCCCCGTCGGGTACACCGGGTCCGTGCAACGGTTCCTGGCCGGTGAGGATGCACGTGTCCCGGGCGGCGGTCACCGTAGCAGCAGAGTCCGCTGACCGCGACGATGGCCAGTAGCACCCCGCTGCGGCCGGGCTGCGGCGGCCGGTAGGGCTCAGCAGGTAGGCCGAGTTGGGTTTCGGGGTCATGGCCCGGTGCAGGTCGCCGTCGACGTGCGGTCAGTCGGTCTGGTCGATGAGGGCCCGGACGGCGGTGCGGGCGGTGGCCACGAGGGTCGGATCGTCGTAGACCTTCGCCAGCAGCGCCAATCCCTGCAGGTAGGCCAGGACGCGCAGCGCCGCCGCCTCCGGGTCGGTGGTCCGGGCCAGTTGACCGCAGGTCTGAGCCTCCCGGATGGCGTCGGCGAAGTAGCTGGCCCAGGCTCGCAGGACGTCCTGCGAGCGGTCGCGGCCCGGGCCCGGCTGGGTGGACAACTCGGCCGTCAGGTCGCCCAGTGGGCAGCCGGGCGTCGCGCCTATTTTGTCGCGCAGCAACCCGAGCATTCGGGCGAACCCGTCGATGGAGCGGTCGATGCGGGCGAGTGGCTCGACCTCGGCCTGAAACGCCTCGTCCAGCACGGCTCGCACCATCGACCAGTTGAGATCGAGCACCGCCAGGCCGAGCGCCTCCTTCGATGGGAAGAAGTGGTAGAGGCTGCCCCGGTGGACGCCGGCCCCCGTGCAGATGTCCTCGATGCTCACCTCGGCCAGCGACGTTCCGTGCACGAGGTCCCGTGCCGTGCGCAGCAGGCGCTCCCGGGTGTCCCGTGCCATCAGGTGAACCTGCCTTCTTGACCGTATGGTCAACAGAGTAGATAAACTTGACCGGACGGTAAAGGAAGCGGATGTGGAGTCCGGTCCAGATCAGCGGTATGTGAGGTGTGACATCGCCACCGATTTCGTCAGGTTCTATGAGCAGGCCAGCCGGCACTTCTGCGACCTCGCCGCACAGATCGGCACCGACCAGTGGAGCGCCCCGACGCCGTGCTCCGAGTGGGACGTACGCGCGCTGGTCGATCACGTGGTCCGTGGCAACCTCGCGGTGGCCCCGGTGCTCGACGGCCTCCCCCTGGCCGAACTCGGCAGGCTCGACATCGCCCGACCGGACTTCGACGTGCTGGCCGACGATCCGCTCACGGTGGTACGCCACTCGGTCGACGTCGCCGTCGAGGCGTTCTCCCGCCCCGGGGTGCTCGACACCGTCGTCCACCATCCGGCCGGCGACATGCGGGGCTGGCGGCTGGCCGGCCTGTGCTTCAACGACAACCTGGTGCACAGCTGGGATCTGGCCCAGGCGATCGGCCTCGACGCGACCCTCGATCCGGTGTTGGTCGAAGCCGCCCACGCGTATCTCGCGCCGGTGGCGGGCTCCCTGCCGGCGAGATACTTCGCGGCGATGCCGGATGTCGGGCCCACCACGGACCGCCAGACCGAGTTGCTCGCCCTGCTGGGCCGCGACGCGTCGGCGTGGAACCAGGCGCGGTAGCCGCCTGACGATACGACGACGCCGGTTCCCGCCGGTAGGACTTGATATGCAAGTGCAGACTTGCCTATTGTGGGACGGGTGGCGGTTCTCTACCGGGCACTCGCAGACCCGACCCGGCGGCGGATCATGGACGAGCTCGCCCGCAAGGGCGGGATGAGCCTGTTCGAAATCTGCACCCGCCTGCTCACCGAACACGGCACCACCTCCACCCGGCAGGCGATCTCGCAGCACCTGGCCGTGCTGGAGGAGGCCGGACTCGTCCGCTCCGAACGGGTCGGTCGCACCAAACTCCACTACCTCGACACCCGGCCGCTGCGCTCGATCATCGAGCGGTGGCCACTCAGCGATGAGGAGAAGACATGAAAGCCCGCATCTACGTGACCAGCGTCTTCGTCGACGATCAGGCCAAGGCGCTCGCCTTCTACACCGACAAGCTCGGCTTCGTCCCCAAGACCGACTTCCCGGTCGGGGAACACCGGTGGCTCACCGTGGTCGGTGCCGACGCCCCGGACGGCGTCGAACTGCTGCTGGAGCCCGACGAGAACCCGGCCGCCCAGGCGTACAAGCAGTCGCTCGCCGAGCAGGGAATCCCGGCGGCATCGTTCGCCGTGGACGACGTCGAGGAGGCCTACCGGGTGCTGCAGGCCGACGGGGTCACCTTCATCCAGACCCCCACGCCGATGGGCCCGTTCGTCGGCGCGGTACTCGACGACACCTGCGGCAACCTCATCCAACTGGTCAGCCCAGCCTGACCCCTGATCTCGACGCGATGAGGTAGCCAGGTTCTGGTTCGGTCCGACCACTACTGAGCCGGTCGACACCGCATCGGCGGGACGTAGATCTCCGGGATTTCATCCATGATCCGCCGTACAGTCTCGGCAACGTCCGATGTTGTCGTGTCGATGCCGATGTAGCGGTAGTCGGCATCGAGAGCCTCGCGGATGGTCCGATCTTCCGGGATCAGATCGACCCGGTCACGCCATCGCTGTGTCGTCCGCTTCGCCCGGGTGAGCCGGCGCTGGTCGCGTACGGCTCGGTCGACCAGCAACTCGACCAGGAACACCGCCGTCTGAGGCGGCAGGAGTTGCTGGAACGCCCGATAGTCGTCGTAGTCGCGCAGGAAGCTGCCGGTGAGGACATTGACATAGCCGGCAGCCCAGAAGTTTGTCACCAGAGCTGCGATGTTGCGGCGGAGCAGATCGAAGAACCCGTCGTCCATCGGGCACGGGTTGGTCTGCCCGATGTCCTCGGCGTCGACCCGCGTGCCGTCAGTCGTGCAGGGGAGCAGCGCACGCAGGATCGTCGACTTTCCGGCGCCCTCCTCGCCGGTGACGAGGACGATGTTGTTGACCGCCGTGTCAGCCGGATCCGCTGATCGCTGCATGGCAGGCAGGGACGTCATCGGCGTACGTGGTCGGGAAGTGGTTCGCGGCGGGCCAGCCACCGCGCCGGAATTCCGCCGGGTCCGGAGCCGGTGTACGCGGCCACGACGCCGCCGACGATCGCCGCGGTCGTGTCGACGTCACCGCCGGCCTCGACGCAGGCGTGGATCGCCGCCGGGTAGTCGTCGAGCCGGGTCGCGGCGACCCACAGCGCGAACGGAACGGTGTCGAAGGCCAGCACCTGCGACCCGTTGCCCAACTCGTACGCCGCCTCGGCGACGCTGACCCCCAGCAACCGTCTGGCCCGGACGATCCCTGCCCGCAGTCGGCCGTCGATCAGGTGGGCCAGCACCACGTCGAGCAGCTCGGCCGGTTCGGGCCGGGACCGGTTCAGTCGGGACCAGCCGGCTTCGGCCGCCGCGACGGCGACCGCCACCGCGCCCATGATGGCTTCCGGGTGGGCGTGGGTGACCTCCGCCGACCGCCAGGCCTGCAAAGCGGCGGTACGGTTGTCGCCGGCGTGGAACGCGCCGAGCGGGGCGACCCGCATCGCCGCGCCGTTGCCCATCGATCCCTGGCCGTCGAACGCCGCGCCGGCCGCGTCCCGCCAGGCGACGCCCTGGCGTACCTGGCGCAGCAGGACCACCGCGCCGGCACCATAGCCACGGTACGGCTCGAAGTGCTCGGCGAACCGGGCCGCCAGACGGTCCTGGTCGATGCCGTCGTGCTCCCGCAGCTCGGCGACGATCGAGCAGGCCATCTCGGTGTCGTCGGTCCAGGGCCACGGCCCGGCCGGTGGGTCCCCGTCGAGCAACGCGGCAAGGCTGGTGCCGGGGACGAAGAACTGGGCGCCGAGGGCATCACCGACGGAAAGCCCGTCCAGACTGTCGGAGCAGAGGTCGAGCGACGTCATGTTGACGCAGACTCTGCCAGTTGCGGCGGCGGCCCGGTAGCCCTGGCTGTCATCCTGCGCCCGTGGCGGCACGTCGACAGTCAACCCAGGTTCCTTTCCCGTACGGCGATGAGCAGCCGGTCGACGGCGGCCCGGTCGGGTTGTTCCGGCAGTGCGGTGCGTGCCGCCGCGTTGTCGAGCTCGGCCAGCAGGTCCGCCGCCCAGCGGGTGACCGCCGCCCACGGCAGCTCGCCGCGCCGGAGGGCGAGCAGCCGGTCCCGCAACGGTCCCACGTCGACCAGGACCTGCCCCGTGCGCAGTACGTGCGCGCCGGCGGTCAGCAGCCGGATCATGTGCATGGTCTGCTTGTGGTTGGTCTCGCCGGTGCGTTCGCGGCGGGCCGTCACCCGGTCGAGCTGGTCGCGGGCGTAGCCGCCGTACGTCTGGGCCAGCCGGGTCGACAGGAACGCCTGCCGGGTGGCCAGCAACTCCTCGCCATCCTCGCGCAACGTCTCGACCAGCGGGGACCAGAGCACCTCCAGGACGGTCGGGTTGCCCTGCAGCGCCAGGGTGCAGAACCGTTCGAACTCCCAGGAGAACTGCTCCGGTGCCGGCCCGTCGAGATGGGTGGGCGGCTTGTCCAGCTGCCAGAACGCCCGGGTCGCCGCGCAGCCGACGACCCGGCCAACGAGGACAGCAGCGACGGTGAACAGCTCCGGCGAGGTGACCGCGTTCGCCCAGGCGGCACGGCGTTCGGCGTACTGTGGCTCGCCATGATCACTTGACGCTCTGCTGGGCGACACGCCGACATTCTCCCAGCAGAGCATTAAGTGATCATGGCGAGGGCTGGAGCGCTTCATCGATGTGAGGCTGAGATACCTCACGACGCGCTCGTAGCGTGTTTCAGCCTCACATCGACGCGGCACTGCTGCAGTCAGGCCGCGAGCCACTGGCCGACGGTGGATAAGTCGGCGTCGGTGAGGCCGAGATGCGGGTCGACGCGGTGCAGCAGGGCCTTGCCTGGGTGGTGCGCGGACACCCAGTGTCGGTCCAGGTCGGTGATCTCGTCGTCGAGCCAGACGAAGGCGTGTCCGGCCGCCCAGCTGGTGAGGAACGGCGTCTTCCAGTGCATGCCGCGCGGGGGCTCGTCGTCGGAGTCCGGCCATGCAACGACCGGCAGTTCCGGCAGGCCGAGCAGTGGTGCGACGACCTCGTTCGCCTCGTCAATCCAGGTGGTCGCCCAGACGAGTTGGCAATCGAGTGCCAGCAGCCGGCGGCCGTCCTCCGGATCGACCCGCGCCAGCAGCGGATTGCCGATCGAGTCAAGATGAGCCGCACGGTGGGGCGAAGGTGACCGGCTGGTCGCGCGAGCGGCGAGGGGAATCAGCACTCCGTCGACGTCGAGGAAGACGTACGGGCGGTCGGCGGGCACGGGTGTCGTAGCGGAAGGCGGACCGGTCGGGTCAGCAGCCGGACACTGTGGTGAGGAACGCCGTCCATGCGCCGGTGGGGAAGAGGAGCGTCGGGCCGTGCGGGTCCTTGGAGTCGCGTACGCCGATCGAACCGCCGGCCAGCGTGGCCACCTCGACGCAGTTCGAGCCGCTGGCGCTGCTGCGGCTGCTTTTGCGCCAGTGAGCGCGGGACATGTCTGGTGCGGTCATCCCGCGTCTCCTCTGGCCGGTCGGGTCAGTCGGGAAGCTCCTCTGCCGCCCGAGCCAGGGACCTGCCGGACTCGTCCGGGTCCATGGCCTTGGCGCGGAGGTGGTCGAACATGAGCTTACATCGCGCCACGTGGGCATCCTCCTCCAGCAACAGGGTGTTCGCATCGTTCTCGATGTAGACGATGGATGGGTCGAGGATCGGGTCGGCGTAGCCGAGGATGGTGAACGGGCCGGCCATGGCGGCGTGCGCGCCTGCCCCGAACGGCACGATCTGCAGCTCGATCGACGGCTGGGCGCAGGCAGCAATGAGCCGGGTGAGCTGGGTGCGCATCACCTTCGGACCACCGACGACCCGGCGGATCGCCGCCTCGTCGAGGACGATCCAGAGTCTCGGCGGCATGTCCCGCGACAGCAGCGACTTGCGGGCGAGCCGGGCGGCGACCCGCCGGTCGATCTCGTCCGCGTCGGCGGTGCTGCGGCCGGCGTGGATGATGGCGCGGGCGTACTCCTCGGTCTGCAACAGTCCCGGCACGTACAGACTCTCGAATGCGCTGATCGCGGTGGCCTCCGCCTCGAAGCCGACGTAGTCGTCGGGCAGTACGTCGCCGTACGCGCTCCACCAGCCCTTCTGCCGGGCCTGCTTGGCGAGCGCGGTCAACGACTCGCGGTCCTCATCGGACGCCTCGTAGAGGGCCAGCATTTGCTCGGTGTCCTTGAGCGTTATCCGTGAGTGGCCGTGTTCGAGCCGGATGACCTTGGTGCGGTGCCAGCCCAAGCGGCGGGCGACCTCCTCGGCCGTCAGACCGGCCGAGTCACGGAGCCGACGTAGCTCCCGGCGTAACCGGCGAGCGCGGATCGTCGGGCTCGGAACCTGTGCCACGAGAACACCTCCGGGTGCATCCGGGTCTGGCAGCGGCGATGTGAGTTCGATCGAAGTATGTACTACAGATCTCTCTAACGGAAGTTCGTTGCGACGTTGTATTTTTGTGTACGTGGATGCATGCTGAGGGCAGGATGACGACGTCGCCACTGCCCTGGAGGTGTCCGTGACCGACAACCGTTCAGCACGCTGGACCGACCCGACCCTCGATCCGACGCAGCGAAACCGGGACCTGTTCGCCGTACTCGATCGGGCTGACCTGTCCGAACCGGCGCGGGCCGCCGTCGCGCACGCCCTCGGCACCGGGGTCGGCCCGGCCGGGCACGCCGAAGCGCTGGTCAACCGCTACCTCAACGAGCGTGAGCGTCGCCGCCCGGCGGCGCGGGTCAACGGTGGCGGCGACGGTCCGGGTGGGATCGGCAACCTGCCGGACTGGCTGCGGTACGACCGGCGCGGTCGGTACACGCTGCACCTGACGTTTGCCGCCGTCGACTTCGACACCGCTCGGGAGCAGGCCGTCGCGTACGCCGAAGGGCTCACCATCCTGTGCCCGGAGTTAGGTGAGCACGCGCCGCTGCTGTCCCGGGCGGAGGCGTGGGACTTCAACGAGCCGCTGTTCTGCGGCGTACGTGGTCCGGACGGTGAGGTGTGTGCGGAGGTCCGCCACCACCCGGGGTTCCACCGGGCGGCTGGGCTGGGCGGGTTGTGCTGGGGCGACGGCGACGGCACCGGCGACGCTGACGGCACACTGACGTGACCGGCACCCCGGTCACGCCGCCGTACCCGAGGGTCGCGCCGTGCCGGCACTGCGGCCGGCCGGTGCTGCGCGACAACGACGGCAGGTGGATCCACGCCGACCTGGCGTACGTCTGCCGCGACCGCTGGGGCGGGATCACCGCTACCACCGCCGCACCCGAACCGCCCGCCTGGTACACCGAACAGCACCCTCCCCAGGTGATCCCCTGAGTGGCTACTGGTAGGGGTCGCGGCCCGGCCCGCGTACGGCTGCGGTCGCGGCCTGGGCGATCTCGGCCGCCGCCCCGGCGGGCAGATAGACCCGGGAGGTCGCGTTGCCGCGCGGCGTCAGCAGGCCGGCGCGGGTCAGCGCCTGCACGTCGCGGATGGCCTGATCGCGGCTGAGGCCTTCGTCCTGTTGATACGTGGTCCGCCGTAGCTCGCCGGCGGCGGCGGCGTAGAGCGCCGAGACGACCCGTCCGGGCAGGCCCTGCTGCTCGGTGAGGCGTTCCAAATCCATCCACAGTCGAACTGTCCACTCGGAGCGCCGTTTCACCCGCTGCGCCTGCCGGTGATGCGCCGCCAGCACGAACCGCAGCCAGGGGTGGGCATCGCGATCCGGTTGGAAGCTGCCGTCCTGAGCGGACCGCAGTGCCTCGTAGTACTGGACCGTGTTGATCTGCTCGCCCAGCCACTCCTCGATCGAGGAGAACTCGGCGGCGAGTTCGCCGGTGCGGGCCAGCACCAGGGTGTGCAGGGCTCGGGCCGTACGCCCGTTGCCATCGCGCCAGGGGTGGATGCCGACGAGGTTCAGGTGGGCCATCGCCGCTCGCGCGTACGCCGGCGCGTCGAGGTCGCCGTGGCGGAGCCAGTCGACCAGTTCGCCCATCAGCCCGGGGACCCGTTCCGCGTCCGGGCCGGTGTACACGGGCTCCAGCGGGTCGGCACTGGTTACGAAGATCCCGCCGGTCCGATAACGGCCGGGCCATTTCGCCGGCTGATACTTGGTGATCATGAAGTGCAAGGCCGAGAGCAGAGTCTGCGAGTATTCGAAGAAGTCCAACTCAGGCGTCTGCTGCACGTACGTCATCGCATCGCGGTAGCCGACGACCGCCTGGCGGACCTCGTCGCTGGTCTCCGCCGACATGGGCGCCTGCTCGACAAGTGCTCGGGCGTCCGAACCGCTGATCGTGATGTGCTCGATGGTGTTCGAGCCCTGGATCGCGGCGGCGAACAGGCTCCGCCGCAGTTGACCCGCCCAGCGTGGGGTGGACCGTAGCTGCAGCCGCAGGTCGGCACGCATCTGGTCCAACTCGTGCAGCACCCGCCGGTCGGCGGCGTCGAGCTGCGGCATCGCGTAGAGCATGCCACTATGCTACAAGAGCAGTGGCATCTACGGATCAGGGTAACCAGCCGGGGCGGACCAGGCCGGCCTCGTACGCGAACACGACCAGCTGGGCGCGGTCCCGGGCACCGAGTTTGACCATCGCCCGGGACACGTGCGTCTTCGCCGTCGCCGGGCTGACCACCAGCCGGGCGGCGATCTCGTCGTTGGACAGCCCGGTGCCGACCAACGCCACCACCTCCCGCTCCCGCTCGGTCAGCTCGGTCAGCTCGGCCAACCGCCGGGGTGCGGCCGGAGCGGCGGTACGGGCGGCGAACTGCTCGATCACCCGCCGGGTCACACTCGGCGACAGCAGACCGTCGCCGGCTGCGACCACCCGTACCCCCTGGATCAGCTCGGCCGGCTGCGTGTTCTTCACCAGAAAGCCGGCCGCCCCGGCGCGCAGCGCCTCGCCGACGTACTCGTCGAGCTCGAACGTGGTCAGCACGATGATCCGTACCTCGGACAGTCGCGGGTCGGCGGCGATCTGCCGGGTGGCGGTCAACCCGTCCACCCCGGGCATCCGGATGTCCATCAGGACCACGTCCGGTCGGGTCTGCCCGGCCAGCCGGACCGCCTGCGCGCCATCGCCGGCCTCACCGACGACCTCGATGTCTCCCTCGGCGGCCAGCAGCGCCCGGAATCCGGCCCGGACCAGCACCTGATCGTCGACCAGCAGCACCCGGATCACGTCGACGTCTCCTCAGCCTGCGAGTCGGTGGGCAGCGGCAGGTGGGCCCGTACCCGCCAACCGCCGGCACCGTCCGGCGCCGGACCTGCGGTCAACTCGCCGCCCAGCGCGGCGGCCCGCTCCCGCATCCCGGTGATCCCGTTGCCAGCCGGAGCAGGAGCCACGGATGCGGCCGGCCCCGGTGCACCGGCGCCGTCGTCGTCGATCTGCAGCATCACCGCATCCTGCCGGTATCCGATGGTGACGGTGGCGGCGGCACCCGGGCCGGCGTGCCGGCGGACGTTGGTCAACGCCTCCTGCACGATCCGGTACGCGGCTCGGTCCACGGCGGCCGGCAGCGGCCGGGCCGGGCCGTCGATCACCGTCCGGGTCGGCACCGCCGCGTCGTCGGTCAACTCGCCGAGCCGGTCCAGCCCCGGCGCCGGGGCGCGCGGCGCGGCCTCGCCGCGCGGGTAGAGCGTGTCGAGCACCGCCCGGACCTCGCGCAACGCCTCCGCGCTGGACTGCGCGATCGCCTCCAACGCCGCGCGGGCCTGTTCCGGGTCGCGGTCCATCAGGTGCAGACCGACCCCGGCCCGTACGTTGATCAGCGACAGGTGGTGCCCGAGTACGTCGTGCAGCTCGGCGGCGATCAGCAGCCGTTGCTCGGTGGCCCGGCGGCGCTGCCGCTCCTCGGATAGCCGGCGCTGCTCCGCGACGCCCTCGCGGACCCGGTCGGCGACGAGGGTGCCGATCTCGGTGACCAGCCCGGCGGCGACGATCAGCACCAACGCCAGCGTCGCCTGCCGCAGCGTCGCCCCGGTGACCAGCACCCAGATGCCGTACGAGGTCACCGCCGCCACCCCGACCAGCCAGCGGTGACCGGCGGCCCGCGCCGCCGACGCGGCGATCATCGGCGCCAGCAGCGTCACCCCGGCCGGCTGGTCCAGCAGGTGGTACGCCAAGGTCGCGGCGACCACGATCAGGAAGTTGCGCCGAGGCGACCGGTGCCGGTCGGCCAAGGCCAGCCCACTGAACACCAGCAGCGCGTACCCGATGATCGAGACGTTGCCGGACTGCCAGCTGGCGGCGACCGCAGTGCCGACCGGCTGCCCGATCGCGGTCAGCACCGCCAGTCCGGGCCCGCGTCGCGACCCCGCCGGGCCGGCGTCCGCTGCCGCCGACCGCCAGTGCGGCGCGGCCGGGCCAGCGTCGGTGTCGGGCTGCGACCGGGGCATGCGCCGACTGTAGGCCGGCCGGCGGCGACGGCGGCAGCCCCGACGGCGGCAGCCCGGCGTACGCCCGGGGGAGTAGGCCGGCCACCGCGCTACCGCGCCGGGCGCAGTAGCGGTGCCGCCGCCGCGCCGACGCGCCGCCCCGGCCTTTGCCGACAAGCTGTGGACACCAGAGAATCCAGTGAGGAGAATCAGCGATGAAGGCGATGGTCCAGGACCGGTACGGCTCACCTGACGTCCTGCGGTTGCGCGACGTCGACACCCCGACCCCCGGCGACGGCGAGGTGCTGGTCCGGGTGCACGCCAGCTCGGTCAACGCGTACGACTGGCACGCGATGCGCGGCGACCCGTACCTGGCCCGGTTGTCGTTCGGGCTGCGCCGGCCCCGCACGGCCGTGCGCGGACAGGACTTCGCCGGCCGGGTCGAGGCGGTCGGCGGCGCGGTGACCCGGTTCCGCCCCGGTGACGAGGTGTACGGCGAGGCCGGCGCCGCCGGTGGCGCGTTCGCCGAGTACCTGTGCGTACCGGAGAACCTGGTCGAGACGAAGCCGGCGAACCTGGGCTTTGCGCAGGCGGCGGCGGTGCCGCTGGCCGCCACCACCGCCCTGGTCTGCCTGCGGGACGCCGCCGACCTGCGGGCCGGGCAGCACGTCCTGATCAACGGGGCGTCCGGTGGGGTCGGCACCTTCGCGGTGCAGCTGGCCAAGGCGTACGGCGCACAGGTGACGGCGGTGTGCCGGACCCGCAACGTCGAGCTGGTCAGGTCGCTCGGTGCCGACCACGTCGTCGACTACACCCGGGAGGACTTCGCCCGTACCGACGCCGTCCGGGCCGGCCGCCGCTACGACGTGCTGCTCGACCTGGTCGGCAACCGGTCGTTGGCCGATTTCCGGCGGGTGCTGACCCCGGACGGGACGCTGCTGCTGTCCGGTGGCGGCGTGTCCACCGGCGGCAGTGTGTTCGGGCCGCTGGGTCTGCTGCTGCGCGGGCCGCTGGTGGGGCGGTTCGTCAGGCAGCGCATCGTCGCGCCGTCGGCGACAGCGGGCCGTGGGCATCTGGCGGCGCTGCGGGAGCTGGTCGAGGCGGGCAAGTTGACTCCGGTCGTGGAACGGACGTTTCCGCTGAGTGAGGTGTCGGCGGCGATCCGGTACGTCGAGACCGAGCACGCCCGCGCCAAGGTGGTGGTGAGGATGTGACGGCGCAGGGGACGGCGATGATCGACGGTTCGACATATCCTCGGTGCCGGGCGGGGGTGGCGATGATGACGAGTCGGATGGGCGAGCTGCTGGCCGGGGCCGAGCGGGTTGGGCAGGTCGACGGGCTGCACGCGGTCGTGGTGGTACGCCGTGGCGAGACCCTGTGGGAGCACTACGGCACCGGCGAGGACTTCTCCTGGGAGCACTCCCTGGGGCAGGTCGACTTCGGCCCGGCGACGTTGCACGACCTGCGCTCGGTCACCAAGAGCGTGACCGCCCTGCTGTACGGCATCGCTCTCGGCGACGGGCTCGTCCCGGCCCCGGGGCAGCCGCTGCTGGGGCAGTTCCCCGAGTATCCCGACCTGGCGACCGACCCACAGCGGGCAAGGCTCACTGTCGAGCACGCGCTGACCATGTCGCTGGGGCTGGACTGGCGTGAGGACGTCCCGTACGACAGCCCGGACAACGCTGAGATCGCCATGGAGCTGGCCCCGGACCGCTACCGGTATGTTTTGGAGCGGCCGATCGTGGAGCCACCCGGCGAGCGCTGGGCCTACTGCGGCGGTGCGACCGCGCTGCTCGGCAAGCTGATCGCCGACGGCACCGGGCAGGCGTTGGAGGCGTACGGCCGGGCGAAGTTGTTCGCGCCGCTCGGCGTCGAGCAGTTCCACTGGATGGCCGGCGACGACGGGGTGGCCTCGCCCGCGTCCGGGCTGCGGCTCGCCCCGCGCGACCTGGCCCGGATCGGCGAGCTGGTGCTGGCCGGCGGGGTCTGGGCCGGCCGTCGACTGGTGCCGGCCAGCTGGATCAGCGAGATGCTCGAGCCACGTCTGCCGACCGGTTGGTCCGCTGAGTACGGCTACCACTGGTATTTGCAGGCCCTCGCCGGTCATCGAACGGCCTCGGCGATGGGCAACGGCGGCCAGCGCCTGATCGTCCTGCCCGACCTGGAGCTCGCCGTGGCGGTGACCGCCGGCAACTACGACGACCCTGAGCAGTGGCGTACCCCGGTCGCGGTGCTGGAGCAGATCATCCTGCCCGCGCTCGACGTCACCTAGCCACCCGGCACGAGCCGAACACCAGGTACCTGTCGGCGGGAAGATGAGGTATCTGGTGTTCGGCTCGTCACGGTTGGGCGCGACGCCCGTCACGGTTGGGTGCGGCGTTCGTCGATCGCCTGCCGGACATCCTGTACGATTTGCTCGCATTTGCGGAGTACGTGGTCCGCAGTGAAGCGCAACACCAGCCAGCCGGCGGCCCGCAGCGCGTTGTAGCGGTGGACATCCCGGCGGAAAGTGGCCCTACCCCGGTGATGGTCACCCTCATATTCGAGGGCGATCCGCCACTGCGGGTAGGCGAGGTCGACGCGGCCGATGAAGCGCCCCCGCGGATCCGCGACCTTGTGCTGCGGCACCGGTCGGGGCAGGCCGGCGTCGTGCAGCAGCAGCCGCAGCCGGCTCTCCATCGGCGACTCGGCCAGCGGCTCGACCAGGCCGACCAGCTCACGCAGTTGCCGGGCGCCGGGCCAGCGCGGATGGCTGTCAAGGTAGCCGGCGAGTGCCTCGGTGCGCAGCAGCCGGCGGTGCAGCAGCGCGTCGACGGCAGCGACCGCGTCCGGGCGCGGCAACGTGCGTCCCAGGTCGAAGGCGGTACGGACCTCCGTGGTCACCGGCACCGCACTGAGCAGAACGGCGTCGTCGACGGCCAGCGTCGAGTTGGTGACGGCGATGCGTGGGTGCCGCCGGATCCGACCGGTCCGGGGCAGTACGACATGAACTGGGCTGCGCCGGGGGAGCAGGTCGACTCCCCAGAGGTACGCGGCGCTCAGCCCGCAGACCGCAGCGCCGGCCGGCAGTTTCAGTGCCACCGCGTTGCACCACATCCGATGGTCGTCGGGGTCGAACGCCGCAGCGTGCACATAGACGTCGGGCAGCAGCCGACACCACGCCGGCCCGGCCAGCATCCGTTTGCTGAGCAGGCCGGCGGCGACGGCGTGGCTACCGGAGAACGGGAGGAAACTCAGCTGATTCGGGACACTGGCGACGCGGGACACCGGCGTAGCCTGCCCGGCGGCCGGCCACTGCCGCTGCCCTGACCGGCCGGACGGTCACCCATCCGACACGTTGCGTCTGCCGTCCGCGTACCTTGCCCGGCAACCACCCGTGGCGGGTTCAGCTGCCCTTCGGATGCCAGACGGTCTTGGTCTCCAGGAACGTGGTCATCCGCCGGGTGCCCGGATCGGCGGACCAGTCGACCGACCCGACGGCTGGGCGCAGCACCCGTTTGAGGTTGCCGGCGGCGGCCTGCTCCAACTCGACGGCCAACTGCGGATCGGCCACCCCGGTCAGGTCGAGCGCGTCGACGTCCAGATGCGACGCCAGCCACGGCGCCGTCTCGGTGATCCTGCCGGTCAACACGTTGACCACCCCGGCGGGCAGGTCACTGGTGGCCAGCACCTCGGCCAGGGTGACCGCCGCCAGCGGACGGGCCGGCGAGGCCAGCACCACCGCCGTGTTGCCGCTGACGATCACCGGGGCGACGACGCTGACCAGGCCGAGCAGCGACGGCTCGACCGGCGCGACGACCCCGACCACCCCGGTCGGCTCCGGTGTCGACAGGTTGAAGTACGGGCCGGCGACCGGGTTGACGCCGCCGTACACCTGGGGGAGCTTGTCGGACCAGCCGGCGTACCAGACCCAGCGGTCGATCGCCGCGTCGACCTCGCCGGCCGGCTCGCCGAGCGCGACGAACTGCTCGCGTCGGCCCTCCAGCATCTCGGCGACCCGGTAGAGGATCTGACCCCGGTTGTACGCGGTCGCGCCCGACCAGCCTTTCACCGCCGCCCGGGCGGCGACGACGGCGTCGCGGAGGTCCTTGCGCGAGGCGAGCGCCACGTTGGAGTCCTGCACCTGGTACGTCCGTCCCGACTCGCTGCGCGGGAACTTCCCGCCGATGAACAGCTTGTACGTCTTGCGTACGGCAACCCGGGTAGTGACGCCGCCACTGTCAGACATCGAGGTACGCCTCCAGCCCGTGCCGGCCGCCTTCGCGGCCGTAGCCCGACTCCTGGTAGCCGCCGAACGGCGACGTCGGGTCGAACTTGTTGAACGTGTTCGCCCACACCACCCCGGCGCGCAGCCGGTCGGCGGCCCACAGGATCCGGGAACCCTTCTCCGACCAGATGCCGGCGGACAGCCCGTACGGTGTGTTGTTGGCCTTGGCGATGGCCTCGTCCGGGGTGCGGAAGGTCAGCACGGACAGCACCGGGCCGAAGATCTCCTCGCGGGCGATCCGGTGCGCCTGGCTGACCCCGGTGAACAGGGTCGGCGCGAACCAGAAGCCCTGCTGCGGCAGGTCGCACGGCGGCGACCAGGCCTGCGCGCCCTCGTCGGTGCCGGCTGCGGCCAGGGTGCGGATCCGGTCCAGCTGGGCGGCCGAGTTGATCGCCCCGACGTCGGTGTTCTTGTCCAGCGGGTCGCCGACGCGCAGCCGGGCCATCCGCCGCTTCAACGACTCCAGTAGCGGCTCGGCGATCGACTCCTGGACCAGCAGCCGGGAACCGGCGCAGCAGACGTGGCCCTGGTTGAAGAAGATGCCGTCGACGATGCCTTCGACGGCCTGATCGATCGGGGCGTCGTCGAAGACGATGTTGGCGGCCTTGCCGCCCAGCTCCAGGGTCAGCTTCTTGCGGCTGCCGGCGACCGCGCGGGCGATCTGCCGACCGACCTCGGTGGAGCCGGTGAAGGCGATTTTGTCGACATCCGGGTGGGCGACGACGGCCTGCCCGGTGGCGCCGGCACCGGTGACGATGTTGACCACGCCCGGCGGCAGGTCGGCCTGCTGGCAGATCTCGGCGAACAGCAGCGCGGTCAGCGGGGTCGTCTCGGCCGGTTTGAGCACCACCGTGTTGCCGGCGGCCAGCGCAGGGGCGATCTTCCAGGCCAGCATCAGCAGCGGGAAGTTCCACGGGATGACCTGCCCGGCGACGCCGAGCGGGCGCGGGTCCGGGCCGAAACCGGCGTACGGCAGCTTGTCGGCCCAGCCGGCGTAGTAGAAGAAGTGCGCCGACGCCAACGGCAGGTCGACGTCGCGGGACTCGCGGATCGGTTTGCCGTTGTCCAGCGATTCCAGCACCGCCAGTTCGCGGCTGCGTTCGGCGAGCGCCCGGGCGATCCGGAACAGGTACTTGGCCCGGTCCCGGCCGGGCATCGGACCCCAGACCCGCTGGTACGCGGCCCGCGCGGCGGCCACCGCCCGGTCCACGTCACCGGGGCCGGCCTCGGCGACCTCGGCGAGGACCTCCTCGGTGGCCGGGTTGACGGTCTTGCGCGCGCCGCCGTCGGTCGGGTCGACGAACTCGCCGTCGACGAACAGACCGTACGAGTCGCGGATGGTGACGACCGAGCGGGACTCGGGTGCCGGTGCGTAGTCGAACACGCTGATCAGTCCAGGGTGACGTAGTCGGGACCGGAGTAGACCCCGGTGCGTAGCTTCGACCGCTGCATCAGCAGGTCGTTGAGCAGGGTGGAGGCGCCGAACCGGAACAGGTCGGGGGTGAGCCAGTCGTCGCCGGCGGTCTCGTTGACCAGCACCAGGTACTTGATCGCGTCCTTGGTGGTACGGATGCCGCCGGCCGGTTTGACGCCGATCCGCCGCCCGGTGACGGCGTGGAAGTCCCGGACCGCCTCCAGCATGATCAACGTGACGGGCAGCGTCGCCGCGACCGGCACCTTGCCGGTGGAGGTCTTGATGAAGTCACCGCCGGCCAGCATCGCCAGCCAGGAGGCGCGGCGCACGTTGTCGTAGGTGGCCAGCTCCCCGGTCTCCAGGATGACCTTGAGGTGGGCGTCGCCGCAGGCCTGCTTGACCGCGACGATCTCGGCGTACACCTGGTCGTAGCGGCCGGCGAGGAACGCCCCCCGGTTGATCACCATGTCGATTTCGTCGGCGCCGGCCGCGACCGCCGCCCGGGTGTCGGCCAGCTTCACCTCCAGCGGCGCCTGCCCGGACGGGAAGGCAGTGGCCACGCTGGCCAGGTGTACGCCGGAACCGGTGAGCGCCTCGGCGGCGGTCGGCACCATCGACGGGTAGACGCAGACGGCGCCGACCGGCGGGCAATCGGGGTCGGCCGGGTCGGGGCGGCGGGCCTTGGCGCACAACGCGCGTACCTTGCCGGGGGTGTCGGCGCCTTCGAGGGTGGTCAGGTCGACCATCCGGATGGCCAGGTCGATCGCCCACGCCTTGGCGGTCGTCTTGATCGAGCGGGTGCCGAGCGTCGCGGCCCGCTGCCGCGCCCCGACCTCGTCGACGCCGGGCAGCCCGTGCAGGAAGGCGCGCAGGGTCGCCGCGCTCCGCCCCACCTCGGCCAGATCGTGGCGCGCGGGTGCCGGGGTGCTCACCGCTGTCATGCCGCGAGTCCTGTCATGTCCGGGAGTCTACGTCGCCAGCAGGTTCACGATCTTGGCCGTCGGCTGATCGGACGAGCAGACTTAACGGCGCTGTTGGCCTACCGTTACATCATGTTGGCCCCGGTGACCCACCGTGCCTGACGTGCGAGCAGTGCACTTCACCGACACGTACCTGCCCCGCCGCGACGGGGTGGTCACCTCATTGCGGACTCTCGCGGCGGCGTCGGCCGCCGCCGGGTATCCCGGCCTGATCGTGGTGCCCCGGCATCCGGACCAGCCGGCCGAGGCGGACGTGCTGCGGCTACGTGCGCTGCCCTGCGGAGTCGCCGACCTGCGGTTGTCGCCGTGGCTGCTGCGCGGCGCCGCCGCCACCGGCACCATCGCCGAGATCGCCGCCCACGCCCCGGACGTGGTGCATGTGCACACCCCCGGGCCGGTCGGGCTGCTCGGCGTCCTCACCGCCCGCCGGCTCGGTCTGCCGCTGGTCCAGACCTACCACACCGACCTGCACGCGTACGCCGACGCGTACCGGGTGCCGGCCCGCGCGCTCAGCGCCGGCGTCCGGCTGTACGCCCGCCGGCTCGGCGTGCCCCGCCCGGCGGCGGCACCGGCCGGCCACGCCCGCGACCATCGGCCGATGGCCAGCGGCGCGGTCGCCCGTCGCCGGGCCGCCATGGACGCCACCAACACCCTGCTGCTCGGCGGGGCCGACGCGGTGGTGGTGCCTACCCGGGCGGTGCTGGACCGAATCCACCTGCCGGTGCCCGCCGACCGGGTGCACCTGGTGCCGACCGGGGTCGCGGCCCGCCGCACCACCGCCGACGAGATCAACGCCTTCCGGTACGGCCATGGCATCACGCCCAGTGACCGGGTGGTCCTCTATGTGGGTCGGATCAACCGGGAGAAGGGCATCGACCTGCTGATCGCCGCGTTCGAGCGGGTGCTGGCCGGCTGCCCGGCCGCCCGGCTGGTGCTGGTCGGTGCCCTGTACGAGCCGCGCTGGCTGGCCGGGCTGCTGCGCGCCATCGACCCTCGGGTGGCCGCCCGGATCACCCTCACCGGCCAGCAAGGTCCGGAGGTGGTGGCTGCGGCGTACGGGGCCGCCGAGGTGTTCGCGTTCGCCTCGCAGACCGACACCCAGGCGCTGGTCCTGCAGGAAGCCGGCCTGGCCGGGGCTCCGGTGGTGCTGGTCGACCGGGCGCTGCACGCGCACGGCGCGCTTGCCGGTGCCGCGCTGCGCACCGAGCCGCAGCCGGGTGCGCTGGCCGGCGGGGTGCTGCGGCTGCTGCTCGACCCGGACACGGCCCGCCGGCAGGCGGCCACGGCGGCGGCCCGCTGCGCCGAACACACTCCGGCCCGCTACGCCGAAGCGATCCGTGAGGTGTATGCGTCGGCCGCCGGGCTGGCGAGTAGGTTCAACGACCGTGGACGTACTCGTCGTTGATCACCCTCTCGCCCAGTCCCGGCTGACCGCGATGCGCGACGCCCGGACCGACTCGGCGGCGTTCCGCGCCGCGCTGCACGAACTCACCACCATGCTGGTGTACGAGGCGGCCCGATCCTTCCCGGTGGAGTCCTTCCCGGTGACCACCCCGGTGGCACCGACCGACGGGACCCGGCTGGCCAACCCGCCGCTGCTGGTGCCGGTGCTGCGCGCCGGGCTCGGGATGGCCGACTCGGCGTTGGCGCTGCTGCCGGAGTCGTCGATGGGCTTCGTCGGGCTGGCCCGCGACGAGGAGACCTACGAGCCCCGGGCCTATCTGGAGTCGCTGCCGGTCGACCTGACCGGCATCCCGGTGCTGGTGCTCGACCCGATGCTGGCCACCGGCGGTTCGCTGGAGCACTGCTGCCGGCTGCTCGCCGAGCGGGGTGCCACCGAGATCACCGTACTGTGCGTGCTCGCCGCGCCGGCCGGGATCGACCGGCTGGACCGCTCCGGCCTGCCGTTGCGGCTGGTGACCGCGTCGATCGACGAACGGCTCAACGAGAAGATGTTCATCGTGCCAGGGCTCGGCGACGCCGGTGACCGCCAGTTCGGCGGGATGCCGCGCTTCTGACCGGCCTTGACCAGTTCGGTTCAGCCGGCGGTGGTCCAGCTCCAGCCGGTCGCGACGCCGTCGGTGAACGGCATCACGCCGTGGAAGACGGTCGGCTGCTCGGCGAAGACCAGCGGCAGGAAGTGCCGGTCGCTGGGCCACATCGGCACCCGGCCGGCGAGGACGTCGGCCAGGTCGGTCCAGATCAGGGTGCCTTCCGGGCAGTCCGGCCGGGGTTCGCCGGACCAGGTCGGCACCCGGAACAGGAAGCCGAACCAGTTTTCGCTGTGCCGGCCGAAGCCCGGCCAGGAGATGGTCCCGGCCAGCTCGACCCGTCCGCACTCCAACCCGGACTCCTCCCGGATCTCCCGGCGCATGCCGGCGATGACGTCCTCGCCCGGCTCCAGCTTGCCGCCCAGCCCGTTGTAGTAGCCGTAGTGGATGTCGTCCGGCCGGGTGTCGCGGCGCAGCATCAGCACCTGACGTCCGTCGGGGGAGAGTACGTAGCCGAGGGTCGCGATGATCGCCTGCACCTGGTCACCATAGGTACCCGGTGGCCGGTCAGCCGCAGCGGTGTCCCACCAGCACCTCGGTGGCAGGCACCGGGTCGGCCGCCGACAGCGGGTCCGGCTGTGCGGGGTACCCGGTGTCGCGGTGGCGGGTCTGCTGCTGCGGCGCGGCGGCCAGCCGTAGCTGCGGACCGACCGGGAACCGGCCGACCGGCGGGCGCAGCAGGCGCTGCGCCAGCTCGGTCGCGGTGAACGGGGCGCGGGCCGCCGCGGTCTCCGCGTCGACCTCGTACGGTGACCGGGTCGGGAAGTAGCGGCTGAGGAACTCGACCCGCAGCCGGCGGGCGACGGAGTCGACCGCGTTGGTGAGTTCGGTGTCCAGCCCGAAGGCGTCGGCGTCGCGCCGGTCGAGCAGGCGGTGCAGCCGCAGCGCGGCGTCGGGGGTGGCCGGGTCGACGCGGTGCCGGCGCAGTGACCCGGGGACCGCGGTGCCCCGCAGGTACGACCAGTGCGGGTGCAGCGAGCGGATCAGTGACACGTCGTCCGGATGCCGGATCTGGTGACCGCGAATCCGGGCGACCACCTCGGGAATGCTGGTGCAGATCTCGGCCAGTGTGGAGCGGCGCACCGGCAACGGTACGCCGACCTGGGCGCCCGGGTCGACGAGCCGGTCGAACTGGTCGGCGAAGACGCGCCGCGCGGCGGCCACCGCCGGGGTGTCTCCCGAGCCGGCCCGACGCCCGGCCCGGCCCGGCCCGGGCGGCGGGCCGAGCAGCACCTTCGGGATCCCGTTGGGCTCGAAGAACGTGGTCCGGTCGACGGGCCGGCCGAGAAAGACGTTGCCGGGCAGGTAGAGGAACCGTTCCGCCAGGCCGTCGATTTCGTGCACTGCGGATTCGACGGCGTACGGGTTGAAGGTGGGCAGCACGGCGTAACCACCGAGCAGGTCGCGGTGGTCGACGACAGTCAGTTGTGGATCGTTTACGTCGAGCCAGCCCGGCACCTGGTCTGCGGTGATCAGGAAGATCCGCCGGATCCAGGGCGCGTGCAGGTGCACCGAGCGGAGCAGGTGGCGCAGTTCCTCGGTGCCGTCCCAGCCGATCCATTCGTCGCCGGCGTGGCCCGCCGGGCCGGCACCGCCGGCACCGTCGCGGTGGCGGTGCCGGTCGGCGCGCCGGGCGGCCGGCACCGGACCGGCGGTGCGGGCCATGGCCCGCTGCCGGCGGGACCGCCACCGCGGGTCGGTCGGGTCGGTCCAGCAGCAGACCAGGTCGACCG
This sequence comes from Solwaraspora sp. WMMA2080, assembly GCF_027497395.1. GTDB lineage: Bacteria > Actinomycetota > Actinomycetes > Mycobacteriales > Micromonosporaceae > Micromonospora_E. The sequence continues at coordinate 3,261,895 of NZ_CP114910.1, read as the reverse complement.
GGAAGTCGGGCCAGGTCGCCGGACGACGGGTGAACGGGGTACGGGTCACATGCCGGGCGATCCGGTCCTCCGGCGCGAAGCAGCAGGCCTCGGCCTCGGTCAGCCGTACCGGGGCCGACCGGGCCGGGACCACGGCGGTGACGTCGTTACTGCGGGGCGCGTGCAGGCGGTCGCCGTCGACGGTCCAGAACTCGATCTCGCAGGCGGCCTGCCCGCCGTACGTCAGCTGACCGTTGACGCCGGTCACCGGCTGGAAGACCCGGATCACCGGGGTCCGGCGCAGCCGCCAGTCGGGCCGGGCCGGCAGTCGCCGGTACCGGTGTCCGGCACGTGCCACGGCCAGGCCGTCGAGGCGGCCGAGGGCCCGCAGTGCGGCGGTACGCTCGCCGGCCGGCACCCCGACCCGGCTGCTGAACCCGGACGCGGTCGGGATGACGAAGTGGTCCACCCCGGCCCGGGCCAGTGCGTCGGTGACGAGGTGCAGGTTGCGCCGGTGGGCGTTGAGCGGGCTGATCGTGTCGTCGTCGACGACGACGGCCATGACGGGGCGTCCGTCCAGTACGGACCATCGCCGGGGGAGACCGGCGGCGGTCGGGCGGGCCGGCCGCAGACGTCGGCCCAGCCAGCATCGGGCGGCCTGGCCGGGCCGACGGGTCAGGCGGAACAGGGCAGTCTGCCGGTGGAAGGGGAGCAGCGTGTACCGCCGGTGCGTCGCGGCGGTCAGGTAGGCGAAGCAGCGGCTAGCTAGCATAACCAGCTAAACGATCAGCAATATGAATTGGTCGCGCCTAACGGGTGAAACGGGCATCATCCGATGTTTAGGGCGGCCGATGTCTCTGCCCGCAGCTGTGCCAACGCCCGATCGGCCCGTTCGCGGGCCGCAGCCGGATCGCTGCCCGGCACCGGCTGGACCACCTCCAGGTACGCCTTCAGCTTCGGCTCCGTCCCGGAAGGACGGACCACGACACGGGCAGTGCCGGTACGCAGGATCACCACGTCGGCGTCGGGCAGCAGATCCTGCGTCGCGGTGACCGGCTCGCCGAGCAGCGTCGTCGGCAGGTTCGCCCGCAGGTACGCCATCGCGGTGGCGATCTCACTCAGCTCGTCGACCCGCACGGCGAGCTGGTCGGTCTGGTACACCCCGAACTCGCAGGCCAGTTCGTCGAGCCGGTCAGCCAGGCCCCGACCGGTTGCCTTGAGCTCGGCGGCCAACTCGGCGAGCAGCAGCGCGGCGGTGATGCCGTCCTTGTCGCGTACCCGGTCGGGTGCCACGCAGTAGCCGAGCGCCTCCTCGTAGCCGTAGACCAGCGGCACCTCGGCCCCGTCAGTGGTGTCACTGCCGGCCCGGACGATCCACTTGAAGCCGGTGAGGGTCTCGGCGTACGGCTCGCCGCGCGCCGCGCACAGCACGCCGAGCAGCGACGACGAGACGATGGTGGTGGCGTAGCGGCCGTGCCGGCCGCGCCGGATCAGCTGATCGGCGAGCAGCACCCCCAGCTCGTCGCCGCGCAGCATCCGCCACCCGTCGCCGCCGCGTGGCACCGCGACCGCGCACCGGTCGGCGTCCGGGTCGTTGGCGATCGCCAGGTCGGCTCCGTGTGCCCGGGCCAGCGCGACGACCCGGTCCATCGCGCCGGGCTCCTCCGGATTGGGAAACGCCACGGTGGGGAACTGCGGATCCGGCTCGGCCTGCTCGGCGACGACCAGCGGTGCCGGGAATCCGGCACCGACGAACGCCTCCCGCAGCACCGCCCCACCGACGCCGTGCAGCGGCGTGTACGCCACGGTCAGCGCCCGGGGGGTCGCCCGGTCCACCACCGCCACGGCGGTCCGCAGGTAGCCGGCGACGATCTCGTCGTCCAGCGTCTTGCCGGGGCCGCCGAGCGGCACGTCGACCAGCTTTCCGACCGCCCGGATCGCCGCCTCGATCTGTTGGTCGGCCGGCGGGGCGATCTGCGCGCCCGCACCGGCCGGTCCGCCGAGCTGAGCGCCGAGATAGACCTTGTAGCCGTTGTCCTGCGGCGGGTTGTGGCTGGCGGTGACCATCACTGCCGCCACCGCGTCGAGGGCGCGGACCGCGTACGCCAGCACCGGGGTGGGCAGCGGGCGGGGCAGCAGGTAGGCGTCCCGCCCGGCACCGGTGACCACTTCGGCGGTGCGCACCGCGAAGGCCCGTGACCCGTGCCGGGCGTCGTAGCCGATCACCACCGGTCCGGAGCCGCCCTGCTCGGCCAACCAGCTCACCAGCCCGGCGGCGGCCCTGGTGACGACCTGCAGGTTCATGCCGTTCGGGCCGGCCCGCAGCGGACCGCGCAGCCCGGCGGTGCCGAACGTCAACGGCCCGGCGAACCGGTCGGCCAGCTCGGCGGCGCTGCCCGGCAGCTGGTCCAGCAGGGTCAGCAGTTCGGCGCGGGCGGCCGGGTCCGGCTCGTCGCCGAGCCAGGCCACCACCCGGGTACGCAGAGTCTGGAGACCTGGACCGTCGTAGTCGGATGAGCTGCCGTCAATTGGCGAGGTTGCGGGCTGTGACATAAACCACTTCCGAGTTGGTGTATCCGTCTTGGCGCTTTGAGTAGTTGTTTTTGTTGAATATTAATGGTAGTCAATCTTTTGGCGTGCTGTCCTGTTGTCTTGATGGCACTTCCTCGCCTGGTGTCGCCAGCGGGATCATCTTAGTAGGGAGTTTTGTCATGTCTCGAAGAGTTGCAGGTTTCAGGGCTTCCCGGATGCTGGGATATGCGGGATCGATCGCGGGGCTTGCCTCAGTAGGCCTTCTTCTCGCATCAGTCCTAGCTGTTCCTGCCTCTGCTGGGCAGGGTGCTGAGGTGGGGAAGCGTTCCTCCTCAACTTCTGCGGCATTGGCTACTTCCTGCGACACTACGAGTGGAACGCTGAATGGGGTTCCGTTCTATGCGAGTTGGTGTTGGATGACCGTGTCGGGCGACTATGGGTTCCAGCGTGCCCTTGCGAACTGCCGCTACCCAGGTGGCGGTGGTATCCCGGCATACAACTACCAAGATCAGGGGCAGGTCGTCTTTTACAGTTCGACCTCGTCGCCGACGTCAAGCGCCTTCTGTTCGCAGAACTCTGGAGACTACCTGGTGAGTGGTCAGGTGGAGATCTTGTAGATTGCGCTGCCCGAGGACCGGTACGCCCTGGGGAAGGGGTGCCGGTCCTCGGGCAGGAGGTCCATACTTAGCTGCTCGTCAGAGAGAAAGTTCGTACCATTTCGTCGAAGATCGGCTTACTTTCCTCGAATCGGGCGTCTGGGGTGGTCAGGAAGAACGAGTACGCCTTTCCGTTGGCGACCACGGCGTGCCAGATGCCGTGTCGTTGTTCCTGTCCTTCGCCGCAGGTGTACTCCAGTTCAGCTGATGGCTGGTCTGCGATCTTGGACTCATCCAGTCTGATCTCCTGATACGGCTCATCGCAACTGCCGCGATTTTTCGACAACCGGTCGCCTGCGGCTCTGAGGAAAGACAGCGGCTGAGTGGAGGGACCTGCGTTCTCGACAAGGAGTCGAACGCGACGCCCACTTTCCTCTGGGTCGGTGTAATCGACCCAGACCCCAGCTTCTGTCCTGGCCCAGCCGTCGGGTACCTCAACCGAAATGCCGCGCTCAACGTAGGTCTGCGTCTCGAATGATGGGCCTGGCGGTTCAGTGCTGACAGGCGCAACGATAGACGGGGTCTGCGACGCGTCGTCGTCGCCACTAAACAGCGTCACGGACAGCAGCAGGATCAGCAGCGTGGCACCGGCCGCCGCGCCGATCTGCACCTTCCGGTCCCAGCTCTTCACCTTCTCGACGGCGCTGCCGGTGCCCTGCCGGAGCCCGGCGATCGCCTTGTCCAGCATCGCCCCGGCGGTGGCGGCACCTCCCGGTGCCGGCCGACCGGCCGCCGGTTGATCCCAGCCCGGCTGCCCGTCGCTCCAGCTCGGCGCCGGCATCGCCCCGGTCGGGCTGAGCAGCGCACCGCCCTGGCCGCCCTGCTGGCCGTGGCCGCTCTGCGGGCCGTGGCCGTGCCGAACCGGCTGCTGCCCACGCGGACCGGGTACGCCGGCCTGGCTGATCGGCATCGCGGCGGTCGCTCCGGCCGCCGGCGAGGTCGGGTTTGCGTTGTCCAGCCCGGCGGCGGACCACTGCGCCGCGCTCGGCATCTGCCGGCCGGCCTTGCGCAGCTCGGCGAGGCGGTCGGTGAGCGACTCGTCCGGGCCGATCATCGCCCGGCCACCGATCTTGCCACTCGGCTGGGGCTGCGCCGGTGGCGCCGGTCGGGCCTGCTGCTGCCAACTGGGCGGTCGCTGCACCGAGACCACCGCGTACGGGTCGGTGACCAGGTTGGCCGGGGCCTTGCTGGCCAGCGGCCCGGCGAGCAGTTCGCGCAGCATGCTCCGGGCGGTCGGTACGTCGAAGCGTCGCGCCGGGTCCTTCTCCAGCAGGCCGAAGAGCACCTCGGTGAGCGGGCCGGAGCGCACCGGGGCGGCGGGCGGGTCCTCGACGACGGCGTGCATGGTCTCGATCGGGTCGCCCTTGTCGAAGGGCGGGCGCCCCTCGACGGCGGTGTAGAGCGTGACGCCGAGGGAGAACAGATCACTCGGCGGCCCGAAGTCCTGGCCCATGGCCCGCTCCGGGGAGATGAAGTGCGGCGAGCCGAGCACCATCCCGGGCGTGGTGAGCTGGACGTCGGTGGGCATCCGCGCGACACCGAAGTCGGTGAGTACGCAGCGACCGTCGGTGCAGATCAGCACGTTGGCCGGCTTGACGTCGCGGTGCAGGACGCCGATGGCGTGGGCGACCTCCAACGCGCCGAGCAGCGCGATGCCGATCTTGGCGACCGCGCGCTGGGCGACCGGGCCATCCTCGATGACCATGTCGGCGAGGCTGCGGGCGTCCAGCAGCTCCATCACGATCCACGGGCGGCCACCCTCGGTGACCACGTCGTAGACCTGGACCACGGCCGGGTGCTGCAGTGCGGCCGCCGCGCGGGCCTCCCGCAGGGTGCGTTCGTACATCGCGTCGCGGTCGCTGGGGGCCAGCCCCGGGGGGAGGACGACCTCCTTGACCGCCACGTCGCGTCGGAGCAGGGTGTCGGTGGCGCGCCAGACGGTGCCCATGCCACCGTGCCCGACCGCGGCACGCAGCGAGTACCGGCCACCGATGGTGGCGCCGGGTGCCGCTCGTGCGCTGGTAGAGCTGACTGGTCCGCCACTCCACGTCGGAATCTGAGTCACAGGAAATGCCGCCGAGAGAAATTGAGGGGCCGGGGAACCAACCCCTCTATCTTGCTGGGTCGCTCGGCGGAACGAAAGCTACGCGCCGAGGTTGGTGAGAAGTCCACTCTGTGTCGTTGTGTGGTAGCCCAATGTACACCGGATCGGACTCTAGGTGCGCAACCCGTCACGGTGTCGTTATCAGATGGCACGCCCGGACTGGGGGGTGTCGCGACAGTCAGATATCTGTCAGTTTTCGGTCGAACCGGCAGCCGGGTCGCTACGTGGCTCGTTACTCGGCGTAGGAGGTGTGGGACCCATGGCTGCCTACGATGGTGACATTCGGGGCGGACCGCAGCGGTCCGATCGCCTCTACCAGGCATTCCATGACAATACGCGATGCGGCCACTACCCGAATGACGTTGCGCAGCGTTACCGTCCCCGGTCTAGGCTGTCGGAGTCCCATCCCATCCACAGTGATCGAGAATCTGACGTGACGAGTGCGTTGACGTTGCCCACCGGCAGCGAGATGGCGTCGTCCTGGCCCGATCCACTGCCAGGTGCCCAACCCCTGCCGGCCGGGCTGGACCAGTTGCTCGATGCCCGCGGGCGGCAGTTGACCGCGATCCGGCGGCACCTGCACGCCCACCCGGAGCTGTCCGGCCACGAGTTCGAGACGGCCGCGTTCATCGCCAACCAGCTCACCAGGATGGGGCTCACCGCCCGGCTGCTGCCCAAGGGCAACGGCGTCATCTGCGACATCGACGCCGGCCCCGCTGACGGCCCGGTGGTCGCGCTGCGCGCCGACATCGACGCGCTGCCGCTGGCCGACGTCAAGGACGTGCCGTACCGGTCGACCGTGCCGGGCGTCTGCCACGCCTGCGGGCACGACGTGCACACGACCGTGCTGCTCGGCGTGGCGATGCTGCTCGCGCAGCTCGCCGACCGGGGCGAACTGCGCCAGCGGGTCCGGCTGATCTTCCAACCGGCGGAGGAGATCCTGCCCTGCGGCTCGCTGGAGGTCGTCGCGGCGGGCGGGCTCGAGGACGTCACCCAGATCTTCGCGCTGCACTGCGACCCGAACCTGCCGGTCGGCCGGGTCGGGCTGCGGGTCGGCCCGATCACCGCAGCGGCGGACAACATCAGCGTGCGGCTGTCCGGTCCGGGCGGTCACACCGCCCGCCCGCACCTGACCGTCGACCTGGTCAACGCCCTGGGCCGGCTGGTCACCGAGGTGCCCGCGCTGGTCAACCGGCGGGTGCCGGCCAATGCCGGCCTGCTGCTGGTCTTCGGTCAGGCGTCCGCCGGCACCCAGTACAACGTGATCCCCAACGAGGCCAGCGCCGCCGGCACCTTGCGGGTGCTGGACCGGCCGACCTGGGACGCCGCACCGGACATCGTCACCCAGATCATCCGGGAAGTGGTCGCCCCGACCGGCGCGACGGTCGACATCGAGTATCTGCGTGGTCGACCACCGGTGATCAACGATGCCGCCGCGATCGGCGCGCTCACCGCCGCCACCGCAGCGGCCCTCGGCCCCGCCGCCGTCGCAGACACCCCGCAGAGCATGGGTGGCGAGGACTTCTCCTGGTACCTGGAGTACGTGCCGGGTGCCCTGGCCCGGCTCGGAGTCGGCCGCGCCGAGGCCGGCAGCGACCTGCACCGCGCCTCGTTCGACGTGGACGAGCGGGCGATCGCCGTCGGCGTCCGCCTGCTCGTCCACACCGTGCTGCAGCTGGCCGCGGCCGACTGACCGGCGGATCAGCCGGCCGTCGCGTCGCCGGCGACCCGGTCGTCGTCCGTGCGGTCACCTTCCGTACCGTCGTGGTCACCTCGCGGTGCCGGCACCGGTGCGCCGCCGGCGGGTGCGGTGGCGGCCGGAACCGGCCGGGACCGGCCCCGCGACGTCCGCACCAGCCAGAACACCCCCAACGCGGGTACGCCGAGTGCGATCAGCCACGGCAGCAGCGCGCCGACCACGGTGACCAGCACCTGCATCGACCCGACGAACGCCCGCCAACCGGCCCCCAACCCGGCCAGGAAACCCAGCTCCGACTCGTCGTCGACCGGTGGCGTCGCGTCCGGGCCGATCAGCTCGACGGTGATCCGCGACAGCGTCACCAGGTCGTCCAGGCCACGTTTGCGGGCCTCCAACGACGCCAGGTCCGCCTCCCGCTTGGCCAGCTCCGACTCCAGCATCACCAGATCGGCCAGGGTCTCCGCCTCGGCCAGCAGCGCCCGGCCGCTGCGCACCCGGGCCTGCTGGGTGGTGATCCGGGCGTCCAGGTCCAGCACCTCCTCGGTGACGTCCTGGGTGGTCAACTCCCGGCTGACCTCCTCGCCGAGGCGGGACAGCCGGTCGACGACCTGGTCGAACTGCTCCGCCGGCACCCGCAGCTCCAGCGTGGCCCGGCCGTACGACTCGTACTCGGAGCGTTGGTCTCGCCCGACGAACCCGCCGACCGAGGTCGCGATCGTCGCCGCCTCGCCGGCCTTCGCCGGCACATCGGTCACCCGTACGGTGATCGACCCGGAGTAGATGATCGACCGGTTGCCCACCGCCAGGTCGACCGGTGAGGTCCCGTCCGGCCGGTCGGCCTGGCCGCCCCGCTCAGCGCCGCCGGCCGAGTCCGCACCGGCCGCCTCCTCGCCGCCCGCGTCGTCCCCGCCGGTCAGTCCGCCGTCGCCAGGCGCGCCACCCGCCGGGGCCGGTTCGGCCCGCTGCGGCATGTCGGCGGAGCTGCTGACACCGGAGTCCTCCGATCCTGAGCAGCCGGTCAGGATCAGCAGGGCGAGCAGGGCCGCCGTGCCGGTCGCCGCGCCGCGCCGGCCACCGGTGCGCCACCGGCCTCGTCTTGCGTTCTTCACAGTCAAGGGGTGCTCCTCGGAATCGTCATACGGGTTCGCCAGGTGTCGTTCAGACGCGCGGCGCGAGCCGGCCGGTTCCGGCAGACTGCGAGGCGGCAGATCACGATTCGGCTCACAGGGGGTCACGGTGCGACTGATGAAGTTCGGGCATTCCTGCGTACGGGTGGAACACGACGGCGCGGTGCTGGTGATCGACCCGGGCGCGTTCAGCGAGCCGGCCGCGCTCGACGGCGTCGACGCGGTCCTCGTCACCCACGAGCACTTCGACCACCTCGACGTCGGCCAGCTGACCGACGCGCTCGCTCGACGACCCTCGGTGACCATCCACACTCATCCATCGGTGGTGTCCAAGCTGGACGGGCTCGGCGAGGTGGCGACCGCGGTCGAGTCCGGGGAGCGCTTCGAGGCCGCCGGTATCCCGGTCCGGGCGTACGGGGGATGGCACGCTGAGATCCACCCCGACCTGCCCCGGGTGCCCAACCTCGGCTTCCTGATCGCCGACTCGGTCTACCATCCGGGTGACTCGTTCGACGTGCCGACCGACGCCGAGGTGGACACCCTGTTCGTGCCGGTCTCCGCGCCCTGGCTGAAGCTCTCCGAGGCGGTCGAGTTCGTCCGCGCAGTGGCCCCGCGCCGGGCGCTCGCCCTGCACGACGGGCTGCTCAACGACGCCGGGCACAAGGTCACCGACAGCAACATGACCAAGCTGGCCGGCTGCGACTACGCCCGGCTGCCGGCCGGCACCCCGGCCCGCTGAGCCGGGCCGCCGTGACCGGCAGCGTAGTACCCGCCGAGGTGGTGCGACGGCTGTACGCCGTACCGCCGGCGCGGTTCGTCGCGGCCCGTACCGAGGCCGTCTCGGCCGCCCGGGGCAGCGAACCGGACACCGCCCGGGCCATCGGCAAGCTCCGCAAACCGACAGTGGCCGCCTGGCTGGTCAACCTGCTCGCGCTGCGCCGCGCCGACCTGCTCGACGGCCTGGTGGAGCTCTCCGGTCAGTTGCGCGCCGCCCAGCGGGACCTGCGGGGTCCCGCCCTGCGCGAGCTGTCGACCCGGCGGCGGGCGCTGGTCGACGGGCTGGTGGCCGAGTGCCGGGAGCTGGCCGTCGCCGAGGACCCGGCGCTGGCGTCGACGAAGCTGCCGTTGGGCGAGGTCGAGGCGACCCTGTCCGCTGCCCTCGCCGACGAGGAGATCGCCGCCCAGGTGCGATCCGGCCGGCTGGTCCGTGCGGTCGACTACGCCGGTTTCGGCGAGGTCCCGCGGCCCCGGTTGCGGCTGGTCGGCCCGGACGACGGGGTGGCCGCCGCCGATGAGCCGACCCGAGTGGCCGAGCCCGCTCGGGCGGCGGACAAGGCCGCTCGGGCGGCGGACAAGGCCGCTCGGGCGGCGGACAAGGCTGCTCGCGCGCGGGCCGCCCGCCGGCAGCGGTTGGTCGACGAGCTGGACAAAGCCGAGGCCGGCCAGCGGGCCGCCCGCACCGAACTCGACCGGGCCGTCGCCGCCGAGCAGGACGCGGCCGACGCCGTCGCCGAGGCGCAGCGTCAACTGGCCGAATGGGAACGGCGACGCTCAGCAGCCGAGCGGGAGCATGCCCGTCGTAAGGTGGCGCGCAAGACTGCGGAACGGGCAGCCGTCGCCGCCCGACGGTACGCCGGCGACGTGGCAGCCGCGCTGGAGGACCTGCCCGGGCCGCAGACCGACCGCTGACGGAAAGTCGGTGGCGGTGACCGGCCGGGCGGGTGGGCGAAAGGCGATGACGCGGTGATTCCCGATCAGGCGGCCGGCGCGTGCCGGCGCAGCCTGCACGAGTTGAGTACGGCGTACCAGGAGTGTCCGCGCACGTTGAGCCGGGCGCGCCAACTGGGGCTCAGCGGCTGGGCGTTCCACATCGCCGGCCGGGCCGGGGTGCTCGGCGGCGTACCGGCCGAAACGGTCGCGGCCGCGCTCGGGTTCATCGCCGCCGACGCGGTGGCCGACGGCTGGCAGGCTGCCAGCGCGGTGACCGACCCGACCGGGGTGGCGGCGGTGAGCATGGCCGAATGCTGCCGGTGGGGTGTCGAGCAGCTCGGCGACTGTCCGCAGGTGGACCGGCTGGTCGAGCTGGCCGAGGCGGTGGTGGGGGCGGCGGACGCGACCGCGATGCCGCTGTTCGCCGCCTGGCGGGCGATGCCCCGGCCGGACGACGCGGCCGGGGCGCGGGCCGCCGTCGCGGTACGACTGCTCGGCGAGCACCGCTCCGGGGCACACCTGATGGCGGTACGGGTGGCCGGGCTGACGCCGGTGGAGGCGCTGATGGGCGGCCCGGACGGGACGAAGGCCGCGGTCGCGGCCGGGTGGTCGCCGCCGTGGCCGCCGGTCGGCCCGCTGATCCGCCGCCGGTTGTGGGCGGACCGGGTTACCAACCGGATCACCGGTCAGGCGTTCGCCGCGCTGCGTGCCGAGCAGCGGCGGGAACTCGTCGAGTTGCTGCACGCTGCGCTGTCCCACGTACGGCCGGCGACCGGTCGGCCGGCCGACTGACGAGCGTACGGCCGGCGTCCTGCTGCTCGGCCGGCGGTAGGCAGGTCAGGCGGTGGCGGTACGGGTGGGTCGCTTTCGTAGCTCGGCGACGTAGTCGTCCGGCGCGCCGGCCTTCTCGGCGGCGTTGGCGATCTCCGACAGGTACCAGGCGGTGGGCAGCCCGCCTTCGTACCCGTCGAAGACGTAGACCCAGGCGGTGGCCGCGCCGTCCAGGGTGACCGCCCGGACGGTCAGCCGCCGGTAGGTGCCGGACAACGCGCCCTCGACCTCGTCGAGCTGCGCGGCGTCCCACGGGTGCACGTCGTAGAGTGCGACGAAGACCCGGTCGCCGGGCGACTCCACGATGGTGGTGACCGCTCCCTCCCAGCCGATCACCCCCTCACCGGCGAAGGTGAGCCGCCAGCCTTCCAGCCAGCCGGTGCCCACCATCGGCGAATGCGGACAGTAAGCACGCATTCGAGCAGGGTCGAGGTTTGAGCCATACGCGGCGTAGTGACGCACGGCGATGACGATAGCCCGGCGGAGGGGTGGGGGAGAATACGAGTGAGCGTGTCGCGTGTCGGGCAACCGGTCGGCGGCTGCAGTCAGCCGGGTGGTTTGCCAGCATAAGTTCGAGTTTGGGGAGAGAGTCGTTTTGAAGCGGATAGTGATAATCGGCGGTGGCCCGGCCGGCTACGAGGCGGCGTTGGTCGCGGCGCAGCTGCGGGCCGACGTCACGGTGGTCGAGGCGGACGGGGCCGGCGGCGCCTGCGTGCTGTCCGACTGCGTCCCGTCCAAGACCTTCATCGCCAGCTCAGAGGTGGTCACCGGGTACCGGGACACCGAGGAGTTCGGCATCGACTCCGACGGGCTGGAGGCGGTCACCGTCGACGCGACCGCCGTGCACGCCCGAGTCAAGCGGCTCGCGCTGGCCCAGTCGGCCGACGTGCACAGCAAACTCGTCAAGGCCGGTGTGACATTCGTCGCCGGCACCGCCAGGCTCGGTGAGGACACGCTCGGTCACACCCACCGGGTACTCGTCAGCCCCGACAACGGTGACGCTGAGTACCCGATCGAGGCGTCGACCGTACTGGTCGCCACCGGCGCCACGCCCCGGCAGCTGCCCACCGCCGTGCCCGACGGCGAACGCATCCTGACCTGGCGGCAGGTGTACGACCTGCCGGCGCTGCCGGAGCACCTGGTGGTGGTCGGCTCCGGCGTGACCGGTGCCGAATTCGCCAGCGCGTACCTGGCGATGGGGGTGCCGGTGACCCTCGTCTCCAGCCGGGACCGGGTGATGCCGCACGAGGACGCCGACGCGGCGATGGCGATCGAGCAGGTGTTCCGGACCCGGGGCATGACGATTCTGAACAACTCGCGCGCCGACGCGGTCACCCGGGTCGGAGACGGGGTCGAGGTACGGCTCAGCGACGGCCGTACGGTGACCGCCTCGCACGCGCTGATCGCGGTCGGCTCGGTGCCGAACACGGCGGACCTGGGGCTCGCCGAGTACGGGGTGACGGTCGCGGACAGCGGGCATGTGCCGGTGGACCGGGTGTCGCGTACCAACGTGCCGGGCATCTACGCCGCCGGCGACTGCACCGGGGTACTGCCGCTGGCCAGCGTCGCGGCGATGCAGGGCCGGATCGCGATGTGGCACGCGCTGGGCGAGGCGGTGGTGCCGCTGCGGCTGCGTACCGTCGCGGCGAACGTCTTCACCGATCCGGAGTTGGCCACCGTCGGAGTGTCCCAGGACGAGGTGGACGACGGGCGGGTGCAGGCCCGGCAGGTGATGCTGCCGCTGGCCGGCAACGCCCGGGCGAAGATGGCCGACCTGCGGGACGGCTTTGTCAAGCTGTTCTGCCGCCCGGCCAGCGGGCAGATCATCGGCGGGGTGGTGGTGGCCCCCAAGGCCAGCGAGCTGATCATGCCGATCACCGTCGCGGTGGAGAACCATATGACGGTGAGCCAGTTGGCGCACACAATCACAATTTATCCTTCGTTGTCCGGATCAGTCGCCGAAGCCGCACGTCAGCTCATGTGGCATGACGAAGAGTGATTGACTAGGAACTTTCGGGGGCGGCGCGGATCGGCCAGGAAGGCGTACGGTTGACACGGCAACATCTGCTACCCCCGGATCCCCCGTTCCCGGTGGTCGCGGACGACGCCCGGGCTGCCGGCAGGTCCCGTGCCGGCAGCCCGCCTCCGCCTCGCGGTGCTGGTCGAACTGGCGAGGGCGAGCCCCCGTCGCGTGGCGATACGCCGGGGGGCCGATGTGCAGGCCGACCCCTGCCGAGCAGCATAGCCGTGGTGGCCGGTCCGGCGTACCGTCGCGATGAGGGCGCTGGCCGGTGCAGTGGCCAGCCGTCAACATCCGTGTGGGAGGGACTCTGTGCGCGTCGTCGACCCGCGTCTACCCGCGACACTGCGGGCGCTACGGGAGCAGGCAGGCCTGTCACTACGTGACCTCGCCCGGATCGTCTACTCCAGCCGGTCACATTTGCACGACATCGAGCAGAGCCGCCGAAAGCCACCGCCCGAGCTGCTTGCGCGTCTCGACGACGCGCTCAAGGCCGGAGGGCGGCTCACCGCGATGATCCACACACCGGCCACGGTGCTCGACGGCGACCAGGTCGCCCGGCTGCACCACGCGAGCCGCACCAACCAGATCAGCGCAGGCGGAATTGCGGCACTCGCCGATCTGCTCGCGGCCCAGCGGCGACTGGACGACGCGGTCGGCTCGGGCTCGGTGCTCCCGGCGGCCGCGATGCAGCTCGACGTCATCACGGGCCTCGTCCGCGACGCCGCCGACGCGAACCGGCGCGCCCTGGTCGACGTCGCGGGGCAGTGGGCGCAGTTCGTTGGCTGGTTGTACGCAGCAGTGGGCGACGCCGCCGGAGCTGAGCGGACGTGGGCTGCCGGGCTCGCGTGGACCGCCGAGACCGGAGACACCGACCTCGCCGCCACGATCCTGAGCTTCCGTGGCTACGCCGCCGAGCATCAGGGCCAGGTTGGCGCGATGATCTCGCTGTCGCAGGCCGCGCAGCGCCAGCCGGGTGTCCACCCTGGCCAGCTGGCGTGCAGTGCCGGTCAGGAGGCGCGCGGTATGGCCTCCTGCGGGCATCGGCCCAGCGCAGTGCTCGGCGTCCTGGACCGGTCCGCCGAGCACGCTACCCGGCAGTTCGAGCGTCCGGTGCCGCCCTGGAACTACTTTCATACCGGCGCGTTCTTCCTGGTACAGAAGGGCGTCGTCCTCCTGCACCTCGCCGACGCCGGCCATCCGGGCTACGCCGAGAAGGCCGTCGAACTGCTTGCCACCGGCCTCGCGCCGGACCGGCGGCGGCCCGGTTGGTCCGGCGCACACCTGTGTGACCTCGGCGATGCCCACGCACACATCGGCGACCGTCGAGCGGCGGAGCAGGCGTACACCGAGGCTGCCTCGGTAGCGGCCACCACAGGGGACGACCGCCTCGCCGCCAGGGCGTCCGCAGGTGTCCGCGCTCTGTCCGCACCGTCCGCGTAACGGTGCGATCGGTAGACCGCCACGCGTCGTGGCCGGCACTCTACGTGCGGGTCGTGTAGCTGCGCTGGAGCGCCGCAGGGCGTGCGGCCCGTACGGCCCGGTCCTGCTCGGTACCCCGCGAATGCCCTCGCGTGGGATCCGCGGGGCCGGGCCCCAGATCGGCGGCGGTCTGGCCGGGTTCCCCCGTGCCGACCGGGCCGACCGGCGGGGCGGCAACGGCGGCCGGTACTACCTGTCGTGACCGGCGGGGTGGGGCGGTGACCGCGATGGACGACGGGCCGGTCACCGACCGGGACCTCGACGAAGCGGCGGCCGGCGCGGTGCAAGCGCATGACGCTGGCCGCCGCCGAGTACCGCCGCATCCGACGGTCGATCTGAGCCGCAGCGCACGATCTGATCGACTGCGACGGGGCTGCCGGACCTTTCGGTGCCGCCAGACCCATGGTGTTTTTATGCCTGATGCCACAGGTGCATCAAGATGCACCTGTGGCATCAGGCTCGGTCGGACAACTCGACCCAGCGAGGTGACGCTGCGTAGTTCGTCGCCCCCTGGAGAGGTCGGAAACTGTACAGAATTCGCGCCAGTTCTGCTAGGCTGACGACATGGCGATCATGCCGTTCACTGATGCCCGCAACAGGCTGTCGGAGCTGATCGAGGAAGTCGAACGTACCCACGAGCGCATCGAGATTACGCGCCATGGACGCCCGGTCGCGGTTCTCATCTCTCCGGACGATCTCGCCGCGCTGGAGGAGACTCTGGACGTACTTTCCAGCCCGGAGGCCATGCGCCAGCTCGCCGAGTCCCGGGCGGCCATCGCGGCCGGTGACGTACTGGATGCCAGCCAGGTGGCCGCGCTGATGGCCAGCCGGGCTCCGTCATCTCGTGACCAGTGAGTCAGCCCTCGGACCAGCGGCCCTATCAGATCCGTATCGCCGGACCGGCGGCCCGTGCCCTTGCCGGGCGGCTGCCGGAGAAGGTCGCGACAGCCGTCTACGAGTTCGTCACCACTGTGTTGATCAACAACCCACACCGGCTCGGTGAACCGCTGATGCTCCCGCCCTACGAAGGGACCTGGTCGGCCCGACGCGGCGCCTACCGGGTCCTCTACGAGATCGATGATGAGCGGTACGTGGTCACGGTCACCGCCGTCGAGCATCGTGGCGATGCCTACCGGTCGCGCTGACCGGCGCGACGGACACGTCCGGTCGCGTTACTCGTACGCAACGAGCAACGCGTACCGTGCGGGAACCGTGAAGATGCAGGCGGCCGCGCTCCGTGGTGTGATGCAGGCAGGTGTGATAACCATCGGGGACAGGGAGCAGACCGCAGTCGTCGGATGAAGGGCGGGGCTGGCCGATGGCCGATCTGTTCGAGGACTACCACCTCGGCCCCGGCTGGGACGAGATGTTCGGCGAGCCGGGCATGCCGCGACAGACCTACGAGGCCCTGCACGCCACTCTGCAGCCCCTGTCCAGCGCCGAGCTGGAGGTACGCGCCGACGTCCTCGCCCGGGCCTTTCTCGACCAGGGCATCACCTTCGCGCTCAGCGGGTACGCGCGTTGGAGGCGTTCCTCGCCGACATCCACGGTCCGGCCCGGGTGCTTGCCGACGGCGTGGTACCCCGCCGGCTGGTGGTGACCAGCGCCCACTTCCACCGCGAGGCGGCCGGCATCATGCCGCACAACGGGGTGCGCATCCATGTCGCCGGAGTCGACCTGATCCGCGACGAGCAGGGCACCTTCCGGGTCTTGGAGGACAACGTACGGGTGCCGTCCGGGGTCAGTTACGTGATGGAGAACCGGCGGGCGATGGCCAACGTACTGCCGGAGGTCTTCGCCTCGACCCGGATCCAGCCGGTGGAGTCCTATCCGGCGCAACTGCTGCGGGCGCTGCGGGCCGCCGCGCCGGCGGGCGTCGTCGACCCGACGGTGGTGGTGCTCACCCCCGGGGTGCACAACTCGGCCTACTTCGAGCACGCGCTGCTGGCCCGGGAGATGGGCGTCGAGCTGGTCGAAGGGCGCGACCTGGTCTGCGTCGGCAACGAGGTGGCGATGCGCACCACCGGCGGTAAGCAGCGGGTCGATGTGATCTACCGGCGGATCGACGACGACTTCCTCGACCCGGTGCACTTCCGGGCCGACTCGGTGCTCGGCGTCGCCGGGCTGCTCAACGCGGCCCGTGCCGGCCGGGTCACCATCGCCAACGCGGTCGGCAACGGTGTCGCCGACGACAAGCTGCTCTACACGTACGTGCCGGAGCTGATCCGCTACTACCTGGCCGAGGAACCGATCCTGCCGAACGTCGAGACGTACCGCCTCGACGACGGCCCGGACGTGCTCGACCACGTCCTCGACCGGCTCGATCAGCTGGTGCTCAAGCCGGTCGACGGCTCCGGCGGCGCCGGCATCGTGATCGGTTCCCAGGCCAGTGACGAGCAGCTGGCTCAGGTCCGGGAGCGGATCCTGATCGACCCCCGTGGCTGGATCGCCCAGCGCGAGGTGGCCCTGTCGATGGTGCCGACGCTGATCGGCAACCGGCTGCGGGCCCGGCACGTCGACCTGCGCCCGTTCGCGGTCAACGACGGCGACCGGGTCTGGGTACTGCCCGGCGGCCTGACCCGGGTGGCGTGGTGGTCAACTCCAGCCAGGGCGGTGGATCCAAGGACACCTCACGCACCCTCGACGTACACCTGCACCGGATCATCTCTGATCCGGGGGTGGCCGAGGAGACCGCCTGCCGGTCGCTGCTCGGCGTGATGGGCGTCGACGTCGACGACCAGCCGGTGTCATCGGCGCGGCTCGTCGGGCTGCTCGGCCTCGACGGACGCAGCGCCAGTTCGGTCGTCGGGTCACTGGCCGCCGCCCGGGAGAACGTCCGTGGCGCCCTTGAGACGATCTCGTCGGAGATGTGGGAGTGCTCTCCACGGTGGAGACCCTGCCTCCGGGGGACCTGCTCGACGGGCAGAGCCACGCCTGGGTGGAGTGGTGGGCCGGCCGGTGGACGGCGTTCGACCCGACCAACGGGATCCCGGTCGGCGAACGGCACGTGGCGGTCGGCCGGGGCCGGGAGTACGGCGACGTGCCACCACTCAAAGGGGTGTACGCCGGCCCGGCGAACACCGGCCAGGGCGTCGAGGTGGCGATCACCCGGCTGCGCTGAACCGCGACCTCGCGCACCGACCGACTGGACTTCGCGCACCGACCGGGCTTCGCTCACCAGCTGCCGGCCACCGGCAAGCCTTCGGTGTAGCCGGCGGTGCTCTGCAACCCGACGACCGCCCGGTCGTGGAACTCGGCCAGGGTCGCGGCCCCGACGTAGGTGCAGGCACTGCGTACCCCGGCGACGATCTCGTCGATCAGGTCCTCGACGCCGGGTCGGGCCGGGTCGAGGAACATCCGCGCCGACGAGATCCCTTCTTCGAAGACCGCCTTGCGGGCCCGCTCGAACGGGCTGTCGTCGGCGGTGCGGGCGCTGACCGCCCGGGCGGACGCCATGCCGAAGCTTTCCTTGTAGCGTCGGCCGTCCGGGTCGGTGTAGATGTCGCCGGGCGACTCGTAGGTGCCGGCGAACCAGGACCCGATCATCACGTTGGCCGCTCCGGCGGCTAGGGCGAGCGCCACGTCGCGGGGGTGGCGCACCCCGCCGTCGGCCCAGACGTGCCGCCCGCGTCGGCGGGCCGCCGACGCGCATTCCAGCACGGCGGAAAATTGCGGACGGCCGACCCCGGTCATCATCCGGGTGGTGCACATCGCGCCCGGCCCGACACCGACCTTGACGATGTCGGCACCGGCGTCGATCAGGTCGTCGACCCCGGTGGCGGTGACCACGTTGCCGGCCACCACCGGCACTGTCGGGTCCAGTTTGCGCACCGCGCGGACCGCGGCCAGCATCCGTTCCTGATGGCCGTGCGCGGTGTCCACCACGATGGTGTCCACCCCGGCGGAGAGCAGCGCGGTGGCCTTGCCGGTGACGTCGCCGTTGATGCCCACGGCGGCGGCCACCCGCAACCGGCCGGCGGCGTCGACTGCCGGCCGGTACAGGGTGGCGCGCAGCGCGCCGGCCCGGGTCAGCACCCCGACCAGCCGGCCGGCGTCGTCGACCACCGGCGCGGCCCGCCGTCGGCCCTGCGCCATCAGGTCGAATCCGGTACGCGGGTCGGTGGTCTCCGGCACGGTCAGCGGCTCGCGGGACATCACGTCCCGCAGTTGGGCGAAGCGGTCGACGCCGGCGCAGTCGGACTCGGTGACGATGCCGACCGGACGCCCGGCCTCGACCACGATCACCGCGCCGTGGGACCGCTTGGGCAGCAGATGGATCGCGTCGCCGACGGTGTCGGTGGGAGCCAGGGTCAACGCCGTGTCGTGCACCAGGTGCCGCCGCTTGACCCAGGCGACCACCTCGGCGATCACCTCGATCGGGATGTCCTGCGGGATCACCGCCAGGCCGCCCCGCCGGGCGACGGTCTCGGCCATCCGCCGGCCGGCCACCGCGGTCATGTTGGCGGCGACGATCGGGACGGTGGTGCCGGTGCCGTCCGTGGTGGCCAGATCGACATCGAGGCGGGACGCCACGTCGGAACGGTTGGGCACCAGGAAGACGTCGTTGTAGGTGAGCTCGTGCCCGCCGGGCACGTCGGAAGTGAACCGCACCCGGCCATCATGCCCTCCCGGGCATCCCGGCGCGGCGGTTCCGGAGCCGATCGCGAGCGCAGCAGGTCCAGGTCATGCCCTGGCGATCAAGAGCCGGAGACGTTTCCTCAGAACTTCTGAAAGCGAACCCCCAGGCGATCCTCAGCATTCCCTCAAGTTCCGGCATCGTCCTCCAAAGATGATTCCTGACGGTCGACCGCTGTGCGACCGAATGTATCGAGGTGGGAAGAGGTAGCCGCTGATGTCTGCGAGTCGTGCTGTTCACCGTCGGCGTCGCTTGAGGACAGCGGGGACGTTCGTTCGGTGGCGGCGGTGGGCCGGTGGGGTCGCTGTGGTGGTCGCGGCGCTGGTGGGGTTGTCGTCGTCGGTGCCGCCGGGTGCGGTGCCGGCGGACGGTGAGTTCCCGGTGGGGTGGTTGTCGTCGTGGTTCACCGGTCGGTCGGGGTGGTTGCCGTGGGGTGGGCCGGCGGTGGAGTTGCCGGCGGCGCGGGTCGGTGACGGTGCGGGTGCGGGTGGGTACGTGGGGTCGGCGGCGACGCGGGCGTCGGGTGGGGCGGGTTCGGCGCAGCGGTTGGTGAACGGTCTGTCGGGGTACGCCGGGGAGCCGGTGGTGGGCGAGTCGGTGACGCCGGTGACGGTGGGCCGGTTCGATCCGGAGACGAGTGTGCGGGACGCGGTGGCATCGGGGCCGAAAGCCGATGTGTACACCAACACGGATGGTTCGACGACGGCGGAGTTGAGTACGGGGCAGGTCAACTACGAGGCGGCGGATGGTTCGTGGCGGCCGGTGGACTCGACTCTGGTGCGTCGGGGTGACCGGTGGGTGGTGCGGGAGAACTCGCTGGGGGTGTCGCTGGCGGGCGCTGCTGCCGGTGAGTCGTTGGTGGAGTTGTCGCTGCCCGATGATGGGTCGGTGGGCTGGGGTCTGGCTGGTGCGGCGGCGGTGGTGCCGGCGGTCGACGGCAGGACGGCCACGTACCCGGAGGTGTTCGCGGACACCGACCTGGAGGTGGTGGCGCGGCCGGACGGGGTGCAGCAGGGGCTGGTGCTGGCGTCGCGCGAGGCCGGGTCGGAGTGGGTGTTTCCGCTGACGCTGGACGGGGTGTCGGTCCGGGCCGGTGAGGGTGGGTCGGTCGAAGTGGTCGACGGCGCCGGTTCGGTGGTGGGGTCGATCCCGCCAGCGGTCATGCAGGATTCGTCGGTCGACCCGGAGACGGGGTTGCCGGCGCGGTCGGCGGCGGTCGCGATGGAGCTGATCGAGGTCGACGGTGCCCCGGCTCTGAAGCTGGTGGCCGACCGGGAGTGGTTGACGGATCCGGCGCGGGTGTTCCCGGCGCGGGCGGACGTGGGCGCGCTGATCTCGACGAGTGGGGACGTGTTCGTCGACACCGATCCGGACACCGGCCCGGCCGTGCAAAACGGTGACCGTCTCGCGATCGGCAACCGGGACGGCGTCCTGTCCCGGACGTTTCTCAAGTTCACCATCCCAGCGGAGTTTGCGAAGGCGGGCTGGTTCATCTCCTCGGCGAACCTGCGGCTGTACCTGAACTACCGGGCGAGGTGTGACGTCCAGCGGGTCAAGGTCGGGCTGGTCGAGGAGGAGTGGACGGTCGGGGATCTGCGGACCGCCGCCCATCCGGGCCCGAAGATCGATCTGGGACCGAACCACTACAGGTACTACACCGACAACGGGCGGGCGTGTGAGAACCCGAACGCGAATCCGTCCGTCGGCCAGTGGGTCGAGGTCGATGTCCGGGACCTGATCTCGGGCTGGGCGATCGGTCAGCCGAATCTTGGTCTGGCGCTGTTGGACGAGGAGGACTTGTCTGCGGCGGCGGCGGCCCTGTTCGCCTCGGCGAACTATGCCGGCGGTGACTACGCGCCGCGGTTGCAGCTGACCTTGTCGAACAATCTGCCGCCGCAGGTGGACCAGCGGGCACCGGCCCACGGTGCGGTGGTGTCGACGTTGACACCCCGGTTGTATGTGCGGGGTCGCGATTTCGACGAGTCCGGCACCGTGCGCTACAAGGTCTGGATCTACGACAACGCCGGGACCCTCATCCACGTCAACGAGGGCACCAAGTCGTACTACGACGTCCCGGTCGGGTTGTTGGAGACGAACAAGCAGTACTCGTGGGCGGTGCAGCCGTTCGACGGGGCTGTCTACGGCGCCCGGTATCCGAAGTACGTGTTCTACACGCGGATGCCGCAGCCGGCGTTGGGATCCCGGCTGGTGCAGAACCCGGGGGTGGGTTACCACCCGGAGATCGGCAACTACACGTCGGCGGTGACGGACGCGCAGGTGACGGGGGTGGGGCCGGCGCTGGAGATCACCCGGTCGTACAACACTCTGGACACCCGGCGGTCGGGGGCGTTCGGGCAGGGCTGGTCGAGTCTGTTGGACGCGCGGGTGACCGAGCGGACCAACTCGGCGGGTGCGGTGCTGGGTGTGGTGGTGCGGTATCCGGACGGGTCGGAGGCGGTGTTCGGGCCGGGGTCGGACGGGTCGTTCGTGGCGCCGCCGGGGCGGTACGAGGTGTTGACCGCGGTGAAGTCCGGTTCGTCGGTGACCGGGTACCGGTTGACCGTCAAGCACGGGACGACGTACGTGTTCTTGCGCGCGGCCGGGGGTGGCGCGTTCAAGGTCACGTCGGTGACGGACGCCAACGACCAGACCTTGACGTTGACGTACAACGGCAGTGGGCTGGTGTCGAAGTTGACCAGCGCGTCGGGGCGGTCGTTGACGCTGACCTGGGCGGGCACCACCAGCCCGTCGGTCGGGTCGCATGTGACGAAGGTGACGACGGACGCGCCGACCGCCGGTGGCGGTGGGTACGTGTGGCAGTACACGTACGGCAGCTATGACCGCCTGACGAAGGTGTGTCCGCCGACGGCGTCGTGTACCACGTACACCTGGGATAACAGCGCCAACCAGGGGGCGAACGCGGTGCTGAATCATGCGCCGTCGTCGTTCTGGCGGTTGAACGAACCTTCCGGATCGACCCTGGCGGCCAGCAGCGTGCTGGACAACGGCGGCACCGACGTGGCGTTCTACGAGGGTACGACGCCGGGCCCGACACCGGGGGTGTGGCCGGGATCGACGTCGACGTCGACCGCCTTCAACGGCACGTCGTCGCGGGTGCGGCTGCCCAGCGGGCTGGTCAACGACAGCGCGTACCAGTCGGTCAGTCTGTGGTTCCGGACGGGGACGGCGTCCCGGGCGGGGGTGTTGTTCTCGTACCAGCATGATCCGATTTCGGACGGGACGACGTCGAGGAACTACACGCCGTCGATCTATGTCGGGTCGAGTGGGAAGTTGCACGCGAAGTTCTATGACGGCAACTCGACGACGATGCAGTCGTCCGGTCGGGTGGACGACGGGCAGTGGCATCACGTCGTGCTGGCCGGGGCCGGCTCGAGTCAGTCGCTGTATGTGGACGGGATCCGGCACGCGGGCCGCACCGGCCTGATCGAGATGTTCGACGTGGGTGGGTCGGCGCATGAGTACGTGGGTGCGGGGTTCGTCGGGGGGAACTGGCCGGACCAGCCGCATCATGGTTCGCCGAATTACCACGGGCATGCGAACTTCTTCGACGGGCATATCGCCGATGTGGCGTTCTTCGACCGGACGCTGACCTCGGCCGAGGTCACTGAGATCAACGCGACGGCGCGGGGTCAGAGCCGGCAGTTGTCGAAGGTGACCAGCCAGGAAGGTCGGGTACTGGCGTCGCTGTCGATGGATTCGGTGACCGGGAAGCTGGCATCGGTGACCGACAGCAACGGTGGGACCTGGGCGTTGGGGACGCCGCGGGTGGCGGGGACGAGCGGGGTGTACGCGGCGGCGGTGCTGGGGTCCGCGCCGACGGACTACTGGCGGTTGCGGGACGCGGCCGGTGTTCAAGCGGTCAACGAGACCTGGCAGACCACAGCGACGTTCAGTTCGGTGACGTTGGGAGCGGCGGGTCCGTTCGCGGACGGCACGGCGGTGTCGTTCGACGGGTCATCGTCGCTGGTGTCGGTGCCGGGGGAGCGGCTGGCGCCGGCCGGGACGCGGTCCCAGGAGCTGTGGTTCAGGACCACTGGTACCGGCGATGTGCTGGCGGGGGCGCAGGACGCGGCGGTGGACGGGACGCTGTCGGTGGGGTCGCCGGTGTTGTGGATCGACTCCGACGGCCGGTTGCGGGGGTTGTCGGCGTCGGTGGATCCGACCGGGCCGTTGACGTCGGGGCTCGCCGGCAAGTGCGCCGAGTTGGCGGCCGACGGCACGAAGGTGCAACTGAGCACCTGCGACGGTGCGAACGCGCAGAGCTGGCGCTACGTCGGCAGCAGTCGGCAGCTGCGTCGGGGTGACAAGTGTCTGGGCCTGGCAGGTCAGGCGACCGGCAACGGCACCCCGGTCCAGGCGCAGACCTGTTCGAGCAGCGCGAACCAGAAGTGGGGAACGTCCGGGAACGGTTGGCGCAACTCGGGGGCGGGCCGGTGCCTGGAGGTGCCCGGCTCGTCGGCCACGGACGGTACCCAGTTGGCGATCCGCAACTGCAACGACCAGGCCAATCAGTGGTGGGCGTTGGCGTTGGTGTCGGCGGCGCCGGTCAACGACGGCAAGTGGCACCACGCGGTGCTGACCAAGACCGCCGCCGACGATGACACCGTCCAGGCGTTGTACCTGGACGGTGTGCGGGTGCAGTCCAGCACCGGCTCTCTGGCCGGCGGGGTCGAGAGGCTCAGCCACGGGTATCTGGGTGCGGGGTACACGGGCAACGGTTGGTCGGGGCTGCCCTCGGACTCGACGGCGTACTACGAGGGTTCGTTGGCGGAGGTCGCGCTCTACGACCGGACGTTGAGCGCGGACGAGGTGGCGTCGCACTACCAGTCGGTGGGTCGGGCGGTGCCGTTGGTGGTGACCGCGGCTGGTGACGGAGCTGCCGAAGCCCGGTTGTCGGAGACGGCGGCGGGTGGGTTGCCGGTTGAGGTGTTGCCGCCGGGTGCGGTGCAGGTCGACGAGGCGGCGGAGCACGTGCAGACGACGACGGTCTCGAACCCGGTGAAGATCGTGTCGGTGACCGACCCGGGCGGCAACGAGGTGTCGTACTCGTACGACCTGGTGTCGGGGCGGAAGGTGTCGCAGATCGACGCGTTGGGTCAGACGACGTTGTACGGCTATGACACGGGTGGGTTCACGAGTCTGGTGTACGACCCGAACGGGATCGTCACCCGGTCGGTGCAGGACGAGCGCGGCAACACCATCCAGGAGGTGACCTGCCAGGACCAGGCCGCCGACAAGTGCTCCAGCAGCTACTACACCTACACCTTGTACAGCAGCGACCCGACGCACCCGAAGAGCGACCGGCTGACCCACGTGCGGGGGCCGGGCTCGCAGAGCGCCCAGGACGATACCTACCTGACGACGTACATATATGACAACTCCGGCAACCTGCGCAGTGTGACGGACCCGCTCGGCCGGGAGACGGAGATCGAATACACCGACGGAACGGATGTGCCTGCGGTCGACGGCGGGTACGCCCCGGCCGGTCTGCCGTGGAATGTGTTGGATCCGTCGAAGGGGTGGATGGCAGTCACGTACACCTCGGCGGGTGACGTGGCGACGGTGTCGGACGCGGCGGGGGCGGAGACGACGTTCACGTACGACCGGTTGGGTCGGACGTTGACGGAGACGGTGGTGACGTCGTCGTACCCGCAGGGGCGGACGACGTCGTACACGTACGACTCGGTGGGTCGGGTGGTCACGCGGACGGGTCCGGCGGTGACGGACCGGGTGTCGGGTGCGGTGCATCGGGCGGTGACGCGTTACTCGTACAGCGTGGACGGGTTCCTGGTGGAGGAGCAGGTCAGCGACGCGTCGGGTGGGGATGTGGCCCGGGTCAGTACCTGGTCGTACGACGGGCATGGTCGTCGGTCGGCGTCGGTGGACGCCGAGGGCGCGGTGACCGGCTACGGCTATGACGTGTACGGGCACCTGGTGGAGCAGACCGATCCTGACGGGGTGGTGAACGCCTACGAGGTGGACGTCAACGGCAATGTGCTGTCGCGGACGGTGAAGGGGTTCACCGGGGATCCGAACGATCCGACTCCTCCGGTGGATCTGGTGGTGGAGTCGAACGTGTACGACCCGGCGGGTCGGTTGGCGTCGAACACCGACGCGATGGGCTACGTCACGAGTTACACGTACACCGACGACGGGCGGACCGCGTCGGTGACCCGCACCGACGGTGACAGTTCGTTCCTGCTGGAGGGCAACGGTTACGACGCGGCGGGGAACCTGGTCGAGCAGGTCACCGGCAACGGTGCGACGGTGACGGCGTACGCCTACGACGCTGCGGGTCGGCAGGTGCGGAGTGTGCTGGATCCGGGCGGCCTGGAGCGGGTGACCGAGGTGGCGTTGTCGCCGGCCGACCGGGTGTTGTCGCGGGTGGATCGGGACGCTGCGGGGGAGGCGTTGTCGGTCGTCGATTATGCGTATGACGTGGTGGGCCGGCCGGTGTCGCAGACGGGCTACCTGTCGGCGGACCGGATGGTGACGCCGGTGGCGCGGTGGCGGTTGGACGAGGCGGGTGGGACGACGGCGGTCGACTCGGCGGGGAACAGTCCGGGTACGGCCACGGACGTGGTCTGGGCGTCGGATGCCGAGCGGGGTCGGGTCGCGTCGTTCGATGGTTCGTCGTCGTTGATCACGACCGATGCGCCGGTGGTGGACACCACCCGGCCGTACACGGTCGCCGTCTGGGTGCGATTGGACGACCTGCGAGCGCCCGGCTCGGTGCTGGCGATGCCCGGCCGCGCCCGGACGAGCGTGTCCGGGTGGGGCGCACCGGCGTTCGCGCTCAACTACGACCACACCGACGACGCATGGCGGGCGCTGACGAACGAGCAACTCGTGTTCAAAGGCGGCGGCGTACTACAACGCCGCCGCACCTTCGGGCAGGGCTCGACACAGGCGGGCAAGTGGCAGCACCTGGCGGTGGGCGTGGACCCGCAGGCCGGCCGGTGGATTGTGTTCCTCGACGGCGAGAAGGTCGACGACTTCACCGGCAGCAGCTTCCACAGCGTGGCGGCTGGCGGGGTGCGGATCGGCTCGGGCCTCGAGGGGGCGATCTCTGATCTGCAGGTGTATCAGGGGGTGCCGGACGACGCCGGCTGGGTTGCCGGGGTGATGGCGGGCACGGTGCCGGTGGCGGACGCGGGGGTGTCGCGGACCAGTTATGTGGTTGATGAGGCGGGTCTGGCGACGTCGGTGGTGGATCCGTTGGGTCAGGCGACGTTCGTGGAGTACGACGAGGCGGACCGTCCGGTGGTGACGACGGGTCCGCAGGTGCAGGCGGAGTCGGGTGAGTTGGACGGTCCGGTGGTGACGGCCCGGCCGGTGGAGCGGGTTGGTTACAACACGTTCGGTGAGGTGGTTGCGGAGTCGGATCCGAACGGTGCGGTGACGACGTTCGGGGTGGATCGGGTGGGTCGGCCGGTGGAGGTCCGGTTGCCGGCGTACACGCCGCCGGATGGGTCGTCGTCGGTGACGCCGGTGGCGTCGGCGGTGTACGACAGCCTGGGTCAGGTGGTGTCGCAGACGGATCCGCTGGGCCGGGTCACGGAGTTCGACTATGACCAGTTGGGTCGGGTGGTGACCCAGGTGGCGCCGGACGACGGCACGACGACGGCGCGCTACGACCTGATGGGCAATCTGCTAGCGACGACGGATCCGACGGGTGCGGTGGCCGGTAGTGGTTACGACTTCCTGGGTCGGGTCACGAGTGTGAGTGAGGCGGTGCGGCAGACCGGTCAGGTGCACACCAGCACGGTGGGCTATGACGCGGCGGGTCGGTTGTCGTCGGTGCGGTCGCCGGCGGGGGTGACGGTCGGGTACGGGTACAACGCGGCCGGTGAGGTGACGGGTGTGGTCGACGGCGCGGGGCAGACCCGCGGTGTCGTCTACGACGGGCTGGGTCGGCCGGTGAAGGAAATCAATCCGGACGGTACGTACACGACGACGGGTTACGACATGTTGTCGCGGCCGGTGTCGGCGGCGGCGCACCGGGCGTCCGGTGGGGCGGCGTTGGCGACGGCGGCCTGGTCGTATGACCTGGCGGGGAATGTGGTGTCGGCGACGGACGCGCGGGGCACCGTGACCCGGTTCGGCTACGACGCGACGGGCCTGCTGCGGACGCAGCGGGAGCCGGTGGACGGTGACACGGTCATCGAGTCGTCGTTCGGCTACGACCTGGCGGGGAATCCGACCCGGTTCACCGATGGGGAGGGGCGGGCGTTCCGGTCGACGTACAACGTGTGGGGGTTGCCGCAGTCGCGGATCGAGCCGGCGACGGCGGCGTACCCAAGTGCGGCGGACCGGACGTTCACGACGGTGTACGACGTGGCCGGACAGCCGGTGTCGCAGCGGGCGCCGGGTGGGGTGGTGCGGACCCTGGTCTACGACGACGCCGGCCGGCTGGTCCGCCAGTCCGGCTCCGGTGCGGAGGCCACGACGAAGGACCGGACGTACGGCTACGACGCCGCGGGTCGGCTGGTGGAGTTCTCCGCGCCGGGGGGAACCAATCAGGTCGTGTACGACGACCGGGGGTTGCCGTTGTCGGTGACGGGTCCGTCGGGGGACGCGGCGTTCACCTATACGGGGGACGGGTTGATGGAGTCGCGCGACGACGCGGCGGGGTCGACGCAGTACGGGTATGACGGTGCGGGCCGCCTTGTGTCGGTGAATAACGCCGACATGGGCACCGCCATCGGCTACACGTACGACCAGATGTCGGCGGTGTCGTCGATGACGTTCGGGACGTCGGGGAACCGGCGGGTGTTCGCCTACGACGATCTGCACCGGTTGACCAGCGACCGGCTGGTGTCGTCGGGTGGGTCGACGATCGCGTCGATCACGTACGGCTGGGACGCCAACGGTAACGAGACCAGCAGGACCGTCACCCGTGGCTCGTCCACGACGGTCAACACCTACACCTACGACCTGGCGGACCGGTTGACGTCGTGGGATGACGGGAACACGACCGTCGGCTACCGCTACGACAGGGCGGGGAACCGGACCGGGGTCGGTGATGTCGACTACGTGTACGACGCCCGTAACCGGCTGATCTCGGACAGTACCGGTGTCGGCTACCAGTACACGGCGCGGGGCACCCGCAGCGCGGCCGGTGCGGCGACGACGGTGTCGGACGCGTTCGACCAGGCGGTCGAGCACACCCCGGCGGGTGGTAACGCGCGGGTGTTCGACTACGACGGGTTGGGTCGGGCGTTTCGGGACGGCTGGGAGTACACCGGTCTCGGTAACCACCTCGCCCGGGACAGTTCCAACGCGTTCTTCACCCGGGACCCGGGTGGTGGTGTGGTCGGGGCGCGGCACAACACCACGCGCCGGTTGGTGTGGACGGATCTGCACGGTGACGTGGTCGCCCAGATGAACCCGGCCGGGGCGACGGTGACCGGCAGCCGTACGTACTCACCGTTGGGTGAGGTGACCGCGGACAGTGGCATGCTCGGTGACCTCGGCTACCAGTCGGAGTGGACCGACGTGCGTAGCGGGCAGGTCAACATGCATGCCCGCTGGTACGACCCGGTGACGGCACAGTTCGGTGCCCGGGACAGCCTGACCGTCGGTCCGGTGCCGGACTCGGTCCGGGCCAACCGGTACCAGTACGGCGACGGGAACCCGTTGACGGTGGTCGACCCCACCGGCCACGTCGGAGAACCGTACGCGAGGTCGTGGGACGACTTCACCGACTGGGTCGGCGACCGGTACGAAGACATCGAGGACGCCTACCACGGCGCCGTAGACTGGTTCGGCGACCGGTTCGGAGACTTCACCGACTGGGTCGGCGACGGCCTGGGGGCGGCCACCAGGTGGACGCAGGAGCAGCTCGTCGAGGCGGGCAACGTCATCAGGCAGACGGTGGAGCAGAACTATCAGGATCTGATCAAGGCCGGTGAGGCGCTGATAGCCGCCGCCGAACAGGTGGGCCAGTGGGCCCGTACGGCCAGGGACTGGATCGTCGAACACAAGGCCGAGATCGTCGGCGCGATCGTCGGCATGGTCGTCGAGGCCGGCTGCCTGGTCGCGATCGGCTGGACCGGTGTCGGCGTGGTCGCCTGCGGCATGGTCGGCGGTATCACCGGTGCCCTGGTCACCGGCGGGATGCAGGGCAAGACCGGCATGGATCTGCTGCAGGACGCGGTGATCGGCGGTCTTGCCGGTGGTCTCGGTGCCGCCCTGCCGATGATGGGCCCGGTCGCCGGCAAGGCGTTGAGCAAGGCCGCGTCCAGCGGCATCAAGAAGGTCGCCGGCACGAGCCTCGGCAAGGCCGGCGCACGGGTCGGCGCGAAGGCCGTCGCCGGGGCCCGGTCGTTCAGCCGGGCGGTCACCCGCAAAGCCGACGACGCGTCCCGGGCGGTGTCCCGCGGCTCCAGCCGGTCCACCCGGGAAGCCGCCGAACACACCGACGCCGCCGCCCGCGCCGGCGGCAGCCGGGCCGACGGGGCGGCCAGCTGTGTGCGGCACAGTTTCGCGCCGGACACCCGGGTACGGATGGCCGACGGCACCACCAAGCCGATCGGCGAGGTCGAGCTCGGTGACGAGGTGCTGGCCACCGACCCGGCCACCGGGCAGAGCACGGCCCGGCCGGTGCGGCTGCTGCACCGTCACGCCGACCGGGAGTTGACCGATGTCACGGTCACCGACACCACGACCGGCGAGAGCACGGTCGTCGAGACGACCGCGCAGCATCCGTTCTGGAACGCCACCACCGACCGGTGGACCGACGCCGCCGACCTGCGCCCCGGTGACCGGTTGCGCAGCCCGGACGGCGAATCCACCCAGCGGGTCACCGCGGTCCGGGTCTGGACCGGCCTGAAATGGATGAACGACCTCACCGTCGACGGCGACCACACCTACTACGTGGTGGCAGCCGATCGGCCCGTGCTGGTGCACAACTGCGGCGGTTACACCGACCTGTACCACGGGACCAGCCGGCAGGCGGCGGACAACATCCGGAACAACGGCGTGGACCCGAACTTCTCCACCCGCTCAAGAATGGACTTCGGCAAGGGCTTCTACACCACCCGTTCCCAGCAGCAGGCACAGAATTGGGCCAGCAATCCCCGATTCGGAGGCGACGGAGCAGTTCTCCACTTCAAGGTGCCCAACGCGAAACTCAACGCCATGCCCACGAAGACGTTCACCAGGAACAGCCCGGACCTGACCGACATCGTACGGCAGTACCGCACCGGTGCCGGAGGAAACCTGTCGAATAACTACAATGTGGTCGAGGGGCCCATGCTCATGAACGTCGACGGTTTCCTGAGGTCGGGGGCTCCGCCCCGCTGGTCCGGCAACCAGGTCGTCTTCTACGGCAGGGACGCCGGCCAGGTACTCGCCGACGCTTTGCAGCCATAGAAGAGGAATCCGTGGACGACTACCAGATGGACCTGTCGGCCGAGGTCCGGGAGTTGCTGGACGCGACGGCGGCCGAGATGGTCGAGCTGTTCGGCATTTCCCGTGCCGAAGCCGTCGCCCGGATCAACGAGCAGTGGCACGGGCAGGACTTCTCCGGTGACGACGAGATAGTCCTGCACGAGGACCGGCATTACTGGGCGATGATCATCTACTTCGGTGAGGTACCGGACTGGAGCGACGACGCGGACCGGTCCGGCTGGGTTGCCCGGCCGGCGCCGGCCCGCGACTCCGGGCACTGGACCGTCCCGGGGTGATCAGGTCGGGCCCGGTCAGGTGATCACACAGATCGTGGCGTAGGCGCCGAACGCGGCGGTCAAGCAGCTGACCGTGCCGGCCTTGGGCCGTGTTGATCAGCTGCTCCAGCTTCATCGCCGCCGGCACCACGCACTCTGTCCATCATGCCTGGCCGGCTGCTGGCGCGCGCGCTCAGCGCTTCCCTGGTATTCCCCAACGGCTTCCTCAGATCTCCCTCATTACTCGGCGGCTCCGAGCCGGCACGATCTGTTCATGGTCCTAACTGGGCGAACGGGCGTACCGCAGCGAGAAAGGCCGCCACCGATGGGAACGAGCCAGGAGCCACACCGCCGTCGTCGAACAGGGACCACCCGGACGTTCGCCCGGTGGCGGCGGTGCGCCGGTGGGGTCGCGGTGGTGGCCGCGGCGCTGGTGGGGTTGTCGTCGTCGGTGCCGCCGGGGGCGGTGCCCGCCGACGGTGAGTTTCCGGTGGGGTGGCTGACGTCGTGGATCACCGATCGGCCGGGCTGGTTGCCATGGGGGGGCCCGGCGACGGCTGAGCTCCCGGTGTCGCCGGTCGGCGACGGTGCCGGCCCCGGCGGGTACTCCTCGGCGGCGGCGACCCGGGCCAGCGGGGGCGCCGGCGCCGCGCAGCGGCTGGTCGACGGGTTGCCGGGGTACGCCGGTCAGCCGGCGGTGGACGAGTCGGTGACGCCGGTGACGGCGGCGCGCCACGATCCGGCGACGAGCCGCCGCGACGCCCGGTCGTCACGGTCGACCATGACCGTGTACGACAACGCCGACGGTTCGACGACGGCGCAGCTGAGCACCGGTCAGGTTAACTACCGGGCGGCGGACGGGTCGTGGCGGCCGATCGATCCGACCCTGGTGCGTCGGGGTGACCGGTGGGGGGTCACCGACAACCCGATGGGGGTGTCGCTGGGGTCGACATCCAACACCACGGCGGCCGGGGCAGCGGCGACGTCCGGCGCGGCGGCGGGGGAGCCGCTGGTCGAGTTGCCGCTGCCCGGCGGCGGCGTGTTCGGGTGGAGTCTGGCCGGTGCGGCGACGGTGACCCCGGTGGTCGACGGCGCGACGGCGACGTACCGGCAGGTGCTGCCCGGCACCGACCTGGAGCTGGTGGCCCGGCCGGACGGGGTGAAGGAGACGCTGATCCTGGCGTCGCCGCAGGCCGCGTCGGCGTGGGTGTTCCCGCTGACCCTGCGGGGGGTGACGGCCCGCATCTCCTCGGCCGGGTCGGTCGAGCTGGTCGACGACGCCGGGGCGGTGGTGGCGTCGATCCCGCCGGCGTACATGGAAGACTCGTCGGTGGACGCGGAGACCGGTCTGCCGGCGCGGTCGGCGGCCGTCGCGATGGAGCTGACCGAGGTCGACGGCGGGCCAGCGCTGCGGCTGGTCGCCGACCGTGCCTGGCTCGCCGACCCGGCGCGGGTGTTCCCGGTACGGGTGGATCCGACGGTGACGACCGGCCCCGACGGGGACGTGTTCGTCGACTCCGATCCGGCCACCGGCGCGACCGTGCAGAACGGCAACCACCTGCAGGTGGGCTACAACGGGGGAGTCGGTTCCCGGACGTTCCTCAACTTCGACATCTCGTCCGCGGTGACCGACGCCAAACCGATCATCGCCTCGGCGTACCTGCGGCTGTTTCTGAACCACCGGGTGCGCTGCGACGTCAAGGACCTGCAGGTCGGCCTGGTCGAGCAGGAGTGGACGGTCGGTGAGTTGGCGACCGCCGCGCTGCCCGGGCCGGACCTCGAACCGGGCTCGGTGCGGTACCGCTACTACACCGACAACGGGCAGGCGTGCGCCAACCCGTCGGCGGGGCCGACGTCCGGCCAGTGGGTGCAGGTCGACGTCCGTGAGCTGGTCTCGGGGTGGGCGATCGGGCAGCGCAACCTCGGTCTCGCGCTGATCGACGACGAGCAGGTCCTGGCCGCCGGAGCGAGGTTCACCTCGGCGAACTACGGCAACGGGGCGTACGCGCCCCGGCTGGAACTGACCATGACGGCAAACCTGCCGCCGCAGGTGAGTCAGCGGTCCCCGGTGCACGGCGCGGTCGTGTCGACGCTGACCCCCCGGTTGTACGTGCGCGGCCACGACCCGGACAACTCCGGGACGGTGAGCTACAAGCTCTGGCTGCACGACGACGCCGGCACGGTCCTCCACGTCACCGAGGGCACCGGCTCCTACTACGACGTCCCCGCCGGGCTGCTGCGCTCGAACAAGCAGTACTCGTGGGTGGTGCAGCCGTTCGACGGTGCCGTCTACGGGGCCCGGTATCCGAGGTACACGTTCTACACCCGGGTACCGCAGCCCGCGTTGGGATCCCGGCTGGCGCAGAACCCGGGGGTGGGCTACCACCCGGAGATCGGCAACTACACGACCACGGCGACCGACGCGCAGGTGGCCGGGGTGGGCCCGGAGCTGGCGATCACCCGGTCGTACAACACGTTGGACACCCGGCGGTCGGGGGCGTTCGGGCAGGGCTGGTCGAGCTTGCTCGACGCCCAGGTGACCGGGCGGACCAGCACGAACGACGCGCTGCGTAGTGCCGTGGTGACGTATCCGGACGGTTCGGAGGCCGGCTTCGGCCCCACCTCGGACGGATCGTTCGTGCCGCCACCGGGGCGGTACGAGGTGCTGACCGAGGTCAGGTCCGGCACATCGATCACCGGGTACCGGCTGACCGTCAAACACGGCACCACGTACGTGTTCGGCCGCTCCGCCGGCAGCGGGGTCTTCCGGCTCACGGCGGTGACCGACGCCAACGACCGGACCCTGACGGCGACCTACAACGGCAGCGGACTGATCTCGAAGCTGACCAACGCCTCCGGTCGGTCGCTGACGCTGACCTGGGCGGGCACCGCCAGCCCGTCGGCCGGGTCGCACGTGACCAAGGTGACGACGGACGCGCCGACCGCCGGCGGCAGCGGCTACGTGTGGCAGTACACCTACGGCAGCCACGACCGCCTGACGAAGGCGTGTACGCCGACGGCGGTGTGTACCACGTACGGCTGGGGCAACAACGCGAACCAGGGGGCGAACGCGGTGCGCAACCACGCGCCGTCGTCGTACTGGCGGCTGAACGAACCCGCCGGGTCCACCTGGGCCGCCAGTGACGTGCTGGAACGCGGCGGCACCGACGTGGCGTTCTACGAGCACACGACGCCGGGCGCGACGCCGACGGTGTGGCCGGGCTCGACGTCGACGTCGACGGCGTTCAACGGCACCTCGTCGCGGGTGCGGCTGCCCAGCGGGCTGGTCAACGACAGCGCGTACCAGTCGGTCAGCATGTGGTTCCGCACCGGCGCGACGTCGCGGGCCGGAGTGCTGTTCTCCTACCAGCACGATCCGATCTCGGCCGGCACGACGTCGCGCAACTACACGCCGGCGATCTACGTCGGGACGAGTGGGAAGCTGCACGCGAAGTTCTACGACGGCTTCGCCGGCACCACCATGCAGTCGTCCGGCCGGGTCGACGACGGCCAGTGGCATCACGTGGTGCTGGCCGGGGAGGGCGCCAGCCAGGCCCTGTACCTGGACGGCACCCGGCAGGCGACCCGCGACGGCCTGATCGAGATGTTCGACATCGGCGGGTCGGCGTACGAGTACGTGGGTGCCGGGTTCGTCGGTGGGAACTGGCCGGACCAGCCGCACCAGGGCTCCGCCGACAACACCGGGCACGCGAACTTCTTCACCGGCCAGATCGCCGACGTGGCGTTCTTCGACCGGACGTTGACCGCCGCCGACGTCACCGAGATCAACGGTACGGCGCGGGCGCAGAGCTGGCAGCTGTCCACGGTGACCAGCGCCGAAGGGCGGACCCTGGCGTCGCTGTCGACGGACCCGGTCACCGGCAAGCTGTCGGAGCTGACCGACGGCAACGGCGGAACCTGGACGATGGGCACGCCACGGGTGGCCGGCACCAGCGCCCTGTACGCGGCGGCCGTGCTGGGCTCGGCACCCACCGACTACTGGCGGCTGCGCGACGCCGCCGGGGTCGACGCGGTCAACGAGACGTGGCAGGAGACCGCGACGTTCAGCGCGGTGACACTGGGCGCGGCGGGTCCGTTCGCCGACGGCACCGCAGTGTCGTTCGACGGGACGTCGTCGCTGGTGGCGGTGCCCGGCGGCCGGGTCGCGCCGAACGGCGCGAAGTCGCAGGAGCTGTGGTTCAGGACCACCGCGACCGCCGGGGTGCTGGTGGGCACGCAGGACGCGGCGGTGGGCGGTACGCCGTCGGCGGGATCGCCGGTGTTGTGGATCGACGCCGACGGTCGGCTGCGCGGCCTGGCCCCGTCGACCGAGCCGACCGGGCCGCTGACCTCGGGGCTCGCCGGCAAGTGCGCGGAGCTGGCCACCAACGGAACCAAGGTGCAGGTCGGCACCTGCGCCGCCACGTCCGCCCAGAGCTGGCGGTACGTCGGCGGCAGTGGACAGTTGCGTCGGGGTGACAAGTGTCTGGGCCTGACCGGTCAGGCCACCGGCAACGGCACGCTGGTCCAGGCGCAGACCTGCTCGACCAGCGCCAACCAGAAGTGGACGCCGCACCAGGGCGGCTGGCGCAACACCGGGTCGGGGCGGTGCCTGGAGGTGCCGGGCTCGTCCACCACGGACGGCACTGCGCTGACCATCCGCAGCTGCGCCACCAGCCAGGCCAAGCAGCGGTGGGCGTTGGCGCTGACGTCGCCGTCGCCGGTCAACGACGGCGCGTGGCACCACGCCGTACTGACCACGACCGACGCCGCCGACGCCACGACGCAGGTGCTGTACCTCGACGGGGCGCCGGTGCAGTCGAGCACCGGGGCGCTGCCGGCGGCCGGACCGCAGAGCCAGGGGTACCTGGGTGCGGGGTACACCGGCAACGGCTGGTCGGGGCTGGCGGCCGGGGCGACGGGGTACTACGCGGGGTCGCTGGCGGAGGTGGCGTTCTACCACCGGGCGTTGGGCGCCGACGAGGTGACGTTGCACCACGGGTCGGTCGGGCAGACGGTGCCACTGGTGGTCACCGCCGCGACCGGCGGCGGTACCGACACGCCGACACTGTCGGAGACAGCGGCCGGCCAGTTGCCGTCGGACACCCTGCCGCCCGGCGCGACGCAGGTCGACACGGCGGCGCAGGATACGCAGACCACGACGGTGGCCAACCCGGTGACGATCGTGTCGGTCACCGACCCGGGCGGGCATCAGGTGTCGTACTCGTACGACCTGGTCTCCGGGCGGAAGGTGTCGCAGACCGACGCGCTGGGCCGTACCACCCTGTACGGGTACGACACCGGCGGGTTCACCAGCCTGGAGTACGACCCGAACGGGATCGTCACCCGGTCGGTGCAGGACGAGCGCGGCAACACCATCCAGGAGGTGACCTGCCAGGACCAGGCCGCCGACAAGTGCGCCAGCAGCTACTACACCTACACCTTCTACAGCAGCGACCCGACGCACCCGAAGAGCGACCGGCTGACGGCGGCGCGGGGGCCGGGCTCGTCCAGCGCGCAGGACGACACCTACCGGACGCTCTACCTCTACGACAGCTCCAACGGTGACCTGCGCAGCACGGTGGATCCGCTCGGCCGGCGTACGGAGATCGCCTACACCACCGGCGGGAGCGTTCCGGCCGGGCTGCCCACACAGGTGCTGGACCCGTCGAAGGGCTGGCAGCTGATCACGTACACCTCGGCCGGTGACGTGGCGACGGTGGTCGACCCGGCAGGCGCGACGACCACGTACACCTACGACCGGTTGGGTCGGGAACTGACCGAGACGGTGGTGACGCCGTCGTTCCCGCAGGGGCGGACCACCACGTACACGTACGACGCGATGGGCCGGGTGGCGACCCGGACCGATCCGGCGGTGACGGACCGGGTGACCGGCGCGGTGCACACGGCGGTGACGCAGCACTCGTACAGCCCGGACGGGTTCCTGACCGAGCAGCGGGTCAGCGACGCCACCGGTGGGGATGCGGCCCGGGTCAGCGAATGGTCCTACGACGGCCACGGCCGCCGGTCGCAGGCCGTCGACCCGATGGGCACCACCACCGGCTACCGCTACGACGTCTACGGGCACGTGGTGGAGCAGACCGATCCGGACGGGACGGTCAACGCCTACCAGGTGGACGCCAACGGCGACCTGCTGTCGCGGACGCTGAAGGGCTACACCGGGGACCCGAACGATCCGACTCCTGCCGTGGACCTGGTGGTGGAGTCGAACGTCTACGACCCGGCGGGCCGGCTGGCGTCGACCACCGACGCGATGGGGCACGTCACGGAGTACACGTACACCGACGACGGGCGGCCCGCGACGGTGACCCGCACCGACGGGGACAGTTCGTTCCTGCTGGAGGCCAACAGCTACGACGCGGCCGGGAACCTGGTCGAGCAGCAGACCGACAACGGGCAGACCGTCACGACGTACGCCTACGACGCGGCGGGCCGGCAGACCCGCAGCGTGCTCGACCCCGACGGGTTGCACCGGGTCACCGAGACCACGCTGTCGCCGGGTGACCAGGTGCTGTCCAGCGTCGCCCGGGACGGATCCGGCGCGACGCTGGCCGTCACCGACCACGCGTACGACATCCTCGGCCGGGAGGTCTCGCAGACCCGGTACCGGGAGACGGACCGGACGACGACGCCGGTGGCCCGCTGGCAGCTGGACGAGACCAGCGGTACGGCGGCCGCCGACTCGGCCGGCAACAGCCCCGGTACGGCCACCGACGTGACCTGGGAGAACGACGCCCAGCGGGGGCGGGTCGCGGCGTTCACCGGTGCGTCGACGTCGCAGATCACCACGGCCGCGCCGGCGGTGGACACCACCCGGCCGTACACCGTGGCCGCCTGGGTGCGGGTCGACAACGACGGCAAGTCCGGCGCGGTGCTGACCGTGCCCGGTGCCGCGCGGGTGAGTACGTCCCCCACGAACCGCGACTTCGCCTTCCAGCTCCGGTTCGACCACACCATCGACGGCTGGCGGGTGGCCACGAACGAGCAGCAGACGGGCTCGATCATCCGGTGCGACTGTCCCTTCGGGGAAGGCACGGTGTATGAGGAGCAGTGGCAGCACCTGGCCGTCGGCGTCGACCCGCAGGCTGACAAGTTCACCGTGTTCATCGACGGCGACAAGGTCGACGAATTCACCGGCGCCCGCTTCCACAGCGTGGCGAGGGGCGGGCTGCGGATCGGCTCCGGGCTCGACGGGGCCATCTCCGACCTGCAGCTGTACCAGGGCGTGTCGGCGGACGCCGGCTGGGCCGACCGGGTGGTCGCCGGCACCGTACCGGCGGCCGACGCCACGGTGTCGCGCACCAGCTACGTGCTCGACGACGGTGGTCTGGCCACGGCGGTGCTGGATCCGCTGGGCAACACCACGAACGTGGCCTACGACGAGGCCGACCGGCCAGCGGTGTCGACCGGCCCGCAGGTGCAGGCCGAGAGCGGGGAACTCGACGGTCCGGTGGTCACGGCGCGGCCGGTGGAGCGGATCGGCTACAACGCGTTCGGCGAGGTCACTGCGGAGTCCGACCCGAACGGCAACGTGACCCGGTACGCGTTCGATCGGGCCGGCCGGCCC
Source organism: Solwaraspora sp. WMMA2080 (assembly GCF_027497395.1). GTDB lineage: Bacteria > Actinomycetota > Actinomycetes > Mycobacteriales > Micromonosporaceae > Micromonospora_E. The sequence continues at coordinate 3,223,841 of NZ_CP114910.1, read as the reverse complement.
TACGAGACCCGGCTGCCCGCGTACACCCCGCCGGGCGGGTCGACCCCGGTCGTCCCGGTCTTCACGGCGGCGTACGACATCCTCGGCCAGGTCGTGTCGCAGACCGACCCGCTGGGCCGAGAGACCGGGTTCACCTACGACCAGCTGGGCCGGGTGGTGACCCAGGTGGCGCCGGACGGTGCCACCACGACCGCCCGCTACGACCTGGCCGGCAACCTGCTCGCCGTGACCGACCCCACCGGGGCGGTGACCGGCAGCAGCTACGACCTGCTGGGGCGGACCACCAGCGTCAGCGAGGCGGTCCGCCAGACCGGTCAGACGCACACCACCACGATGGGCCACGACATCGCCGGTCGCCTGTCGACGGTGACCACGCCGGCCGGGGTGACCACCAAGTACGGCTACACCGCCGCCGGGGAGCTGGCCAGCGTCGTCGACGGTGCCGGGCAGACCAGCCGGGTCGACCACGACGCCCTGGGCCGCCCGGTGAAGCAGACCAACCCGGACGGCACCTCCACCACCACCACGTACGACCCGCTGTCCCAGCCGACCGCGACGGCGGCGTACCGGGCGACCGGCGGGGCCGCGCTGACCACGTCGGCCTGGACCTACGACGCCGCCGGCAACATGGTGTCGGCGACGGACGCGCGGGGCAGCACGACCCGGTTGAGCTACGACGCGACCGGGCTGCCGCGCACCCAGTCCGAGCCGGTGGCTGCCGGCACCACCATCGAGTCGTCGTACGGCTACGACCTGGCCGGCAACCCGACCCGGTTCACCGACGGGCGGGGGCAGGCGTTCCGGACGACGTACAACGTCTGGGGGTTGCCGCAGTCGCGGATCGAGCCGGCGACGGCGGCGTACCCGAACGCGGCGGACCGCACGTACACCACTGTGTACGACGTGGCCGGTCAGCCAGTGTCGCAGCGTGCCCCGGGCGGGGTGACCCGGACCCTGGTCTACGACGACGCCGGTCGGCTGGAGCGCCAGTCCGGCTCCGGTGCCGAGGCCGCGACCCAGGACCGGACGTACGGCTACGACCCGGCCGGTCGGCTGGTGGAGTTCTCCGGGTCCGGCGGCACCAACCGGGTCGCCTATGACGACCGGGGGCTGCCGCTGTCGGTGACCGGCCCGTCGGGCGACGCGGCGTTCACCTACACGCCGGACGGGTCGATGGCCTCGCGCGACGACGCGGCCGGGTTGACCCAGTACGGCTACGACAGCGCCGGCCGGTTGGCGTCGGTGAGCAACAGCAGCGCCGGGGTGTCGGTCGGGTACTCCTACGACGAGATGTCGGCGGTGTCGTCGATGTCCTACGGCGGCACCAACAACCGGCGGGTGTTCGACTATGACGACCTGCACCGGTTGACCAGAGACCGGCTGGTGCGGTCCAACGGGCAGGTCCTCGGGACGATCACCTACGGGTGGGACGCCAACGGCAACGAGACCAGCAAGACCGTCACCCGTGGCTCGACGACGGCCAGCAACACCTACACCTACGACCTGGCCGACCGGCTCACGTCGTGGAACGACGGCAACACCACGGTCGGCTACCGGTACGACGCGGCCGGCAACCGGACCGGGGTCGGCGACGTCGACTACGTCCACGACGCCCGCAACCGGCTCGTCTCCGACAGCACCGGCACCAGCTACCAGTACACGGCCCGGGGCACCCGTAAGCAGACCGTCACCGGCGGCACCACCTCGGTCGGGGTCGCGGACGCGTTCGACCAGATCGTCAGCCAGCAGCCGACCGGTGGCGGCAACGCCCGGGAGTACACCTACGACGCGTTGGGCCGGGCGCTGCGCAGCGACTTCCGGTACACCGGGCTCGGCAACGACCTCGCCATGGACGGCGCGGCGAAGTACCTGCGGGATCCGGACGGCGGTGCCGTCGCGGTCCGGGACGGCGGCACCAGCCGGATGCTCTGGACCGATCTGCACGACGACATCGTCGCCCAGTTCAACACCGCCGGGACGTCGGTGACCGGTCACCGTACCTACTCGCCGCTGGGTGAGGTGACCGCCGCCAGCGGCATGGAGGGCAACCTCGGCTACCAGTCGGAGTGGACCGATCCCCGGTCGGGTCGGGTCAACATGCACGCCCGCTGGTACGACCCGGCCGTCGGCCAGTTCGACAGCCGCGACAGCGTCACCGTCAGCCCGGTGCCCGACTCGATCCGGGCCAACCGCTACCAGTACGGCGACGGCAACTCGCTGACCGTCACCGACCCGACCGGGCACTTCGGCAAGCGGCTGCGCAACGCCTGGAAGAAGGTCTCCTCCGGCGTGCAGAAGGCCTGGAACACGGTCAAGGCCGGGGTGCGGCAGGCGTGGGAGCAGGTCTTTGAGTGGGCGCAGGCGGCCCGCGAACAGATCGCCGAGAAGATCAACGACGTCAAGCAGGCCGTGTCGAAGGCCTATCAGAAGATGGCCGAGGCGGTCAGAGGGGCCGTCGACCAGGTCGGCCAGTGGGCCCGGACGGCCAGGGACTGGATCGTCGAACACAAGGCCGACATCGTCGGCGCGCTGGTCGGGTTCTTCGTCGAAGCCGCCTGTATGGTCGCGATCGGCTGGACCGGGGTCGGCGCGGTCGCCTGCGGGGTGGCTTCCGGCGTGACCGGTGCCCTGGTCACCGGTGCCATGCAGGGCCAGACCGGCGTCGAGCTGCTGCGCACCGCCGTACTGGGTGGTGCCGCCGGTGGTCTGGGCGCGGCGCTGCCGATGATGGGCCCGGCAGCGGGCAAGGCGTTGAGCAAGGCTGGGTCCGCCGGGGCGAAGAAGGTCGCCGGCACCAGTGTCGGCAAGGCTGCGGCGTCGGCCGGCAAGGCGGTCGGGCGCAAGGTCGACGACCTGTCGCGGGCGGTGTCGCGCGGCACCAGCCGGGCCACCCGGGAGGCGGCCGACTACGCCGACGACGCCGCCCGCGTCGGCGGTAGCCGGGTCGACGACCTCGCCGACGGGGCCGCCAGCTGTGTGCGGCACAGTTTCGCGCCGGACACCCGGGTACGGATGGCCGACGGCACCACCAAGCCGATCGCCGAGGTCGAGCTCGGCGACGAGGTGCTGGCCACCGACCCGGCCACCGGGCAGAGCACGGCCCGGCCGGTGCGGCTGCTGCACCGTCACGCCGACCGGGAGTTGACCGATGTCACGGTCACCGACACCACGACCGGCGAGAGCACGGTCGTCGAGACGACCGCGCAGCATCCGTTCTGGAACGCCACCACCGACCGGTGGACCGACGCCGCCGACCTGCGCCCCGGTGACCGGTTGCGCAGCCCGGACGGCGAATCCACCCAGCGGGTCACCGCGGTCCGGGTCTGGACCGGCCTGAAATGGATGAACGACCTCACCGTCGACGCCGACCACACCTACTACGTGGTGGCAGCCGACCGGCCGGTGCTGGTGCACAACTGCGGCGGTTACACGGACCTGTACCACGGGACGAGCCGGCAGGCGGCGGAGAACATCCGGGCCGACGGCGTGGACACCGGATTCTCGTCACGGTCGAAGATGGACTTCGGGAAGGGTTTCTACACCACCCGGTCGCGGCAGCAGGCGGCCGACTGGGCGGGGAGTCCGCGGTTCGGTGGGGACGGCGTGGTGCTGCACTTCAAGGTGCCGAACGCGAAGCTCGACGCCCTGGCGACGAAGAAGTTCACCGCGACCAGTCCCGATCTGGCCGACGTCGTGAAGCACTACCGCACCGGTGCCCGGGGCAACCCACTCGGCCGGCATCAGGTGGTGGAAGGGCCGATGCTGATGAACGTCGACAAGTTCGTCAACAAGGGACTCCCCGCGCACTGGAAGGGCAACCAGGTCGTCTTCTACGGCAAGGACGCCGGTCGGATACTGACCGCGGCCCTGCAGCCGTAGGAGCGTGACGTGGACGTGCACTACTGGGCGCTGTTCGTCTACTACGACGGCAAGGGGCTCCGGGCACTGGACCGTCCCGGGGTGATCGCACCGGGACGGTCAGCTGATCACGCAGATCGTCGCGCCGGCGGTGACCACCGCGCCGACCTCGGCGGCCAGGCCGCTGACCGTGCCGGCCTTGGTCGCGTTGATCGGCTGTTCCATCTTCATCGCCTCCAGCACCACGACCAGATCGCCCTCGGCGACCTGGTCGCCGTCGGCGACCGCGATCTTGATGATGGTGCCCTGCATCGGCGAGACCAGGGCGTCGCCGCTGGCGGCCGCCGCCGTGCTGGTGCCACCCCGGCGGCGGGCCGGCTGGCGGGCGGCGGTCGGCGCGGCGGCCGTACCGCTGCCGAAGCCGGCGGGGAGGCTGACCTCGAGCCGCTTGCCGCCGACCTCGACCACAACGGTCTCGCGGGGTTCGGGGGCGTCGGGGGCCGCCGCCGGTGCGGTGAACGCCGGCACGGTGTTGTCGAACTCGGTCTCGATCCACCTGGTGTGCACGGTGAACGGTTCGCTGGTGAACGCCGGGTCGCGGACCACCAGGCGGTGGAACGGCAGGGCGGTGGCCATCCCGTCGACGACCATCTCGTCCAGTGCCCGCCGGGCGCGTTCCAGCGCCTCGGCGCGGGTCTCGCCGGTGACGATCAGCTTGGCCAGCAGCGAGTCGAAGTTGCCGCTGACGACGTCGCCGGCGGTGACGCCGGTGTCCACCCGTACGCCGGGGCCGGTGGGCAGGCGCAGTGCGGTGATGACACCGGGCGCGGGCAGGAAGTTGCGGCCCGGGTCCTCGCCGTTGATCCGGAACTCGATGGAGTGCCCGCGCGGGGGCGGGTCGTCGGTGAACCGCAGCGGCTCGCCGACGGCGATCCGGAACTGCTCGCGGACCAGGTCGATGCCGGCGGTCTCCTCGGTGACCGGGTGCTCGACCTGCAGTCGGGTGTTGACCTCCAGGAAGGAGATGGTGCCGTCGACGCCGACCAGGTACTCGACGGTGCCGGCACCGTGGTAGCCGGTCTCCCGGCAGATCGCCTTGGCACTGGTGTGGATCTCGGCGCGCTGGGCGTCGGTGAGGAACGGCGCCGGTGCCTCCTCGACGAGCTTCTGGTGGCGGCGTTGCAGCGAACAGTCCCGGGTGCCGACCACGATCACGTTGCCGTGCTGGTCGGCGAGCACCTGCGCCTCGACGTGCCGGGGCCGGTCCAGGTAGCGCTCGACGAAGCACTCGCCGCGACCGAACGCGGCGACCGCCTCGCGGGTGGCCGACTCGAACAGGTCGGCGATCTCGGCCATCTCGCGGGCGACCTTCAGCCCGCGCCCACCGCCACCGAACGCGGCCTTGATCGCGACCGGTAGGCCGTACTGCTCGGCGAAGGCGACCACCTCGTCCGGGCCGGCGACCGGGTCGGCGGTGCCGGGAACGAGTGGTGCGCCGGCCCGCTGGGCGATGTGCCGGGCGGTGACCTTGTCGCCGAGGTCGCGGATCGCCTGCGGGCTGGGCCCGATCCAGGTCAGCCCGGCGTCGATGACCGCGGCGGCGAAGTCGGCGTTCTCGGAGAGGAACCCGTAGCCGGGGTGGACGGCGTCGGCGCCGGACCGGGTGGCGGCGTCGAGCAGTTTGTCGATCCGCAGGTACGTGTCGGCGGCGGTCTCCCCGCCGAGGGCGTACGCCTCGTCGGCCAGCCCGGCGTGCACCGCCGAGCGGTCCGGGTCGGCGTACACGGCGACGCTGGCCAGCCCGGCGTCCCGGCAGGCACGGATCACCCGGACTGCGATTTCGCCCCGGTTTGCGACGAGAACTTTGCGCACGCCCTGTTCTCCTTTGCTCACGGACCAAGCCGGAGTCTATCGGCCTGCTTGATCAACTAAACCGGCGCTCAGTGTGGGATGGCACACTGGCGATTAGGCTCCGGATGTGTCTGCCACCCGGATGATGATTCTCGGTCTGGTCAACTGGATGCAACCGGTGCACGGCTACGACGTGCGCCGTGAGCTGCTCAGTTGGCGGGCGGACAGCTGGGCCAACGTCGCACCGGGGTCGATCTACCACGCGCTGCGCAAGCTCGCCGAGGAAGGGCTGCTCCGCCAGGTCGGCACCGCCCAGGTCGGTACCCGGCCGGCGCGGACCAGTTACGAGATCACCGCCGCCGGGGTCGATGAATTCGACTCGTTGGTGCGGCAGCACTGGCGCGACTGCCGACCGCCGGCCGACCCGTTTCTCAGCGCGTTCGCCTTTCTGCCGGCGATGCCCCGGGCGGAGGCGGTCGCCATGTTGCGGGGCCGGGCCGCGATGCTGCGGGCCGGCAACGCGGCTACCCGCGACGACCTGACCGCCGGGTGGTTGCGGCAGAAACCGTCGTACGTCGGCTGGATGCTGGAGCTGACCATCGCCCGGGTCGACGGGGAGATCGCGTGGTGTGACCGAATCGCCGCGCTGATCGAGTCCGGGGCGTCGTATCACCCGGCGGAGGAGTCGGCTGACGGCACCTGGGCGGGGTGGCAGGCTGACCTGGACGCCGCCGACCGGGAGTCGGCCAGATCACCCAGCAATAATCAACGTTGACTAGCCCGATCGCCGGGGTCTAGCGTGCCAGATGCAGCGTGGGGAGCTGGGCGGCCCGGCCTGCCCACGGGGGAGAGCGGCCGGCGGCCGGCCGGCTCGGCAAGCCAGGAGACACTTCATGATCGAGACCAAAGGGCTGCGGAAGTCGTTTCGCTCCCGGCAGGGTCGTGGCGCCAAGACCGTCGACGCGGTCCGTGGCGTCGACATGCTGGTCGAGGAGGGGGAGATCTTTGGCTTCCTCGGGCCGAACGGTGCCGGTAAGACGACCACGCTGCGGATGCTCGCCACGCTGATCGAGCCCGACGGCGGGGAGGCCGTCATCGCTGGGGCCGACCTGCTGCGCAACCCCGGCGAGGTCCGTCGGCGGATCGGCTACGTGGCCCAGGGCGGCAGTACCTGGGACGAGGTCACCGGTCGCGAGGAACTGGTGATGCACGCCCGGATGTACGGCATCGGCAAGGCCGAGGCGCAACGTCGGGCCACCCGGGCGCTCGCCGCGTTCCAGTTGACCGAGTACGCCGACCGCAAGTGCAAGACCTACTCCGGCGGCCAGCGACGGCGGGTCGAGATCGCGCTGGGCATCATCCACGAGCCGAAGGTGGTCTTTCTCGACGAGCCGACCACCGGGCTGGACCCGCAGAGCCGGGCGCACATGTGGGACGAGATCCGCCGGTTGCGTGCCGAAGGCATGACCGTCTTCATCACCACCCACTACCTCGACGAGGCGGACGCGCTCTGCGACCGGATCGCGATCATGGACCACGGCGAGATCGTCACCGAGGGCACCCCGGCGGCGCTCAAGCGGGAGGTCGCCGGCGAGGTGGTCACCGTCGGGCTGCGTCCGGACGAGTCGGCCGCCGCCGCGCAACTGCTCGACAGCCAGCCGTACGTCAGCAAGCTGGAGACTCCCGACGACGGCGGCGTCCGGCTCTTCGTCGACGACGGCGCCACCGCCATCCCCCAGATCCTGCGCACCATCGACGGCGCCGGTCTCGAACTCGGCTCGATCGAGCTGCACCGGCCCAGCCTCGACGACGTGTTCCTCACCAAGACCGGCCGTTCGCTGCGTGAGAGCTGACCAGGGAGACCGCACGATGAAATTCGCCCGCGACACCTGGCTGATCTTCCAACGGCAGGCGTTGCTGCTGCTGCGCAACCCCGTCTGGATCTTCGTCGGGGTGTTCCAGCCGATCATGTACCTGGTGCTGTTCGCCCCGCTGCTCAAGCCGGCGCTGGCCCCGATGGGGGCGACCACCAACGCAGAGGTCTACCGCCTCTTCGTCCCCGGCCTGCTGGTGCTGCTGGCCATCTTCGGCGGGTTGTTCCAGGGCTTCGGCCTGATCGCCGAGCTGCGCGCCGGCGTGATCGAGCGCTCCCGGGTCACCCCGGTCAGCCGGCTCGCCCTGCTGCTCGGCCGCAGCCTGCGCGACGTGGTGTCCCTGCTGCTGCAGGCCGTCATCATCACGGTGCTGGCGATCCCGTTCGGGCTCACCGTGCAGTTGGGCAACCTGCTGCTGGCGTACCTGCTGCTCGCCCTGATCGCGCTGATGACCTCGGCGGTGTCGTACGGCGTGGCGTTGCTGGTCCGCAGCGAGGACGCGCTGGCCCCGCTGATGAACACGGTGGCCCAGCCGGTACTGCTGCTCTCCGGCATCCTGCTGCCGCTGGCCTTCGCGCCGCTGTGGCTGCAGCGGGTGGCGCAGTGGAACCCGTTCTCCTGGGCGGTCGACGGCACCCGGGCGCTGTTCGCCGGCAACCTCGGCGACGACGCGGTCTGGCAGGGCCTGCTGATCACCCTGGCGCTGGCCAGTCTCGCGGTCACCTGGGCGGCCCGAGCCTTCGCCCGCAGCGTTCGGTAGGCCGTCCGTCAGCCGGCACGGGACACGCCCGCAGCGCCTGCGGCGGTCGGCCCGGCCAACAGGGCTGCCCTCTGCGCACGGCAACGGCACAGAGGGCAGCCGTTCCAGGCTACCGCCGGCCGGGCCGGCCCGCTGTCACCTGCGCCGGGCCGCTGTCACCTGCGCCGGGCCAGGGTCAGCCCGTCGGCGATCGCCAGCATCACCACGTCCACCCGGTCGTCGGCGGCCACCTGCTGGTTGAAGGCGACCATCGCCTCGTCCTCTTCGCTCTGCGGGTCCAGCACCCGACCGTGCCGCAGCACGTTGTCAATCACGATCAGCCCGCCGGGCCGCATCCGGGGCACCAGCTCACCCCAGTAGACCGGGTAGCTGATCTTGTCGGCGTCGATGAATGCCAGGTCGAGGTGCGGTTCGCCCGGCAACGCCCGCAGCGAGTCGGCCGCCGGGCCGATCCGCAGGTCGATCCGGCCGTCGACCCCGGCCCGCTGCCAGTAGCGCCGGGCCACCGCGGTGAACTCCTCCGACACGTCCAGACAGATCAACTGCCCGTCCGCCGGCAGACCACGGGCGATGGCCAGCGCGGACAGCCCGGTGAAAGTGCCGACCTCCACCGCTCGGCGGGCGTTCACCAGCCGGGTCAGCAGGGTCATCAGCGCCGCCTGCTCCGGCGCGACCTGCATCTGCGCGTTCTCCGGCAGCGTGCTGGCGGTCTCGGCGATGAGGTCACTGACGATCTCGTCCGGCGGGGTGCCGTGGGCGACGACGTACGCCTGCAGGGCATCGGTCATCGGCAAGGTCTTGGTGGTCATGGGCATGACGCTAGTCCGGCTAACGTCCGGTGTCGGGCTCGCCCCACAGATCCGTGATCCGGTAGCCGACCTCGCTGACCAGCCGGCGCAGCAACGGCAGTGACAACCCCACCACCGTGCCGTGGTCACCTTCGATTCGTTCCAGGAACGGCCCGCCCAACCCGTCGATGGTGAACGACCCGGCCACCTGCAGCGGCTCGCCAGTCGCCACGTACGCCGCGACCTCGTCCTCGGTGACCTCGGCGAAGTGCACCACGGTCGCGGCGGCGGCGCAGGCCCACCCGCCGGTGGCCAGACTGGTCAGCGCGTGGCCGGTATACAGCACCCCGGACCGCCCGCGCATCCGCCGCCACCGCGCGGTCGCGTCGGCGGCGTCGGCGGGCTTGCCGAGGATCTCCCCGTCGAAGTCGAGCACCGAGTCGCAGCCGAGGACCAGCAGGTCGGTGCCGTCGTCGGCGAGGTCCGTCCGGAGCCGATCGGCGACGGCGGCCATCTTGCGCCGGGCCAGCTCCAGACACAACTCGTCGGCCCGGTCCAGCGTCACCGACTCCTCGTCGACGCCGCTCACCAGCACCTGAGGGGTGATTCCGGCGGCCTGCAGCAGTTTGTGCCGGGCCGGGCTCGCCGAGGCGAGCACCAGACGCGGACGCAGGGAGGTAGCCACGGGTGGTCAGGCTACCGGGCCCGGGCCTGCGGTACCGATGATCAGTGGGGTAGGGCGGCGGCCCGCCAGGCGTCCGGACCGAGCCGGCCGGGGAATCCCGGCGTGGGTCGGGCGGTGCGGGCCCACCGCGACGGCACCGGCCGATCGGTGCCACTGTCGGAAACCGGACGGGTACGGGCGACGATCACGCCCACCAGCGCCGCCAGTTCCTCGGCGGTCGGGGTGCCCCGGACGATCCGCCAGGCCGGGTCAGCGTCACTCATCGGCCGAGCGTACGCGGCGGGCCAGCCGGCCGGCGACCGGCCGGCGAGTGGTGATCATTACTGGCGCGCTACCGTCGGCGTCAGGTTGCCACCCCGGTACCATATGACGCGCGGCTCACACCGGCCGCGTGCCGATCGTGTGGCACCCAAACCTTCCGGGTACGGTCATTTGGATGTCCGCTGTGCCCCCGCAACTAGTTGCAGACCGTTACCGGCTGGTCGAGCCGCTCGGTCAGGGCGGCATGGGCCGGGTCTGGAAGGCCCGCGACGAGGTGCTGCACCGGGACGTGGCGATCAAGGAGCTGGTGCCGCCACCGGGCCTCACCGACCAGGAACGCCGCGAGATGCGGGAGCGCTCGCTGCGCGAGGCGCGGGCGATCGCCCGACTCAACCACATCAACGTGGTACGCGTCTTCGACGTGCTGCGCACCGACGGCGACCCGTGGATCGTGATGGAGTACGTGCCGTCCCGGTCGCTGCAGGACGTGCTCGCCCAGAACGGCCCGGTCCCGGCGACCCGGGCCGCGGAGATCGGCCTCGGCGTGCTCGGCGCGCTCCGGTCCGCCCACCTGTCCGGGGTGATGCACCGGGACGTCAAGCCCGGCAACGTACTGCTCGGCCACGACGGCCGGGTGGTGCTCACCGACTTCGGCCTGGCCACCGTGCCGGGCGACCCCAACGTCACCCGTACCGGGCTGGTGCTGGGCTCACCGGCGTACATCGCCCCGGAGCGGGCCCGGACCGGCAGCGCCGGCCCGGAAGGCGACCTGTGGTCGCTCGGCGCGACGCTGTACGCGGCCGTCGAGGGGCAGTCGCCGTACGCCCGGCAGACCGCCATCGCGACGCTGTCCGCGCTGGCCACCGAGCCGCCGCCGCCCGCCCGCCGGGCCGGCCCACTCAAGCCGGTGCTGGCCGGGCTGCTGCGCAAGGACCCGTACACCCGGATGAAGGCCGACGAGGCGGAGCGGCTACTGACCCGCGCCGCAGGTCGCGGTCCGCGGCGCGGTCGCTCACTGCTCGACGGGGTACGCCGACCCAGCCCGTACGGCAGCCGGGAGGTCCGCCCCGGCGAGTCCCGGTCGGGGATCGTGCCGGGTCCGCGCGGCGGGGCGCCACGCACCCCGGTCCCGTCGGAGCCGGTGTCGCCGCCGGTGGCCCCGTTGCCGTCCGCGTTGCCGGTCGTCCCCGGCCCGGCCAAGTACGGCCCGCCGGTCACCCGCCCGACCAACTCGGCGGACCCGACCAGGGTGGTGCCGTCGACCGACCAACCTGCCGGCGCGGCGACCGCAGCCGCAGCCGCAGCCGAGACGAGTGTGTTGCCGACCAAAGCCGGTGAGCCACCGTCGGAGACCACCGTGCTGCCCCAGGCGGAGCGTACCCAGGTGGTGCCGGGCCGCAAGGAGACTGCGCCGGACGGCAAGACGGCCGAGCGGTCCCCGGCCGCCGAGCCTGCCAAGGCGGCTGAGCAGCCGACGGCGGCGAAGGCGACAGAGCAGCCAGTGGCTGCCAAGGCGGCTGAGCAGCCAGTGGCTGCCAAGGCGGCTGAGCAGCCGACGGCGACGGAGCAGCCGACGGTCGTCGAGCCCGCCGAGCGGCCGCCGGTCGAGGAACAACCCGGGTCGGCGGCTGCTGCCGCCAGCGCGTCGGACCGGCGAAACTGGTCCGCGCCGGCCCTGCTGTTCGACCGCGCCGCGCAGGCCGTCCGGTCCATGACCGAGCTGCCGCGTACCTGGCTGATCAGCGGTGTGGCAGCTGTCGTCGTACTGGCGTTGCTGGTGACCGGCGCGCTGCTGGCCGCCGGCGACGAGGACGAGCCCGACGGCCAGCTCGGCACCGGTCCAGCCGCCTCGGCCACGCCGTCGGCCCCGGCCCCCACCTCCGGGGCGCCGAGTGCCGAACCGAGTGTCGAGCCGAGCTCGCCGGCGGCCGAGACGTCGCCCGAGGTGCCGGCGGTGCCGCCGCAGAGCGATGAGTCGCCCCAGCCGCCGGACCCGCAGTCGCCGTTGCCCGACGGCTGGCGGTTGCACGAGGACCAGACCGGGTTCTCGGTGCCGGTGCCGGAAGGCTGGTCGGTCAGCCGCGAACGAACCCGGGTGGAGTTTCGGGAGAACGGTCAGCTCGGCCGGCTGATCATCATCGACCAGACCGACAACCCGAAGCCGGATCCGGTCGCCGACTGGCAGAACCAGGAGCAGGCGCGGCGGGGCACCTACAACAACTACGAGCGGGTACGGATCGAGGCCGTTGACTACTTCCTCGACGCCGCCGACTGGGAGTTCCGCTACACCAGCAACCAGGGCAACCGACTGCAGGTGCGCAACCGGGGGTTCGTCACCGCGCCGGACAAGGCGTACTCCATCTACTGGTCCACCACGGCCGAACGCTGGCAGCAGGACCTGGTCTACTTCGAGCTGATGGCGAGCAGGTTCCAGCCCGCCGCAAGCTGAGCCTCGAACTACCCGCATGAACTTCCGATCTTCCGGGTACAACCGGAGCGCGACGGAAGGAGGGGTGCGACATGGTCAACCGTCGACGGATCGCCAAGCCGAGCGTTGCACTGTGGATGCTGGTGGCCCTGGCCGATGCGGCCCTGCTGGTCGCCAGCGTCGGTCTGGTACCCGTACTGCTGGTGCTGTCCGGCGGCACAGCCGTGACGCTCGCCGCTGTGGCCGCGTACCGCATGACCGTCAGTGAGCGGGCCGGTGGCGAACCTACGGTCGTGCCTGCCGGCGGACGGTGGTCTGGTGGGCGTGGCGAGCGGTGAGTAGGCTCGCTGGCTGTGTCGATCACCGGGCTGACGGAAATGTGGGACCGCCTCTTCACGGCCCAGACCGACCCGCCGCCACTGCTCGTGCTCATCACCGCCGCCGTCGCGCTGGCCGCGGTGCTCACCCGGCTGCCCTGGCGGATCGGCCGCAACGCGATCACCATCGCCCACGAAGGCGGGCACGCGCTGATCGCCCTGCTCACCGGCCGCAAGCTCAAGGGGATCCGGTTGCACTCGGACACCTCCGGGCTGACCCTGTCGGCCGGCCGACCGACCGGGCTGGGCATGATCCTCACCCTGCTGGCGGGCTACGTCGCGCCGTCGTTGGTCGGGCTGGCCGGTGCCCTGCTGCTCGGCGGCAACCGGATCACCCTGCTGCTCTGGATCGCCGTGGCGCTGCTGCTCGCCATGCTGGTGATGATCCGCAACCTCTTCGGGATCGTGTCCATCCTGGCCACCGGCGGTGTGGTCTTCGCCGTCTCGTGGTTCGCCGGCCCGGAGGTGCAGGCCGCGTTCGCGTACACCGGGGTGTGGTTCCTGCTGATCGGCGGGATGCGGCCGGTCGGTGAGCTGCAGCGGCTGCGTGCCCAGGGCCGCTCGCCGGAGTCGGACGCCGACCAGCTCGCCTGGCTGACCCGGGTGCCCGGCCTGGTCTGGGTGGGATTCTTCGGACTGGTCAACCTCGCGGCGCTGTTCATCGGAGCGCTGCTGCTGGCCAGCCCGTGGCTGGCCGACCTGGACCTGCCGACGCCACCGGGCGGGTGACCCGTACCGCTGCGACCCGAACCGGTCAGAGCGGGATGTTGCCGTGCTTCTTCGGCGGCAGGGTCTCCCGCTTGCCACGCAGCATCCGCAGCCCGCGCGCCACCTGCAACCGGGTCTGCGACGGTGCGATGACCGAGTCGACGTAGCCGCGCTCGGCGGCCACGTACGGGTTGGCCAGCCGCTCCTCGTACTCGGCGATCCGCTGCGCCCGCACCGCCGCCGGGTCGTCGGCGGCGGCCAGCTCAGCGCGGTAGAGGATGTTCACCGCGCCCTGCGCGCCCATCACCGCGATCTGCGCGGTCGGCCAGGCGAAGTTCAGGTCCGCGCCGAGATGCTTCGACCCCATCACGTCGTACGCGCCGCCGTACGCCTTGCGGGTGATGACGGTGACCTTCGGGACGGTCGCCTCGGCGTACGCGTAGATCAGCTTCGCGCCGCGCCGGATGATCCCGTCCCACTCCTGGTCGGTGCCGGGCAGGAAGCCGGGCACGTCGACGAAGGTCAGCACCGGGATGTTGAACGCGTCGCAGGTGCGCACGAACCGGGCGGCCTTCTCCGAGGCCTTGATGTCCAGGCAGCCGGCGAAGTGCATCGGCTGGTTGGCGACCACCCCGACCGGCCGGCCCTCGATGCGGCCGAAGCCGATCACGATGTTCTGCGCGTACAGCGGCTGGACCTCCAGGAACTCGCCGTCGTCCAGGACGTGTTCGATCACCCGGTGCATGTCGTACGGGTGGTTGGCCGAGTCGGGGATGATGGTGTCCAGCTCACGGTCTGTCTCGGTGTCGGCCGGCGCCACGTCGGCCGACAGCGTCGGCGGTTCGTCGAGGTTGTTGCTCGGCAGGTACGCCAGCAGCGCCTTGACGTAGTCGACGGCATCCTCCTCATCGGTGGCCAGATAGTGGGCGTTTCCGCTGGTGGCGTTGTGGGTGCGGGCGCCACCGAGCTCCTCCATGCCGACGTCCTCGCCGGTGACCGTCTTGATCACGTCCGGGCCGGTGATGAACATGTGCGATGTCTGGTCGACCATCACGGTGAAGTCGGTGACCGCCGGGGAGTACACCGCGCCCCCCGCGCAGGGCCCCATCACCAGGGAGATCTGCGGGATGACGCCCGAGGCGCGGACGTTGCGGAAGAAGATGTCGCCGTAGAGGCCGAGGCTGACCACGCCCTCCTGGATGCGCGCGCCGCCGGAGTCGTTGATCCCGATGACCGGGCAGCCGATCTTCATCGCGAGGTCCATCACCTTGACGATCTTTTCGCCGAAGACCTCGCCGAGCGAGCCGCCGAAGACGGTGAAGTCCTGCGCGAAGACGCACACCTGCCGGCCGTCGACGGTGCCGTAGCCGGTGACCACCCCGTCGCCGTACGGGCGGGTGCGCTCCAACCCGAAGTTGGTCGACCGGTGCCGGGCCAGCTCGTCCAACTCGACGAAGGAACCCTCGTCGAGCAGCATCGCGATCCGTTCCCGGGCGGTCTTCTTGCCCCGGGCATGCTGTTTCTCGACCGCGCGGGCCGAGCCGGCATGCACCGCCTCGTCGACCCGGCGTTCCAGGTCCGCCAGCTTGCCGGCGGTGCTGTGGAGGTCGGTTCCGGTCCCGGACTGCTCACTCGTCACGCCCACACCGCGGATGCTATCGACGTCGCGACCGCCGGTCAGGGGCCGACGGTGTGCGGTTTCCCTCAGTACGCCGCCGTCGGGCCGGCCCCAGCCTGGGTCGATCGACCCCGGGACGACGTTTCCTGCCTGTTGCCCGATTCGTTACCACCACGTGACAGTGTTGGGAGTCGCGCTGATCGCGTCCGGTCTGACGGTGCTGCTGGTGATGCGGCGGACGCTCTGGCCGGCGCGGGCGGCCACCGTCGGCAGCCGCAGGGCCGGAAGTCTGGACGCCGCGCCGCATCGGCGCCGTCGAGGGCGGGGGCGACGTCGGGCCACCCGTACCGGGCTGTTCCGTCGCCGGGCGACGCCCGGTGGACGCCACACGGTCGGCGTGACCGTGCCGCGCCAACGTCGGGGTGGTCGGCCCGCCGTCGTGCTGCCGGAGCCGTCGGTGGCCGCTGTGCCGCCCGTCGTTGTGCCGTCGGTTGCTGCTGTGCCGCCGGCTGCCGCGCCGCCGGCTGCTGCGCCGCCGGCTGCTGCTGACGAGGATTTTGACTGGTTCGACCGGCCTACGGACGCGTACGCACAACCCGTACGAGCGTCGGACCGGGCCGTTCCCGCGTCGGACTCGGCCGTCCCCGCGATGGACCCGCCGGTAGCAGTGCCGGTGGTCGGTACGACCGTCACCGGGCATCCGTTCCGCGGCGTGGCACCGGTGCCGCAGCGGCGCGACCACTGGTAGCGCGACGGAGCGACACCGGCCCAACCTGAAAGACTGCTCCGCTGCGGAGGGAGGCGGCGGAGCAGCCACGATTCCGGGACCCGCGTCTCGGTGAGAGGGCCTGGGTCAGGGTTGCGGTGGCCCGGATGGCTGGGTGGTGGTGAGGAAGGCGGCGGGCACGCCCGAGTCGATGAGACGACCGCGCATCCGGTCAAGCGCGTCAGGTGTCCAGTCTGGATAGGCGGACAGGAACAACAACCGCTGGGCGGCGCGGCGATCGGTCCGGGCTTCGGCGATCGAGTCCTTGACCATGTTCGCCGCCACCTCGAAGTCGTCGGCGATGCGGACGCCGCCAGTCGGCATGCCGACTGCGGCGAGTCGGGCCGGCGGCGGCCGGGCGGCGAACACGACGGTGACGATGACGAGCAGCCCGCCGACGGCGCTGAGGGCGGGAAGCAGCCACGGCGGTGCCGCTGGCCAGTACGGGACGGGCGACAGCGCGTGGTGCACACTGGGGAGCGGGCCGCCGGTATGAGCGTGCGGACGTATCGCGTGCGCGAGGCTGACATACAGGGCGACGACGGGTGCCGCGAGGACGAGGACGGTGGTGGCGGACAGCGCAGCCACGGTGATCCGGTGCGCGGGGTGTGTCGAGTGGATCCGCCGTGCTACCGCCGCCGCGAGCAGCCATCCGGTGGACAGCCCGAGCGCCACGCCTGCGACCAGCAGGATGCGCAGCACTGGTGAGCCTGCGGCCCAGGCGTCCACCCCGACCGTGGTCTTGCCGCCGACGGACATGCCGGCGATCGCGACGACCAGTCCGTGATGCTCGGCGGTGAACCGGTCGTAACGGGAGGGGATGTAGTCGCTGGTCCAGGCAGCGGGGTCCGCCACGCCCGCCTGGTCGTGTACGACCTCGATCTCTGAGACCGACCAGCCGGCGGCGGCGTAGCGCTGCCGGGCCTGCGACGCGTCCCACCTGCCGTCCAAGGTCACCGCAGTGAATACCCGGTCCGCTGTTTGTGCCGAGGTCTGCCGCAGCACGACCGAAGGAGCCTCGACGCCGCTGGCACGTCTGGTCAGGTCGACCATCGCGGTGTCGCTCGGAAGATTGGTCAGGGTGGTTGCCCCGAGCATGGAGCCGGTCGCCGCGCCGAACGCCCCGAGCACCGCCGTGACCACGACCGCTGCCGCTACCGTGACGGGACGACGGTCGGGAAGCGAAAGCCACCGACGGAGGCGCCCACCGCGTGGAGCCGAGCTGGTTCCGGCGATCGCCGAGGCGCTCACCCAGCCACTCCTGCCATCGACAGCAGTAGGTCAAGCGGGCGGCTCTCCATGCCCCATAGGGTACGGGTGCCTTCAAGCTGCGTCCATCGGATCGCAAGCAGTGGCCCGCTGTCGTACCCGCGACGGGGACCTGTCGAGCACGGGACGACCATCCTCTGCCGCTTGTCTGCTGTGGATCGCCGGCCGGCGATCCACGCCGGCAGGCGACCATGATCCTCGGTCTGGACGGTCTACTCGCCCGGCATGCTTCCCCGCGGCTGGCGGCAGACGCTGCAGTACGACACCGAGTTGACCACGAAGGAGAAGGATGCCCTGTCCTGCCCCGGGCCGACCACCGATGCCGACCCGCCGGAGTTCTCGCAGCGGTTCTGGTTGGCGCTCAGGGTCAGGCTGGTGCCGTTGCTCATCGAGCGCGTTCCGACCGGCATGTTGATGCACCAGACGGACGTACCCGGCAGCGGGATGCCCTGGAACAGCGTGCCGGAGAAGTTTGTGCCGGTCCAGTTGCAGAACCGGCCAGAGGTGCACAGGGCCAGCGCCGATCCGGCATCGGCCTGCGCAGTTGCCGGAACCAGCAGAGCGGCCCCGGCTGTGGCGGCGACCGCCAGCATGGCGAGCAGTCTCCTCATTGCGCCTCTCCATCCGATCCATCCGGTCGACGAAGGGGCATGACAGCCGAGCAGGTGCCAAGTGACTCTGGTGACCATCGAGACCTAGAACGTTCTAGAGTCACGCCCCGTGCTGAAACGGTAACCATCAATGATCGGTGACGCAAGAATCGACCGTCACAAATTAGGGAGATCCCGTTGGTCTCCGCCACGACCCCAGGCGGCGGCTGGACTCCTTGTATCAGCGGCGCGATGCTCCTTCCCGGAGCATGCCTGGTTCTGTGGCAGACGCGGTGCGCTGCCAGGTGCCGCCGTAGGGTGGGCGGATGGCCGGCTCACCGTACACCGATCTGGACCGTCCGCCGTTGGACGAGCGTGGTCTGCGTCGCGCGCTGGTCGTCCCCGACGGCCTGTGGACCGACGTGCAGGTCCGGGCGCAGACCGGCTCCACCAACGCGGACGTGCTCGCCGCCGCGCGAGCCGGTGCCGCCGAAGGCCTGGTGATCACGGCGGAGCAGCAGCACGCCGGGCGCGGGCGGCTCGGCCGAGACTGGACCTCGCCGCCGCGGGCCGGCCTCGCCGTCAGCGTGCTGCTGCAGCCGGCGGCGGCTCGGCCCGCCCGGTCGTGGCCGGCGGTGCCGGGGTCCCGGTACGGCTGGTTGCCGCTGCTGGCCGGCGTCGCGCTGGCGGAGGCGGTCACCCGGCTGGCCGAGTTGCCAGCCGCGCTGAAGTGGCCCAATGATCTGTTGATCGACGAGGCGAAGTGCGCCGGGATCCTTGCCGAAGCGGCCCCGGACGGGGCGGCCGGACCGGCCGTTGTGCTGGGCATCGGGCTCAACGTGACGCTGCGCGCCGACGAGCTGCCGCCGCCCGGCAGTGGCCTGCGCGCCACCTCGCTGCAGCTGGCCGGAGCAGCGGCGACCGACCGGGACCCGTTGCTGCGGGCTGTGCTGCGCGGGGTGGCCGACTGGTACGGGCGGTGGCGGGCCGCCGGCGGCGACCCGGTCGCGTCCGGTCTGCGGGCGGCGTACCTGCGGCACTGCGTGACGGTGGGCCGGCAGGTGCGGGTCTCGTTGCCGTCCGGAGCGGCGCACACCGGGCTGGTCGACACGGTCGACGAGGACGGTCGCCTGGTGGTCCGCACAGCCGGCGGCGATCTGCCGGTCGCAGCCGGGGACGTGACGCATGTGCGGTCCGGCGACGCGCCGGGAAACGGTACGCCCGGTTGACCGTACGGGTGGCGGTCAACCGCTACGGTCACCCCGGCGGCCGGTGTACGGACCGCCGGCCGGGTCCCCTGCCCGGCCCGGGCTAGGAGGTTGCCGTGGCATTTCCCGAAGACATGCTCACCGCGGACGAGCATGTCGTGTTGCACCTGCACCCGCACTGGAAGGCGCTGGTCCGGCCGGTGGCGGTGACGGTGCTGGCGGTCGCCGCCGTGGTGGCCGGGTTCCTGCTGCTGCCGGAGAGCACCGCAGCCTCCGTCGTGTGGTACGTGATTCTCGCGCTTGCGCTGGTCGCGGTGCTCTGGTTCGCCGTCCGGCCGTTCGCGGTCTGGCGCAGTACGCACTACGTGTTCACCAACGAGCGGGTGGTGCTGCAGCACGGGGTGTTCTCCCGGGAGCGCCGGGACATCCCGTTGAACCGGGTCAACGACCACTCCATGACGCAGCGGTTCAACGAGCGGCTGCTCGGCTGCGGGACGTTGACCATCGAGTCGGCAGGTGAACGCGGTCAGACCGTGCTGCCCGACCTTCCGGGGGTCAGTCAGGTGCAGACGCAGCTCTACGAGCTGGTCGAGGCGCACCACGATCTGCACAGCCTGGGCGACGGTGAGCTGCGGGAAATTCTCGACGAGGCACGCACCGGGCCGGACCAGGCAGCCCCGGCGCGACCGGACAACGCCTCGCCCGGCCGCTGACCGGGCGACGGCTGGCCAGCACTGCCGAGCGGGCCTGGCTCGCTGGCCAGCCGGGTCAGGTCGTCGGCCCGGCGCCGCGTAGCGCGAACCAGCCACGGAACCGGGTGCGCAGCACCTCGCGCTCCGGCCGGTCGTAGGTGTCGAGCCGGGTCAACGACCCCAGCAGGGTGACCGTGCCCAGGCCGGGCCGGGCGTCGGACAGCTTCCTGGTGAGCACGTCCAGCCGCCCGGCGAGCCGGTCACCGGCGTACACCGGGGCCAGCCAGCGCAGCTCCTCCAGGCCGGGGGAGGTGTCGGCGGCGGCCCGGGACAGCACCGCGTCCACGTACGCCCGCATGAACAGGCTGACGGTGAAGAATCCGCTGGCGATCACGGTGCCGTACGGGCTGGCCTGGGCGAGGTCCGGCTCGACGTGGTACCACTGCGGGTCGAAGCGTTCGGCGAAGCTGACCATTTCGACGCCGTCCACGGTGGTGATGCCGAGGTCGAAGGAACCGCCCGGGGCGAGATCCTCGAAGAACAGGTCGGCGTCAGCACCGGTGCCGGAGCGCACGGTCGTCGGTCAGCGCCTGGCCGGGCGGGTCGCTGCGGCGATCTCCGCGTCCAGTTCGGCGGTGATCTTCGCGTCGAGCTCGGCGGCGAGTTCGGCGTCGAGCTGGTTGGCCAGAGGTGCCGTGCTGTCCGGGGCCTGCATCGACTGGCTGGTCGGTGGCTGCCCGTCCCGCTGGATCTGCTGCGGGACCGGGCCGCGCGCCGCCGGTCCGGTCCCGGCCCCGGTGGTCGGGCCGGTTCCGGTGGTCGGGTGGGTGGCGGGTGCCGGGCGGAAGACGAACGTGCGGTACGCCCAGAAGCGGAAGATGGTGCCGAGCACCAGTCCGATGATCTTGACGATGTTCAGGGCCAGCAGCCCGCTGATGCCGAAGCCGTACTTGGCCAGCCCCAGCACCCCGACCTCGATCGCCAGGCCGGTGAGGTTGAACAGGAAGAAGAGCACGTACTCCCGCCGGATGGCCGACTTCGGCCGGTCCCGGTAGGTCCAGTGGCGGTTCATGAAGTACGAGCTGGTGGTCGCCACCAGTGCGGCGACGACAGTCGCCTTCAGTTGACCGTCGGCGAGCACGGTCAGTGCCAGAGCGTTGAACACCGCGAAGTTGACCACGGTGTTGATGCCACCGACGGTGCCGAACTTCAGCGCCTCGCGGATGAACCTCTGCCAGCGCTCGGGCAGAAGGCGAAGTATTCGCATCAGATCACCATACGGCAGGTCGACGGGCCGTTCGGGTTGACTGGCGGGTAGGGCGGCACCGGGTGGGGCTAGTCGCGGTCGCTGGCGGCCGCCACCGCGGCGGGTGCCGCGACGGTGAACACGAACCTGCGGTACGCCCAGAACCGGAACAGGGTGCCGACCGCCACGCCCACGATGTTGGCCGCGATGTTGTCGGCGAGCAGCGTCTGGAACACCCCCGGCCAGATGCTGCCCAGCCCGTAGTGGCTGATCCCCAGACAGGCCAGACCGATGCCCAGGCCGACGGCGTTGAAGAAGAAGTAGAGGCCGTACTCGCGGGCCAGTCCGGACCTGACCGAGTGCCGCCAGGTCCAGAAGCGGTTGCCGACGAACGCCACCGATGCGGCGATTACCGTCGACAGCGTCTTGGCGCTGAGCGGGCCCAACCCGAGCAGGCTTGAAGCGACGTTGAACAGGGTGATGTCGACGATGAAGGCGATCCCGCCGACCACCCCGAACTTGCCGATCTCGCGGACCAGCAGACCGAACCGGTCCCGGAGCCGGCGGATCAACCCCGGACTGGATGCGGGCGCGGACGGCTCGCCGGCGGCGTGGACGGGCACGTGGTCGAGCGTAGCGGGTTCCCGCCCGCCGATGTGTCGGCACCACCCGAGTTTCCCGGCCACCCCCACGCTTCCGGCACTCGAGTTCTGAACACGCAGAGTGATTGGGGTTGGAGTCGGTCGAGAGCCGGAGGTTTTTGCGTACAACTGCGCGTGGGAGCGAGAAACAACTCGTCAGATTGCATGCGCCGATAACTTGTGCACTTCTTCACAAGCTCCTCGGCTGCCCTGAACGATCAATCGGCTTACCCTGAGTCCAACTCCCGGACTTGTAACCCGGCGGCTGGGCCCGACCATCCGCCGGTGCCGTGCACTCCAGGAACGAGGTCAGCGCCGACCACGAGGAGATCGCCATGACTGCAACGGCCACCGCGTCCGTACCGTCGAACTTCCCCAGCCCCGCCCCGACCAGCCACGCCCGCCTGCTCGACTGGGTCCGGCAGATCGCCGACCTCACCACACCGGACCGGGTCGTCTGGGCCGACGGTTCGCTCGCCGAATGGCACCGGCTCACCGACGAACTCGTCGACTCCGGCACCCTGGTCCGACTGGACAGCGAACGCCGCCCCAACTCGTTCTGGGCCCGCACCGACCCGACCGACGTGGCCCGGGTCGAGGAACGTACCTTCATCTGCTCGCCCGACGAGTCCGACGCCGGACCGACCAACAACTGGGTGGACCCCGCCGAGATGAAGCGGGTGATGACCGAGCTGTACCGGGGGTGCATGCGCGGCCGGACCATGTTCGTGGTCCCGTTCTGCATGGGCCCGTTGGACGCCCCGGAGCCGATGTTCGGGGTGGAGATCACCGACAGTGCGTACGTCGTCGCCTCGATGCGGATCATGACCCGGATGGGCGCCGAGGTGCTCGCCGCGATGGGCGACGACGCCGAGTTCGTACCGGCCCTGCACTCGGTCGGCGCCCCGCTGGAGCCGGGCCAGGCCGACGTGCCGTGGCCGGCCAACGAGATCAAGTACATCTCGCACTTCCCGCAGACCCGGGAGATCTGGTCGTACGGGTCCGGCTACGGCGGCAACTCGCTGCTCGGCAAGAAGTGCTACGCGCTGCGGATCGCCAGCGTGATGGCCCGCGACGAGGGCTGGCTGGCCGAACACATGCTGATCCTCAAGCTGACCGCGCCGGACGGGCGGGTCCGTTACGTAGCCGGCGCGTTCCCGTCCGCCTGCGGCAAGACCAACCTGGCCATGCTGGAGCCGACCATCCCCGGCTGGAAGGTCGAGACGATCGGCGACGACATCGCCTGGATGCGGTTCGGCGACGACGGCCGGCTGTACGCGGTCAACCCCGAGTACGGGCTCTTCGGCGTCGCGCCCGGCACCGACTGGCGGACCAATGCCAACGCGATGCGGACCCTCGACCGGGGCAACTCCATCTTCACCAACGTCGCGCTGACCGACGACCGCGACGTGTGGTGGGAGGGGATGGGCGAGCCACCGGCGCACCTGACCGACTGGCGGGGCGAGGACTGGAACCCCGACCGGGGTACCGACGCCGCCCACCCGAACAGCCGGTTCTGCACCCCGATCACCCAGTGCCCGATCCTGGCCGACGAGTACCACGACCCGCGCGGCGTACCGATCGACGCGATCCTGTTCGGCGGCCGGCGACGCACCACGGTGCCGCTGGTCACCGAGGCACGCGACTGGGTGCACGGCGTGTACCTGGGTGCCACCCTCTCCTCGGAGACGACCGCTGCGGCGGCCGGCAAGGTCGGGGTGGTCCGGCGGGATCCGATGGCGATGCTGCCGTTCATCGGCTACCACGCCGGGGACTACTTCCGGCACTGGATCGAGATGGGCAAGGGCACTGACGGCGACGCCGCCAAGCTGCCCCGGATCTTCTACGTCAACTGGTTCCGCCGCGACGACGACGGCCGGTTCCTCTGGCCCGGCTTCGGGGAGAACTCCCGGGTGCTCAAGTGGATCGTCGAGCGGCTGGACGGCACCGGCACGGCGGTGGAGACCCCGATCGGCAACGTACCGACCGCCGACGCGCTCGACCTGTCCGGCCTGGCCGTCGACCCGGCCGACGTGGCCGCCGCGCTCGCCGTCGACCCGGCGCAGTGGCGCGCGGAACTGCCGCAGATCACCGAATGGTTCGAGCGGTTCGGCGACAAACTGCCCGGGGTGCTCTGGGCGGAGCTGGACGCGCTGCGGGCCCGGTTGGACGCCGCCGACTGACCGTTGGATAGCCTGCGCCGGTGGCGGCAGTCGATCCCGGTGCGGGCCGCGCCGGACCGGTCCGCCCGGCCGTGCCCGCCCTGCCGCCGCCGGTCCGCCGGCTGGTCGGGTTGCTCGCCGTCACCGCCGCGGCCACCGTCGTGGTCGACCTGCTCAACTGGTGGTACGCCCCCGAGCGGGACATCGGTGTGGCGGTCCGCTCCGGTTGGGCGCTGCTGCGGGCGTTCGGCTTCCTGGTCCTGATCCGGCAGGTACGCCGGGGCCGGGCCGGGGCCCGACCGTTCGGGCTGATCCTGGCGGTCACCACCGTCTTCGCGCTCGGCCGGCTGGTGGTGCCGCGCTCCGGCGTACCGCCGCTGCCCGGGGTGGCCGGGTTCGGCCTGATCGCCGGGCTCTGCCTGGCCGTGGTGTGGCTGCTGTACCGGTCCCCGGCGGTCGGTGCGCAGCTGACCCGGCACCCGGCCCGGTTGGTCCGCGACGGCCGGCGGCTGACCTGGCGCGAGGCCCCGCCCCGGCGGCCGCCGGTCGTCGCCTGGCTCCTCGTCGCCCGGGTCTCGGCCTTCACCTACCCGCCGTTGATGCTGGTGCCGGCGCTGGTCTCGATCGGGGTGCTGCTCGACGGCCGGCTGGTCGCCACCCCGGCGGTGGTGGCCTGGATCGCGGTCGCCACCGCCACCAGCTGGCTGGTGCTGCTGGTGTCGTTCTTCATGCTGCGCGGCCGACGCTGGGCACGCTGGCTGCTGGTCCTGGTCAGCCTCGGGGCGCTCGCGGTCGACCTGCCGCTGTGCTGGTGGCTGCTCGGCGTGGACGGTCTGGTCCGCGACGGCGCGCCGCTGGTGGTGGCGGTGGTGCTGGCCTTCTACGGTGTGTGGCGGGCCGGTCGCGCCGAACGGGGCCGGGCGGCGGGCAGCGCCGAGCCCGGCCGGGGGACCGTCGGTTCCCAGCCCGGCCGGACGGCCGCCGGCACGGAACCGGCCTGACGAGGAGGTCCAGGTGGACGGTACGTCGGTCGTCGACGTCGCGGTGGTCGGCGCCGGGCCGGCCGGTGCCGCCGCCGCGATCGCCGCCCGCCGGGCCGGTGCCCGGGTGCTGCTGCTGGACCGGGCCGACTTCCCCCGGGACAAGCCGTGCGGCGACGGCATCGCACCGCACGCCCTCGACGTGCTGGCCGGGCTGGACGTGCCCGACCCGGTCGCCGGGTTCGCCCCGGTCGGCCGGCTCCGGCTGGTCGCCCCGCACGGCGGGCAGGTCGCGGCCGAGCTGGTCCGTCCGGCGTACACGGTGCCGCGGGCCGTCTTCGACGCCCGGCTGGTCGCCACCGCGGTCGCCGTCGGCGTGCGGCTGCGGCGGCACACCGTACGGCGGGTCACGGTCCGCGACGACCTGGTGCTGCTCGACGGTGAGATCGCGGCGCGGGCGGTGGTTGGCGCGGACGGCGCGGGATCGGTGGTACGCCGGGCGTTGGGTCACGGGCCGAACCCGGACGGACATCTGGCCCTGGCGATTCGCGGCTACGCGCCGGTCGGGGCCGTCACCAGCCCCGGCGAACAGCGGATCGTCACCACGGCGGCCGGTTGGCCGGCGTACGCCTGGGCCTTTCCGATCGGCGACGGGCGGGCGAACGTCGGGTACGGGGAGGTGCTGCGCGGCCGGCCCCTGACCCGTGCCCGGCTGCTGGACCGGCTGTGCGCGCTGCTGCCCGGCACCGACCTGGCGCAGGTCACCGACCTGCGGGCGCATCATCTGCCGCTGTCCACCCGGCGGCCGCCGGCAGGTGCGGGTCGGCTGGTGCTGGCCGGCGACGCGCTGTCGCTGATCAACCCGTTCACCGGCGAGGGCATCTTCTACGCGGTGCTGTCCGGTGCGCTGGCCGGTGCGGCGGCGGCCGGTACGCCGGCGGCCGCCGCCCGCCGCTACCGGCAGGCGCTGCGCCGACGCCTCGGCGGGCACCTGCGGCACAGCGCTTTCGGCGCCTGGCTGGCCCGGCGGCCGACGACGGTGGACGCCGCCGTCGCGGCGGCGGCGCGGGACCGGCGCGTCTTCGACACCGTCGTCGAACTCGGTCTCGGCGACGGCCGGCTGGACGCGGTCACGGTTCGCCGGCTCGCCGCACAACTGACGATCCGCCGAGCGGCCGATACCGCGCGGCGGCGCTCCGGTCGCTAGTCTGCTTGGGATGACTCTGCGGGAGCTGCTCTACTCGGTCTATGAGCGACGGCTCATGGCGAGACTGGCGGGCAAGCCGGTGCCCGGCCACGTGGGCGTGATGTGCGACGGCAACCGCCGGTGGGCCCGGGAGATGGGGTTCGTGGATCCCAACGACGGGCACCGGGTCGGCGCAGCGAAGATCAAACATCTGTTGAACTGGTGTGACCAGGCCGGTATCGGTCACGTCACGCTGTACCTGCTGGCCACCGACAACCTGCGTCGGCCAGCCCGCGAGCTGGATCCGCTGTTGAACATCATCGAGGATCTGGTCACCGAGTTGGCCGAGGAGGGCAACCCCTGGCGGCTGCGTATCGTCGGCGCGCTGGACCTGCTGCCGGGTTCCACCGCGACCGCGTTGAAGGCCGCGCAGGAGCGTACCCAGACCCGGTCCGAGGGCGCGCAGGTCAACATCGCGGTCGGCTACGGCGGCCGCCGGGAGATTGCCGACGCGGTCCGATCGTTGCTGCATGAGCACGCCAGGTCCGGCGGCACCCTGGAGGAGTTGGCCGAGGTGCTCGACGTCGACCACATCGCCGAGCACCTCTACACCCGGGGCCAACCCGACCCGGATCTGGTCATCCGCACCAGCGGCGAGCAGCGGCTCTCCGGCTTCCTGCTGTGGCAGTCGGCGCACTCGGAGTTCTACTTCTGCGACGTCAACTGGCCCGACTTCCGTCGGGTGGACTTCCTGCGGGCGTTGCGGTCGTACGCGAACCGGCAACGCCGCTACGGCGCCTGACGACCCCCGGGGCCGTCCCTGCCGGGTGGTGTCAGTCCAGGGCGTGCACGGCGGAGGTCAGGAAGTCGCCGAGCGCTTCCGGCGAGTCGATGGTGAGGTCGGCGGCCGCTGACACATCGTGCCCGGTCTCGGCGTTGGCCACCGCCACGCAGACGCCGAAGAAATCCGGGTTGGCGCTGGCGTGTGCCCGGAGCGCGGCGAAGGCCTTGATGTCGGAGACGTCGTCACCGAAGTACCAGGCGCAGCCGGCGGTGCCGACCGCGTCGCCGATGACCATGCCCTTGTCGCGGTCGACCGGCGGCTTGATCTCGATGACCATCCGCCCGCTCTGCACCCGCAGGCCGAGCTGTTCGGCCTGGGCCTGCCCCCACGATTCGACGGTTTCGGCGAGCTCGGGCGCGGTCCGGTAGTGCAGCGCGACGGACAGCCGTTTGTACTCGACCAGTGCGCCGGCGGGCAGCTCGGCCCGGGCCCGGTCGGCCAACTCCTGCATCGCCGGGACCCAGGGCAGCGCGGCCGGTTCGGTGACGGTCGGCCCGGACCCGTGGCTGTGCTCCAGCCCGTACAGTCCGTACAGGTCGACCTCGGAGATCGAGGCGAACTGGGCCCGGAGGAAGTCGACCGGTCGGGCCGACACGATCGCTATCCGCTGCACCACCCCGGCGAGCGACTCGATCGCCGCCAGCACCTTGGGCGCGGGCTGCACCGACGTGGGATCGTCACCGACCGGGGCGAGGGTGCCGTCGAAGTCGAAGAACAGCACGCACCGGTCGGCGCGATCGATGGTGGCTCGCCATGCCTGCTCCGCGGTCAGCGGACGGGCCAAGCGCTGGTTTCCTACCTCGAACGGCCGCACGGGCGTCAGCGTACCTGCTGCCGCCGCAGGTGCCAGACCTCTCGGCGGGTGAACGTTCGGGGACGTCGGCGCTGGTGACTACGGTCCGCGAACCACCCGGCGGGTCAGTCGTCACCGCCGCTCATCAGTCGCCGGCCGTGCATCCGCGGTGGAAATTGCACGACTGCCGCGTCGTGTTGCTGTCCCTGCCGGAGCAAATAGCCCTCGACGAAGCCGGAGTTGCGGTCGGCGACGTGTGAATCGACTTCATTGAGCCGGGCGACGAGAAATTCGGTGAGCGCGGTCAGCCGTCCCTGTTGCCGGTCGTTGAGGTGCGCGATGACCGCCACCAGCGTGGCGACCGACGCGCAGGCGATGACGAACAGGTTCACCACCGCCGGCACCTCGCCGGTACTCAGGACGGCGACCACGATATTCGTGGTGCCGTAAAGCGTGATCGCGACGGCCGCGATCACGACTGCCGACCATTTGAGGGTCATCGGTTTCGACCCTCCCTCCTGTCCCGCAGGGCTGTGTCCGGGCTGTGTCCGGCCTTGTCCCGTCCCCCGTGGATGACGAGCCCAAGCAGTACGGAGAGGAACGTTATCGTGACTCAGCGTGCAAGC
Source organism: Solwaraspora sp. WMMA2080 (assembly GCF_027497395.1). Taxonomy (GTDB): domain Bacteria; phylum Actinomycetota; class Actinomycetes; order Mycobacteriales; family Micromonosporaceae; genus Micromonospora_E. The sequence goes on along the minus strand of NZ_CP114910.1, from coordinate 3,195,630 downwards.
GGGGCGGAACCGGGCTGCTTGATCGGCTTTCTTTCGCCATCTGAGAACTACCCTGCCCGCTTGGGTCCTTTGCGAGGTTCGGCCGGCAGTAAGGGTCGGTAGGCGAGATAGCGGATTGTCTCCCTGATGTGAAATTTTTCCGCATCTGATACGTTCGGATCGACCAGCCGGCGGAGCAGTGCCTCTACGTCCGGGTCCATCGGCGGTGCCGAGGGCGCCGGCCGGGCGCTGGTGGCACGGTCCCAGCCGAGTACGCCGAACGCGACCGTCGGGCTGATCCCCAGTCCTTCGCAGAACGAGACCACCCGCTCGGCCTCCGGATCGCTGGACCACTCGCCGCGCACCCACCGGTTGATGGTCTGGCGGGACACTCCGGTGCGCCGGGAGACCTCCGAGCCGGTCCAGGCGCGGGTCGCGCGCGCGTCAGCGAGCGCCTTGCGTACGAAGGCGGCGAAGGCGATCTTTCGCGCGGCGGAGCTGTCCGGCACCGGCCGACGGTACGGCGAATCACCGCTTTTCCTGGGGGCAGGAAGCCTTCTGTACTGTGTTTGTGACAGAGCTTTGTGAATCTCTGTCGGGAAATCTTCCCTTGTCACGAGGGGTGTCACGGGTGCAGTCTAAGGATGAAGTGGGGTGGCGCTAATCACCCGAAAAGATGATGCTGTCACTTGCGCGTGACGCTTTACTCTACGTCACGTGGTTGAGACGCTGAGTGGGTGGAGTTGTCGCTTACACGTGACGGAGACGGTGCGGTGACCGAACTCGCGACCCGGGCCCAGGCCTTCGGCCTGATCGCGGACGCCGTCGCTGGCGGCTTGACCGCGCCGTGGCGGCTGTACCTGGCCCGGGGGTGTCGTCACCTGTCGCTCAACGTGGGGGACCGGTCCGAGTGGAACGCGTGGCGGGCGCACCTCGGCTGTCCGGAGTTGAGTGTGCGGGTGTACGACGCCGGCGGGGAGATCCGGCGGGCCTCGGTAGCCGAGGTGGTGCTGGGCGGTTGCCGGATCAGCGTCGAACTGGTCGAAGAGGTGAGGACCGACGACATCGATCGGCTGCTCACCGACGACCCGACGTCGTTCGAGTCGGAGGAGAGATGATCCCAGAGATCGGGGCGACCGGATGAGTTCGTTCTTCGCGGTCTTCCTGGTGTTGCTGCTGGCCTCGGCCAGCTACGCCGCCGGCCGGCTGCACGGCCAGCTCAGCTACCGGATCGGCTACCGGTTCGGCTACCGGCAGGGCTATTTCGACGGTGACCGCGGAGCGTGGACCCGGCGGCGCAGGGAGACCCGGGCCGCGATCGCATCGGTGCTGCCGGATCCAGCCCGTCCGGTGGTCCCGCCCCATCCGGTGACCACGAGCCCGCCCCTGGTTACGGCGGTGCCAACCGGGGTCGACCTGGCGGTCCGTCCGGGCACCACCTACACCGGCGCCGCCTTCGTCGGTGGGACCGGCGTCGGCGGAACCCTCGACGGGACCGGTGGCCGGCACTCGACGGAACTGCTGGCCGGCCGACATCCCTGACCGGCCGCAGCGGTGGCTGTCGGGTGGCAGTCGTAGCGATGAGCTTTTCCGAGTGCGGTGTCGTGTTGAGGCGGACGCGACACCGCCGGGGAACCCGGCGTCACCGCGCCGGAGTTCCTCCCGGCCGGGATGCGTGCAGGGGGTGCGCATCCCGGCCGGCCGCCTACCCGGCCCGGATGTGTCCGTCGCGTGACCAATGTGTGTCGGTCCTGGGTACGGATCATCATCTGCCCCGCTCACCTCCGGTGTCTGGGACGAAGATCGGCTCTGACGCCTAGCCGAGGTCGGGATCCGGCAGCTAGCGTCTAGTCATGGTCCGGGGTCGTCCCGGGCCAGCCGGACGGTCCGGACCTGCAGTCGCATGGGTTCCGCATCCGACCCGTGCCTTCGGGCCCCGGTGGAGCCGGATCGCGGGCGGATCGGGTGCACGCCCGACGGAGCAGGCCTGTGACGAGTCGACGTACCACCCCCCGGGCCGGTCAGGACCCGACCGCCGCCACTGTCCCGTCCGACCGTAGCCGGACCCGCCGAGCCCCGGACGCCGCCGCGTCCGAGCCGGCCGACCGGTCCGCCGGCCCAGCCCAACCGGAGCCGCCAGTCACCACCCGCGCGTACGTCCTGGACACCTCGGTCCTGCTGTCCGACCCGGGGGCGTTCCACCGGTTCGCCGAGCATGAGGTGGTGATCCCGCTGGTGGTGATCTCCGAGCTGGAGGGCAAGCGGCACCATCCCGAGCTCGGTTGGTTCGCCCGGCAGTCTCTGCGGATGCTGGACGAACTCCGGGTCCGCCACGGACGGCTGGACCAGCCGGTGCCGGCCAACGAGTCGGGCGGCACGTTGCGGGTCGAGCTCAACCACGCCGACACGGATGTGCTGCCGCCGGGGTTCCGCAACGAGTCCAACGACACCCGGATCCTGTCGGTCGCGCTCAGCATGGGCGCTGAGGGCCGGGACGTGGTGCTGGTCAGCAAGGACATGCCGCTGCGGGTCAAGGCCGCCTCGGTTGGTCTGGTCGCTGACGAGTACCGGCACGGCCAGGCCAGCGACCCGACCTGGACCGGGATGGCCGAGCTGGAATCCACCGACGAACAGGTCAAGCAGTTGTACGCGGGCGAGGCCGTCGACCTGGACAGCGCCGCCGGGCTGCCCTGCCACACCGGCCTGGTGCTGCACGGCACCGGCGGTGCCGCGCTCGGCCGGGTGATGGCCGACAAGACGGTCCGGCTGGTACGCGGTGACCGGGAGGCGTTCGGGCTGCGTGGTCGCTCCGCCGAGCAGCGGATCGCATTGGACCTGCTGCTCGACGAGTCGATCGGGATCGTCTCGCTGGGCGGTCGGGCCGGCACCGGCAAGTCGGCGCTGGCGCTGTGCGCCGGGTTGGAAGCGGTGATGGAACGGCGTCGGCACAAGAAGGTCGTCGTCTTCCGCCCGCTGTACGCCGTCGGCGGTCAGGAGCTCGGTTACCTGCCCGGATCCGAGTCGGAGAAGATGTCGCCCTGGGCGCAGGCGGTCTTCGACACCCTCGGCGCGGTGGTGCACGAGAACGTGATGGAGGAGGTGCTCGCCCGCGGCATGCTGGAAGTGCTGCCGTTGACCCATATCCGGGGCCGCAGCCTGCACGACGCCTTCGTGATCGTGGACGAGGCCCAGTCGTTGGAACGCAATGTCCTGCTGACCGTGCTGTCCCGGATCGGACAGGGCTCCCGGGTGGTGCTCACACACGACGTCGCGCAGCGGGACAACCTGCGGGTGGGCCGGCACGACGGGGTGACCGCGGTGATCGAGGCGCTGAAGGGGCATCCGCTGTTCGCCCATGTGACGCTGACCCGTTCGGAGCGTTCTCCCATCGCCGAAATGGTTACTGATCTGTTGGAGGACATCCCACGTTGACTCCGCCCGGTGCGGGTCTATGCCCCACTATAGGGTGAAAATTGGCGTGACCAATCTCACATTCAAAGTCCCGCGTTTCCCAACGGCCTCACCGTGAGCGATGGTGGTCGACGAGCGCGCGCACCGGCGACGACCGATATCCGGGTCGTCGGTGGTAGTGCGTCAGCCGACCACCATCGCGGCCGGCCGACGCGCGACCGACCCGGTCGGGCGCTCACGGCGTGCCCGGACCAGCCGCACCGCCGCACCCGCACGTGACGGTCGCGCCGCACCTGGCGGCGGCCGCCGCGAGCCGGCCGTTCAGTCGGCCGGCCACGTGGGCGCGAGCGGTGCCGACCAGCCCGGCCCGCCGTGTCCTTGCCCCCGACGAAGGGACCACTTCGTGAGTCGGCTGTGGAGCCGGTTCGGTGTCCGGGCACTCGCCGTCGGCCTGCTCGTGACAGGCGTCGCCGGCGGGTTCTACCTGGAAAGCGACCGGGAGACCCAGCAACGCATCAGCGACGCCCGCCTGGCCGCCGAGGCCGAGCAGGTCGAGCTCGAACTGCTGCGTCAGCGCCGGGCCGAACACCAGCGGATGACGGTGCAACGCCGTACCGCCGAACGGGAAGCCACGGAGAAGGCTCTCGCCACGGCCAAGGCCGAGGCGGCCAAGGCCAAGCGGGCAGAGCAGGTGACCCAGCAGAAGCAGCAGGAGGCGGCGGCCCGGCCGCCGGCGGCGACGGTGCCCTTCACCGGCGAGATTCCGGAGTCCTGCGACGAGTTCAGCGGCAACCGGGCGATCGGCTGCGCCCTCACCCTGGAGAAGGGGTGGGGTCTCGACCAGTTCGCCTGCCTGAACAAGCTGTGGAACAAGGAGAGCGGCTGGAACCACAAGGCCTACAACGCGGCCTCCGGCGCCACCGGTATTCCCCAGGCGCTACCGGGCAGCAAGATGGCCTCGGCCGGTGCCGACTGGCAGACCAACCCGGCGACCCAGATCAAGTGGGGCCTCGGGTACATCAGCGGCCGTTACGGCACCCCGTGCGGCGCGTGGCAGCAGTCACAGAACGTCGGCTGGTACTGATCCGGTCCGGACTGTCGGCGGCACCTGTCGCACTCGTCACCGGCGGCGGTACGGACCTGATCGTCCGTACCGCCGCCGGTGTTTTTGTGCGGTTCGCCAGCTGTCGGCTGGCGTCGGTTGCGCGGACCTGATAGCTACTAGGAGATGGCGTACATGGGGACCTCCGGTGGTGACCCGAACCGCTTCGGCACCGAGGCCTTCTACGCCTCGCTGGGCCGGGCGTTCGTCGCAATGTGCGCGGTCGTCCCGGTGCTGTTCGTCATCGAGGCGTTCGACGTCTGGCTGAGCGCCGGCTTTGATCTGGCCGCCGGCATCGTCCCCCGGCGCATCGACGGGCTGGACGGGGTGTTCTTCGCCCCGTTCCTGCACCACGGCTTCGATCACCTCTACAGCAACAGCGTTCCGTTGATCCTGCTGGGCACCTTCGTCCTGGCCGCCGGGGTCCGCCGGTTCCTCTACTCCACCCTGGTGATCATCCTGGTCAGCGGGCTCGGCGTGTGGTTCACCGGCGCGCCGAACACCGTCGTGGTCGGCGCCAGCGGTGTCGTCTTCGGCTACCTCGGTCTGGTGTTGATGCGCGGCATCGTCGAGCGCACCTGGTGGAACCTCGGCGTCGTCCTGCTGGTCGGCCTGCTCTACGGCTGGCAGCTGGTCGGCATCCTGCCGACCGACGCGTTGATCTCCTGGCAGGGCCATCTCTTCGGGTTCGTCGGCGGGGTGCTCGCCGCGATCCTGTTCCGCCGCCGGCGCGACTACGACCCGTACGATCCGGACCCGCTCACCATGCCCTGACCGGGCCCCGGGTCAGAGGTCGAGCTCGGCGATCGGCCGACCGTCGAAGTCGACCGCCGAGTAGAGCGCCAGCTTCTCCAACCGGTGATGCGAGTCGATCACCCGGATCGTGCCGCTCTTGGAGCGCATCACGATCGACTGGGTGTACGCCCCACCCGAGCGGTACCGCACCCCGTGCAGCAGGTCACCCGAGGTAACCCCGGTGGCGACGAAGAAGCAGTTGTCGCCGGTGACCAGGTCGTCGGTGCGCAGCACCCGGCCCAGATCGTGCCCCGCAGCGACGGCCTTGTCCCGCTCCGCGTCGTCGCGTGGCCAGAGTTTCGCCTGCATCGCGCCGCCCATGCACTTCAGCGCGCAGGCGGCGATGATCCCCTCCGGGGTGCCGCCGATGCCCATCAGCACGTCGACGTCGGACTCCTCGCGGGCAGCCGAGATCGCGCTGGCGATGTCACCGTCGGACAGGAACCGGATCCGGGCACCGGCGTCGCGGATCTCCTGCACCAGCTCGGTGTGGCGGGGCCGGTCGAGGATGCTCACCGTCACGTCGGAGACGCTCGACTTCTTGACCCGGGCAATCCGCTGCAGATTCTCCCGCACCCCGGCCTCGATGTCGATGACGTCGGCGCAGTCCGGGCCGACCGCCAGCTTCTCCATGTAGAAGACCGCGCTGGGGTCGAACATGGCGCCCCGCTCCGCCACCGCCAGCACCGCGAGGGCGTTCGGCATGCCCTTGCTCATCAGGGTGGTGCCGTCGATCGGGTCGACGGCGACGTCGACCTCCGGCCCGGAGCCGTCACCGACCCGTTCTCCGTTGAACAGCATCGGGGCGTTGTCCTTCTCGCCCTCGCCGATCACGACGACGCCACGCATCTGGATCGAGTTGATCAGTTTGCGCATCGCGTCGACCGCGGCGCCGTCGCCGCCTTCCTTGTCTCCCCGACCCACCCACCGGCCGGCGGCCATCGCTGCGGCTTCGGTTACCCGGACCAGGTCCAGGGCCAGGTTACGGTCGAGATTCTGCGGGTTACGGGTGCCGGTTCCACTCATCGGTGCTCCTCCTCGCGACGGTGCGGGGCGCATCCCGGAGCACAGCGTCGCCGGCTCCGGTCCTGAGGGAATCCTGGCACGTCACGACGGTGCCAGGTAGTCGCGGGGTGGTCGGTCCGCGCGTCAGTCCGCGCCGGCCGGCTGGGAGGATGGGGGCATGGAGACGACCGGGCCGGCGCGCGACCGGGCGGAACGCACCCCGAAGGACATCACCCTGTCGCTGCTCGTCCTGTTGGTGCCGATCCTGCTGGTGTTCGGGTTCTACCGGGTCTTCCTCGGTGCCGACGAGCCCGTGGCGGTGGATCCCGGGCCGGCGTACGAGCAGGCCGGTGCGGCGGGCCGGTTTCCGGTGCGCGCGCCCGCCGGTCTCGGACCGGACTGGGTCGCGGTGAGCGCGGTCTTCCGGCCGGTGTCGGCGGCGGACGGTCCGACGCTGCGGCTGGGCTACGTCACCCCGGCCGGCGCCGCCGTCCAGGTGGTGCAGAGTTCACGGCCGGCACCGGAACTGCTGGTGGCGGAGCTGACCGCGACCGCGCAGCCGCAGGGTGATGTGGCGATCGGGGCGACGACCTGGCAGCGGTACGCGGCCCGGCCCGGCGAACGTGCACTGGTGTGGCTGGCGCCGGACCACAGTGTGCTGGTGGTCGGCACGGCGGATACCGACGAGCTACGGGTGATGGCCGAGGCGCTCACGCCACGCTGATACCTCGGCGGGTCCGGCCCGTACCGGGCGGTTGCCCGGCCGGGAATCTGGTTTCCGGGACGTGGGTGGCAGACTCGACGGGGTGAGCGACGTGGCCGCATCGTCGGTGGATGGTGAGCTGGAGAGCCTGAGCCTGGTGGAGTTGGCGGTGCGGCGGCTGCGTCGCGAGATCCTCAGCGGCAAGACCGACCCCGGGCAACGGCTCGTCGAGGAGCAACTGACCCGGCGGTTGGGCATCAGCCGGGCGCCGCTGCGCGAGGCGCTGCGGCTGCTCGCCGAGCAGGGTTTGGTGGAGCACGTACCACGACGCGGCGTGCGGGTGGCGACCTTGTCCGACCGCGACGTCCGGGAGCTGTACGCGGTGCGCGACCTCCTGGAGCGGCACGCGGTGGCGTCGGCGCTGCCGGTGCGCCGGGACACCGCCCTCGGTGGCCTGCGGGCTGCGGTCGACCAGATGCGGCTGGCCACCACGGTCGGTGACCGGTTGCGGGTTGCCGAGGCGCATCGGCGGTTCCACGTCGAGCTGGTCGGCCTGGCCGGCAACCGGCAGCTCACCGGGGTGTACGAGTCGGTGCTGCTGAAGCTCCAGCTGTACCTGGCGATCAACCTGCAGCGGGAGGCCGAGGTGGCGCAGCCGGTCGACGGGGTGCACCGGCACGAGCGACTGCTGGCCGCGATCGAGGCGGGGGAACCGACCGAGGTGCTCCGGGAACTTGCCGAGCATGGTGTTCGTACCTACCGGCGCTCCGACGGCTCGAGCCGAACACCAGATACCTGATCCGGGTCCGGAAAGGTATCTGGTGTTCGGCTCGTTGGAGCGTGCAGTTGATCAGTGGTGGCGGTGGCTGCCCAGCCGCCGATCAGCCGTACGTCTCGTCAGGCGTACGTCTCGAATTCGGCGATCTGCGGCGTGCCGGAGGCACCGGTGATCTCAAAGCTGATCTTGCTGAGCGTGGTCGAGGAGAAGCTGATCATGCCGGCACCGCTGCCGGAGGCGAGGGTGGCACCGGTGTCGTGGTTGTACAGCCGCCACGATCCGATGGCACCTACGGCACCCGACGCCTCCCGGATGTTGACCGAGGAGACGGTGGTGTCAGCGTCCCACTTGATCGAGATTCGACCGGTGGTGCCGCTCGGCGACCAGTAGGTGCCCATGTCGCCGTCCCGTACGTCGCCGTAGCTGGTGCCGCTGCCCTTGCTCGAACCGTCCGATCCGGCGCCGATGCTCAGGTTGGTGCCACCGGGCTGGGTCGGGGTCGAGGTCGGCTGCGGCGCAGTCGGGCTCGGGGTCGGACTGGGGCCGGTGCCGCCGGAGACCTGCAGGTAGTCGATGTTGCTCAGGCCCTCACCGGTGGCGGCCACCAGCCGAATCGTGTTGGTGCCGCTGTTGAGCGCGACGGAGACCGAGACGTTCGAGTAGCTGGTCCACCCGCCGGTCGGGTTGAACGCGACCCCTTGCTGCACGGTCGAGCCGTTGACGACCAGGTTCGCCGGTCGGTTGCCCGAGCCGCCGTTGGCGTGCCGGATAGTCAGGTTCGTCGTGCCGCCACTGGAGCTGACCAGGAACTGCGACGCCGCACCCGAGGTGTTCTCCGTGTTGCAGTACCCGCTGCCGGAGTAGCCGGAGTGCTCTGACTCGATCTCACCGTCACACGAGGCCGGCGAGTACTCCGCCTCGTAGCGTCCGTCCGGGCCGGGCGTCGGCGGCACGGTCGGCGTGGGGCTCGGCGGGTTCGACGGCGGCGGCGAGGTCGGCGAGCAGCTGCCGTCCGAGACGCGGTTGCCCTTGTTGGCGCCGGAGATCTGCCGGAGCATGTTCGGCACGCAGCTGGCTCCGTCGAGTGTGTAGGAGTACGGGATGCTCACGCTCGTGTTCGAGGTGGGGTTGGGGCCGGCCGGCTGGTTGTCGCCGCTGCGGCTGGACCAGTCGATGTTGTCGTAGATGTTGCCGCTGACCTGCCAGTAGCCGGCTTCGCTGGTGTAGAACGTGCCCAGAACGTCGTTCGAGTCCTGGAAGTAGTTGTTCTCCACCTTGGCGCGTCCGCCGGCTCGCGAGTTGATGCCGGACTTCTCGATGTCCGTGTAGTGGTTGTTGTAGATGTGTGCGATGCCGCCACGCAGCAGCGGAGTACGGGAGTCGATGTTCTCGTACACGTTGTGGTGGAACGTCACGTACCCGTTGGACCTGTCGCTCTCGCTGGAGCCGATCAGACCACCACGGCCGGAGTTGCGCAGGATGCTGTACGACAGGGTGACGTACTGCGTGTTGTTCTTCATGTCGAACAGGCCGTCGTAACCCTCCGACTCGCCGCCCGAGGCTTCCAGCGTCACGTGGTCGACCCAGACGTTGCGGACGTCGGACTCCATGCCGATGGCGTCACCACCGTTGGAGGTCGGCGAGCCCGACTTCTTCACGTTGCGGACGGTCACGTTCTGGATGATGATGTTGCTCGCCTCGCGGATGTGGATGCCGAGCTGGTCGAAGACCGCGCCGCTGCCCACCCCGATGATCGAGACGTTGCTGATCTGCTTGAGTTCGATCACGTCGTCGGCGGTGTTGCAGCTGTCGCCGGAGACCTTGCTGGTGTTGCCGTGGTTGATCGTCCCCTGGACCTCGATGATGATCGGGGTGCTGCTGCTGGAACGGTTGCACAGCGCGGAGTGGATACCGGTACCGGAGCTGACCCGTACCGTCTGGCCGCCCGCGCCGCCGGTGGTCCCGCCGTTGCGGGTGGCGAATCCGGTGGCGCTGCCGGTCGCCGCCGAGGCCTGGGGAATCGCCAGGGCCACGCCGACCGTGCCGGCTACGGCTGTGATGGCCAGTCCTGCGAGAAGTCGCAGTCCGACTGGTCGTCTCATAGTCTCGTCTCGCCTTCGTCTTGAAGTTGCTGATGGATCGTCTCGACTGCTGGAGGACGCGCACCGTCCGGCGCAACCGGTACGGCACTGGTCGCAGCCCGTGGTCAACCCGCCGGCGGCACCGATGTGACCGTTGCCCGGCCGTCAGATGACGGCCATCGGCCACGGATGGCGGCAGCCGGGGCGGGGACGCCTCGACCCAGGTGCGGTGTTCTTGGTGATGTGGACGAGTCTGCGGCTCGTCGGGCCCCGGACGCGTGGCCGTCAGCGCTGAGGGCGCGAGGTCACCCGGACCGTCCTCACGTCCCCGCCGCCGGTGTGCTGCAGCACACCTTGCCCTGACTCTGGAAAGCGCTTTCCCCGAAGGATAGGTCGATGTCCATCAACTTGCAAGATCGTAGCCGAATTGTGGCGAAATGCCGTCTTGGGTGCACCCTCAGCCGGTGGGTCGGGCGCCGCGGGCGGCTTCGAGTCGCTGACGGGCCCCGTCCAGCCAGCGCTGACAGGTGGCGGCCAACTGCTCACCGCGCTCCCACAGCGCCAGTGACTCCGCCAAGGTGGTGCCGCCGGACTCCAGCCGCTCCACCACCGAGGCCAGCTCGGCGCGGGCCTGCTCGTAGCTCAGCGAGTCCGCCGCCAGCGGCCCGCTCGCCGGCTCAGTCGCCGGAACCTTCGCCGACGTGGTCGCCGTACCTCGGTCAGCTGCCTTCTTCGTGGTCACCTGATGCCTCACTCATTCGGTTCGGGCGGCGACGGCCGGCAGCTCACCGCCGGCCAGTCGCAGCCGCAGCGGGTCGCCAGCCGCGACGTCGTCGGGGGATCGGACCACCGCGCCGGCGGCGTCCTGCACGATCGCGTACCCCCGGTCGAGGGTCGCGGCCGGTGACAGCGCGCGCAGCCGGGCCAACGTGTGTCCCAGCTCGGCGGTGCCGGCGGACAACCGGTGCGCCAGGCAGCGGGTGGCCCGGTCCCGCAGCGCGTCGACCTCGCCGACCCGCCCGTCCAACAGCACCTGTGGCCGGGCGAGTACCGGCCGGGACCGGACCATCTCCAGCCGGTGTGTCTCCCGGTCGAGCAGACCGGTCACCGCCCGGTCCAGCCGGTGCCGGGCCAGGGCGATCAGCCGCAGCTCCTCGGCCAGGTCCGGCACCAGCCGTTTGCCGGCGTCGGTCGGCGTGGACGCCCGTACGTCGGCGACGTAGTCGAGCAGTGGTGCGTCGGTCTCGTGGCCGACGGCGCTGACCACCGGGGTACGGCAGCCGAACACCGCCCGGCACAGCGCCTCGTCGGAGAACGGCAGCAGGTCCTCGACGCTCCCGCCGCCGCGGGCGATGACGATCACGTCGATCGACGGATCCGCGTCGAGCACCGCCAGCGCGTCGATCACCTGCGGCACCGCGCCGGAGCCCTGCACCGCGACGTTGACCACCCGGAAATCGACCGCCGGCCAGCGTCGGCGGGCGTTGGTCAACACGTCCCGTTCGGCGGCCGACGCCCGGCCGGTGATCAGCCCGATCCGTTGCGGCAGGAACGGCGGGCGGCGCTTGCGGGACCGGTCGAACAACCCCTCGGCGGCCAGTAGCTTCTTCAGCTTCTCCAGCCGGGCCAGCAGCTCACCGAGGCCGACCTGGCGGATCTCGTCGGCGCGCAGGCTGAGCGTGCCCCGCGCCGGGTAGAACTCCGGCTTGGCGCGTAGCACCACCCGGGCACCGTCGGCCAGCTCCGGCGCGCCGAGGTCGAGCACGTCCCGGTTGGTGGTGACGGTCAGGCTGAGATCCGCCGACGGGTCACGCAGGGTCAGGAACACGGTGGTCGCGCCGGGCCGCCGGCTGATCTGCGCGACCTGCCCGTCGACCCACACCCAGCCGAGCCGGCCGATCCAGGCGCTGATCTTCTGGCTGACCACCCGGACCGGCCACGGCTCGTCCGCGCTGCTGCGCGGCGTCGCGTCGGTGTCGGTCACCCGGCAAGGGTACGGGCGGGCGGTGACACCGACGCCGCTCGCCCCGCCGGGAGGCGTCCGGCCCCGGCCCGGTCCCGCCGGTTGGTCACGCTGCCGCCGTGGTCGACGGCACGTAGACTCGGCCGGGTGAGCGAGCCTGACGCGAAACCGGTCCACCGCAAGCGGGTGCTGCTGGCCAATCCCCGTGGCTACTGTGCCGGCGTCGACCGCGCGGTGCAGACCGTGGAGGAGGCGCTGAAGCTGTACGGCGCCCCGGTCTACGTACGCAAACAGATCGTGCACAACAAGCATGTGGTCTCGACCCTGGAGGCCAAAGGCGCGATCTTCGTCGAGGAGAACGAGGAGGTTCCGCACGGCTCGACCGTGGTCTTCTCCGCGCACGGCGTCGCTCCGGAGGTGCACCGGCAGGCGGAGGCGCGGTCGTTGAAGGCGATCGACGCCACCTGCCCGCTGGTGACCAAGGTCCACCAGGAGGCCCGCCGGTACGCCGCGCAGGACTACGACATCCTACTGATCGGCCATGAGGGCCACGAGGAGGTGGTCGGCACCTCAGGCGAGGCTCCGGCGCACATCCAGCTGGTGGACGGCCCGGAGGACGCCGACAAGATCACCGTACGGGATCCGGAGAAGGTGGTCTGGTTGTCGCAGACCACGCTGTCGGTCGACGAGACCATGGAGACCGTCGCCCGCCTCAGGCGGCGGCTGCCGATGCTGCAGTCGCCGCCGACCGACGACATCTGCTACGCCACCCAGAACCGCCAGCAGGTGATCAAGCAGATTGGGGCCGATTGCGACGTGGTGCTGGTGGTCGGTTCCCGCAACTCGTCCAACTCGGTGCGGCTGGTCGAGGTAGCGATCGACGCCGGTGCTCGCGCCGGTTACCTGATCGACTTCGCCCACGAGATCGACGACGCCTGGCTGGCCGACGCGACCACCGTCGGGCTGACCTCGGGCGCCAGCGTCCCCGACGAGTTGGTGCACCAGGTGGTCGACCACCTCGCCGATCGGGGTTTCACCGACGTCGAGCAGGTCACCACGGTCGAGGAGACGATCACCTTCTCGCTGCCGTCCGAGCTGCGCCGGGACATGAAGGCAGCGGCGGCGGGAACGGACGTCCCGGTCACCGCGTCCTAGTCGGTATGAGAGTCACTCGGATCGGCGTACCCCTGTTGCTGACCTGCCTGGCGCTGCCGGCGTGCGGCACCGGTGAACCCACCACCGAGCCCGACCCCGACCCGGTGCCGACCGTGACGGTCGCACCGTCCTCGCCGCCGGCAGCCGAATCACCGAGCGGAGGTGCCACGGTGAGCACAGCACCGCAGACCCCTGGACCGCCCGAGGACCTGCCCACCTCGGTCCCGGGGGGCACCCCAGGGCCGGGGAAGTCGACCGGGTCGTCGCGGCCGATGACCCTGACCGGCACCGTCGAGGCCGGGGTGGAGCACGACTGCTACCTGCTCGACGGCTATCTGCTGGTCGGCGGTTCGCATGACCTGATCCGTCCGGGTGCCCGGCTGAGCGTCACCGGGCACGTCCAGGCTGACCTGATGACCACCTGCCAGCAAGGCACCCCGTTCATGGTGCAGCGGGTCGAGCCCGCCTGACCGGCGGCGCGACCGCCGACCCTGGTGCGCGCCGACCACCGGCGTCGGTGCCCGTAGGACACAGTGAAGGGCCCACCCCGACTCGGGGTGGGCCCTTCTTCCGTCGTACGGCTTAGCCGACGGTCAGCTCACCGAGCTGACCGAGACCCCGCCGCGGCCGACGACCGCGCCCTGGTCGGTGACGACGAGCATCTCACCGAACAGCTCCCGGCCCGCCTCCGGAGTGGCGTCCACCGTGACGCTGCCGCTGAGCGTGGCGCTGGCGCCGTTGACCAGCTCCGTCGAGCCCGACTCGACCGAGATGGTGCCCAACCCGGTCGAGTAGAACACGTCCAGGTAGTCGTACTCGGTGGTGCCGGCCGGCACCGAGTACCCGTCGACCTCGATGTCGTAGACACCGGGTGCCGGGTTGTCGATGGTGACAGCCTCTTCGGAGTCGCCGTCGGCGGTGTAGTCGATCAGCGAACCGTTCCGGTAGACGAACAGGTCCAGGTCGGCGCTGAGATCGCTGGTGTTGCCGATCTTCGCGAACAACCGGGTTGCCCCGGCCGGGACCGTCACCTGGAAGGTCTGCACCTCCAGGTCGGCGATCGTCGGCCGGTCACTGTTCGCCGAGCCGAGCGAGCCGCCCTGCCCCGAGACGACGACCGGGCCGAAGATGTTCTCCACCGTCCAGCTGAGCGGGGTGGTCTCACCGAGGGTGACGTCCTCGAGCACCGTGCTGGTCGGGTCGACGGTGACGCCCTGTACCTGGGCGGTCAACTCGAACGGGTTCTGCAGCATCGGCGAGGTCCGCCGCGACTCCACCTCGATCTCCCAGACCCCCGGCAGCGGGTCCTGGTAGTCCCGCTCGTCCGGCTTGCAGACGTCCGGGTCGGAGAAGTTGGTGTAGCAGCGCAGACTGCTGGAGCTTTCCAGCGGTACGCCGTACGGGTCGATCGCGATGAACCGGGTCTGCGATCCGTCCGCGATGCCCGACAGGCTGACCTGCAGCGCCGTCGCGCCTTCCGGCACCGTGACGAAGTACGACGTGTACGCGTTACGCGTCACCTTGCCGGAGGTGCTGAACTCGTACTCCGGGCTGGTCATCGCGGTAGATGCCACCACGGTGTTCATGATCTCGAAGTCGGCCGTGGCGGTGAACGGGTTGTCCACCCGGAGGATGGCACTGTGCACACCGGCGTCCGGGGTGGCCCGCACGTTGAACGTGACGGCCTCGTTCAGCGGCAGCACCACCTGGCCGGGGGCAGCGAAGGTGCCGTCGTTGCCGACCCACTTGAGCTTGTGCAGCAGGTCGACGTCCGGGCCGCTGGTCCGGGTGATGGTGACCGGGTAGGACTTGAACTGGCCCGGCCGGTGACCACCGGCGTCGGCGGCGCACCGGTTGTAGACGCCGGTGCCCTCGTGCGGGGTGGCCAGGTACTCCGAGATCGGGGTGCAGACCGGAGCGCTGACGTCGTAGCCGTTGACCTCGACGCCCTCGCGCAGCAGCTTCCAGGTGTCGGCCACGTGCAGCATGCCGTTGCCCTGCTCGTGGGCGGAGGCACCGTTGATCCAGCGGGCACCGCTGTACAGCGCCCGACGCAGCTGCATCGGGGTGACGTCGAGGTCCTTGGCCTTGACGCCCGACATCAGCAGGGCAACCGCGCCGGTGGCCTGGGGAGCGGCCATCGACGTGCCGTTGTACATGGCGTAGCCGGGCGGCAGCGGGTAGCCGGCCTCAGGGACCGGGCCGCCCTCCTCCCAGCCGGCGACGGTGGAGATGGCCGCGCCGGGGGCGCTGATGCTCGGCTTGAACCCGCCGTCCTCACGCGGACCGCGCGACGAGAAGGGGAACAGCGAGTTGCGGGTGCGTACCTCGGAGCCGTAGTTGGCCAGCCAGGTGTCCCGGCTCACGCTCGCGGCGACGCTGACCACGCTCGAGGCCACCGACGGGTCACCGATGGTGTTGGTGCCCGGGCCGGAGTTGCCGGCCGAGATGAACATCTGCACGCCGTACACGTCGATGAGGATGTTGTAGAGCTCGGCGCGGGCGTTGTTGCCGTCGTTGAGTGCCGGCAGACCACCGATCGACATGTTGATGATGTCGACGCCCCGGTTGATCACCAGGTCGATCATGCCGTCGGTCAACGCGGCGGCGGTGCAGCCGCCGGCGAAGGTGCAGGCCCGGGAGGAGACCAGCTTGGCGCCGGGCGCGGCGCCGTCGAAGTCCTCGTTGCCCAGCATGTCGTTGGCGGCCACGATGCCCGCCACGTGGGTGCCGTGCGACGACGAGATCAGTCCGATGTTGACGTAGTCGATCAGGCCGGGGCCGCCGACCGGAGCGGTGTCGACGTCGGTGCGGAACTCGACGACGAACGGCACCTGCTCGGCGATCGGGGTCGAAGGATCGTCCGTGCCGAAGTGGCCGATGTCGAAGTTCTCCTGGTACGGGCGCATCACCGGCTCGTCGGTGAAGTCGAAGTCCTGGTCGACGTCGACCCGTACGTCGTTGGTGGCCGGGTCGTACAGCACCCCGAACCGGTCGCTGGTGTCGCCGTCGCGGTTGACGTCACCGTTGGCCGACCCGCCCGCGGTGATCGACTCCGAGAACAGGTTGATCATGTAGGAGCCGGCCGGCGCGGACCAGGTGACGCCGGCGTAGCTGAAGCTCGGGCCGCTCACACCGGTGAGCATCGGCCGCCAGGTGCCGTCATTCTCGTAGACCGGGTCGATCGGGGTGACCCAGTCGACGATCTTCCGCTCCCCGGTGGTGGTGGTCTGCAGCGCCGGGTGGTCCAGGTCGATCCCGGAGTCCATGATGCCGACGAGGACATTGCGGCCGTCCCAGCGCGGGTGGCTGTTCTTGAACGAGACCGCGCCGGTCTCATTGGTCGGCATGTAGGGGTTGACCGCGCCGGTGTCCGGCCCCGGGCCGGTGGTCGCGCTCGCCACGGAGGAAGCCGCCGCCATGCTCTCCGGCATCGGGTCCGGCATCGGGATCGTCTCGTTGAGGTCGACCGCCGAGACCCCGGGCAGTTTCGACGCCGCGACGACGTTCTTGACCGGCACGCGGGCCCGGACATAGCCGACCTCGTCGACCTGGTTGCCGATCACGCCGCCGAGCTTCTTCAGCTCGGCCGCGACCTTCGGTGCCTGGCCCTGCTCGGTGGCGACCAGCAAGGTGACGCTCTGCTCGCTCTTCGCCTCCGCCTCGGCGAGCAGGTCGAGATCGTGCGACCCCAACGTATCGGTAGGGGTGTCCTTCAGTACGTCGGCCTTGGTCGACGGGTTGGCGCTCGCGGTGGACGCACCACCCGCCAGCGTCACGGCACCGGCCACCATGACGGATGCCAGGAGCGCGGCAGAGGTTCGCCGTCTCCAGATGCGGGGTTTACTCACGTTCTCTTCCTCCGGAAGAACTGGGCCCTGTGGTGCAGGGCACGTGTGACCGCATCCTTTGTGTTCCGGTGGATCGCTGTCACTACCTAGCCAAGCGTTGTGACCAGCCCGTGACATAAACTTCCCTGAATAGGTGGCGTGGTCGTAGTGAAATGCCTGCAATGAGTGATGTCTATTTGGGGTTTTCCCAGCTCAACCCGGTCCACTCGGGACGTGTCCGATGCGCCCGGTCATCGCCGGCCGACGGCGATTCCAGCTCCGGCGCCTGCACCTGACGGGGCGCCACCTCGACCTGTGGCGGGGGCGTCAGTTCAGCGCCGGAAACCCCGAGATCGGCGAGTTTGCGCGCACTGACCAGGACCCGCCCCTCCAGCGATCCCACCGCCCGGTTGTACGCGGTGACCGCACCCCCCAGCGCGTTACCCAGCTTCGTGACATGCTCGCCCAGCGTGGCCAGCCGCCCGTACAGTTCACGGGCCAGCCCGTGCACCGCCACCGCGTTACGGGCCAGCGCCTCCTGTCGCCACGAGTACGCCACCGTACGCAGCAGGGCCACCAGCGTCGCCGGGGTGGCCAGCACGATGTCCCGGCTGAACGCGTGCTCCAGCAGAGCCGGGTCGCGCTGCAACGCGGCGTCCAGGAACGGGTCGGCCGGCACGAACAGCACCACGAACTCCGGCGTCTGATCGAACGCGGACCAGTACTGCTTCGCGGCGAGCGCGTCCACATGGGTCCGCAGCTGCCGGGCGTGGCTGTCCAGGTGCTGGTCCCGGGTGCGCTCCTCGCGGGCCTCCATCGCGGACAGGTAGCCGTCGAACGGTGCCTTGGCGTCGACCACCACGCTGCGCCCGCCGTGCAGCCGTACCACCAGATCCGGGCGGACCGTCTGCTGCTCGGTCCGCGCGGTCACCTGCTCGGCGAAGTCGCAGTGCTCGAGCATCCCGGCCGCCTCGACGATGCGCCGCAGCTGGTGCTCACCCCACCGGCCCCGCACCTGGGGCGCGCGCAGCGCCGCCACCAGCTGCTTGGTCTCGGTACGCAGCTCAGCGGAGACCCCGCCCATCGCCCGGACCTGCTCACGCAGCTCGGCGTACGCGTCGACCCGGTCGTGCTCCAGCTCAGCCACCCGCTGCTCGTAGCGGCGCAGTGCGTCGTGCAGCGGAGCCACCGCCCGCGCCACCGCCTCCTGCGACTGGGCGGTCGCCTCGTACGACAGCGCCCGCATCGACTGCTCCAACCGACCCTCGCCGTCGCGGGTGGCGCGCAGCGTCGCGTCCAGCCGGGCGATCTCGGTCGCCGACCGGGCCCGGGCAGTCAGCCAGCCGAGCGCCGCGCCGCAACCGAGACAGACGACCACCACCACAACCGTCGCGACATCCACGCCGGAAAGCATGTCAAACAGGTACGCCGCCCGCCCGCCGACGCCCGGCACCGCCCGTCGTTGTGGCTGGTGGTGGATCAGGGCGGCTACCGTCGTAGCCATGGAATTTCTTCTGCTCCTGGTCTTGGTGGCGTTGTTCGCCGGCGGCCTGCTGTGGTGGCGGGGGGAGAGCGCCGCCCGCAAGGAGCGGGCGCTGGCCGACGCCCGGGCCGAGGCACAACGCTGGTACGAGCGGCTCGGCGGCCAGGTGATGAACCTGCACGGCGACCAGCCGGCGGTCCGGCAGTCGCTGCTCGACGCCGGCGAGCGCTACACCGCAGCCGGCTCCCAGTTGGAGCAGGCCCGCAGCCTCAAGCAGTTCGAGCTGGCCCGGGAGACCGCCCTGGAGGGCCTGGCCTACGTCCGGGCGGCTCGGGTGGCGCTCGGCATCGACCCCGGTCCCGAACTGCCCCCACTGGCCGCCGCCCGGGGCGCCGGGCAGCTCACCAAGGAGCGTGAGGTCGACGTCCAGGGGCAGACCTTCCGGGCCGGGCCCAACCCGGGCCCGCAGACGCCGCACTACTACCCGGGCGGCTACCACCAGGGCCGGCCGGTGCCGGCCGGCTGGTACTCCCAACCGCTGTGGAAGCCGGCGCTGGCCGGGGCGGCCGGTGCGATCGGCGGCATGCTGGTCTTCAGTGCATTGTTCTCTCCGACGTTCGGCGACCCCGGCTACGACGCCGGGTACGCCGCCGGCTTGGAGGACGGCGGCGGTGACGAGGACTTCTCCGGCGGGGAGGACTTCTCCGGTGGCGAGGATTTCGGTGGCGGCGACTTCGGCGGTGGGGATTTCGGTGGCGGCGACTTCGGCGGATTCGGGGATTTCTGACCTTCGGAAGTAGGGCTACCCGGATGGTCCGCCGGCCGGCGACCGGGCAGGCTCGTCGTCGTGGACACCAAGCGACAGATTCAGCGCGGGTGGCTCGCCGGTCTCGGCGCGGCGGCCCTGGCCACCGGGGCGGCGACCGCCGCCGCCCAGTCGCCCGGGCGGTTCCACTGGTGGGCCGGGTTCATCCTGGTACCCGGCGCGTTGATCGCCGCCGCCGGTGGCCCGCTGATGGCCCGCGGTGGCGGCCGCGCCTTCGGTGGATACGTCGTCGCCGGCATCGGCGCGATCGTCTTCACCGTGGGCGCACTGCTCATGCTGGGGCTGATGGGTGACGGCTGGCCGTTGCTCGTCGTGCTGCCCTGCCTGGCGGTGGCCGGCACCTACCGTTGGCGTCCGGACCATCCGCTCGCCCGAGGGCTGCACCGCACCGTGGCCCTGCTGGCCGTAACCGGTGCCGGGGTCGGGGCCACCCTTGAGCTGATCGTGACCGGTCTGGTCGACTTCGGCACCATCGGCTGGTGGGGCGGTTTCATGATGCTCGCCGCCGCCTCGGTGTTCGCCAACGCACTCGAACTCGGCCGGCACCGGATGCCGTACCGACTGCAGGCGGTGACGCTGCTCGTCGGGCCGTCGGTGGTGGCCTTCCTGCTCGGCCTGCGCTTCCTGCGCGGCTGGTGACCGGGCCGCTGTCCCGGTCACCAGCCGGTGAGCAGCGGCTAGAGGTTGTAACCGCCGGACACCTCGATGTCCTGTGCGGTGATCCAGCCGCACTCTTCGGCGCCAGATGGGTGCTGCTGATACCGGCCGCGGACAGCAGCGCCGCGATCACCCTGCCGATGTCGTCGGGCTCGCCGATCCGGCCGAGCGCGGTCCGAGCGGCGAGCGCCGGGATCACCTCGGGGTGGCGTCGTCGACCCGCCCTGGTGTGACGCACCGCCGCGGCGGCGGTGTTGCCAAAGCGGCGCAGCGGCGGGTCAGCCGGCCTGGACCGGCACCCAGTCGGCGTACTTCGCGGTCCGCCCGTCACCGGACGAGCGGCCGCGCAGCCGGCGGTGTACCCAGGGCACCACGAACTCCCGGTAGTAGCGGGCCTCGGCGAGCAGGCTGCGCCGGCCGACCGGTGCCGGGTCGACCACGTGCGCCTCGGTCGGGTGGCCCAGCCCGTCCAGCACCAGGCTGGCGACCCGGCGGTGGCCGGCAGAGTTGAGATGCAGGCGGTCGGGCGACCAGTACTGTTCGCGGCGGATCTCCACGTCGCTGAAAACGTCGATGAAGTCGAGACCGTGCCGGGCTGCGAGCTCAGCGGTGGCGGCGGTCAGCGAGACCCCGCGCCGCCGCATCGTCGTGCCGAACGGCAGCCGGGCGCTCGGGTCGCCGCCGCTGAGCAGCACCAGCCGAACCCCGGCGTCGGCGCAGCGGCGTACCGCGCCCTCGGTCAGCGCGACCAGCCGGCTCAGGTCCGTGCCGGGGCGCATCATGTCGTTGCCGCCGCCGTTGAGGGTGATCATCGTCGGGAGTGGGGACAGCGACAGTGCCCGGTCGAGCTGCTGGGTGACGATCGGCTCCAGCAGCCGTCCCCGGACCGCCAGGTTGGCGTACTGCACGCTACCGCCATTCGCGGCGGCGAGCCCGGCGGCGACCAAATCGGCCCAGCCGCGTACGGTGCCGTCCGGCAACTCGTCGCCGAGCCCTTCGGTGAAACTGTCCCCGATCGCCACGTACCGCACCCGCGACCCTCCCCGTTCCGCGAAACCAGCGGCACCAAGTTACCTCCCGGTACTGACAGGTGCTGTGACGCGGATCCTGTTCTGACGGTTGGCGGGCAGTGCTTCCTGACCGGGCAGCCCGTCCGAGGCCAGGTGAGTGAGCTTAGGGATCAACTTGCGGGCACGTCCGGCGAACGGCGGAAGTGGATCTGTTCAGCGGACGCCGTCCCGTCTGGCCAGCTACGCCGCGCCGGACATGCGTGTCGAGTGAGGTGGACCTCCGGTAGTTTCGCGCGACTTGCCCTATTTGCTGTCGTTCTCGTTTCTGACGGATGGGCGCACCGGCCTGTCCGGCTCACGCAGAAGACGAGACGGGGGAAAAGTGCAGTCAACGTTGAAACGGGTGGCCAGCGTCTCGCTGGCCGCGCTACTTGGCACCGCTGGCGGGTTGGCGGTGACGGCCGCACCCGCCTACGCAGCTCCCGGAGACGCGCATGCGAGGGGGGTGATCGTCGACCTCTCGGCTGAGGTCCTCGGGATTCCGGTGATCGAGGCCAGTGCGGTGATCGGGTCGGTGGACGCCCCACCCGCCGGCGGCACCGACACCGAGACCCTGCTCGACATCACCCTGCCGGGAGCCATCGGCGTCGCCGCCGACGGCACCGTCCTGGAGGTCAGCGCTACCAGGGGCCCAATTTCGTCGTCCGCCTCGTCCTCGGTCGCCGACGTGTCGTTGGACATCCTCGGGGTGAACGTGCTGACCGCATCGGCCGTCGAGGCTGCGGTCAGCTGCCCCTTCGTCGGTCCGCAGACTGCCGACACGACGTTGACCGGGCTTACCGTGTTCGGCCTGGCGGAGGTCCTGATCCCGAACGGGCCGAGCCTTGACGTGAGCGCCGCGGTGACGGTACCGGGTCTGGTCGGAGCGATGCTCGATGTCTCGCTGTCGCGTATCGAGACCGTCACCGCCGACAGCGCGGCGGCGGCCACCATCGTGCTCACCGCCTCACTCTCGGGTCTGCTCCTCGGGTTCCCGGTGGTCATCCCGGTCGGTGAAGTCATCATCGCCGAGGCCACCTGTGAACGTCCGGCCGCACCGGCGCCGCCGACTGCGTCGTCTATTGATCCGGATTCTGGTCCGCAGTCTGGTGGTCAGGTGGTGACGATCACTGGTTCGGGTTTTGTGCCGGGTGACACGGCGGTGACGTTTGACGGGTTGCCGGCCACTGATGTGGTGGTGGATCCGTCTGGTACGTCGTTGACGGCGGTGACTCCGGCGCATGCGCCTGGTGTGGTGGATGTGGTGGTGACCACTGATGGTGGTTCGACTGATCCGTTGGCGTACACGTATCTGGCTGATGGTTCGGATGCGGTGGTGACGGATCTGGATCCTGATTTCGGGCCGACGTCTGGTGGTACCACGGTGACGATTACTGGTTCGGGTTTCACTGGGGCGACCGGTGTCACGTTTGATGGCGTGGCGGGTACGGGGTTCGCGGTGAATCCGGCTGGTACGGAGATCACGGTGGTGACTCCGCCGGGTGCTGCTGGTCCGGCTGATGTGGTGTTGGTGTTCCCGGCTGGTACTGCGGATGCGGGGATCTTCACCTATGTGCCGCCGACGATTGATTCGGTGGTGCCGGATTCGGGTCCGAACACGGGTGGTACCACGGTGACGGTCACGGGTTCCGGGTTCACCGGGGCGACTGATGTGACGTTCGGTGGTGTGCCGGGGACTGATCTGGTGGTGGATCCGTCGGGTATGTCGTTGACGGTGGTGACGCCGCCGGGGCCGGTGGGTCCGGTTGATGTGGTGGTGGTGTTGCCGGGTGACGACGCGGTCGCTCCGGACGGCTTCACCTACGTGGTCGCGCCGCCGACTGCGTCGTCTATTGATCCGGATTCTGGTCCGCAGTCTGGTGGTCAGGTGGTGACGATCACTGGTTCGGGTTTTGTGCCGGGTGACACGGCGGTGACGTTTGACGGGTTGCCGGCCACTGATGTGGTGGTGGATCCGTCTGGTACGTCGTTGACGGCGGTGACTCCGGCGCATGCGCCTGGTGTGGTGGATGTGGTGGTGACCACTGATGGTGGTTCGACTGATCCGTTGGCGTACACGTATCTGGCTGATGGTTCGGATGCGGTGGTGACGGATCTGGATCCTGATTTCGGGCCGACGTCTGGTGGTACCACGGTGACGATTACTGGTTCGGGTTTCACTGGGGCGACCGGTGTCACGTTTGATGGCGTGGCGGGTACGGGGTTCGCGGTGAATCCGGCTGGTACGGAGATCACGGTGGTGACTCCGCCGGGTGCTGCTGGTCCGGCTGATGTGGTGTTGGTGTTCCCGGCTGGTACTGCGGATGCGGGGATCTTCACCTATGTGCCGCCGACGATTGATTCGGTGGTGCCGGATTCGGGTCCGAACACGGGTGGTACCACGGTGACGGTCACGGGTTCCGGGTTCACCGGGGCGACTGATGTGACGTTCGGTGGTGTGCCGGGGACTGATCTGGTGGTGGATCCGTCGGGTATGTCGTTGACGGTGGTGACGCCGCCGGGGCCGGTGGGTCCGGTTGATGTGGTGGTGGTGTTGCCGGGTGACGACGCGGTCGCTCCGGACGGCTTCACCTACGTGGTCGCGCCGCCGACTGCGTCGTCTATTGATCCGGATTCTGGTCCGCAGTCTGGTGGTCAGGTGGTGACGATCACTGGTTCGGGTTTTGTGCCGGGTGACACGGCGGTGACGTTTGACGGGTTGCCGGCCACTGATGTGGTGGTGGATCCGTCGGGTACGTCGTTGACGGCGGTGACTCCGGCGCATGCGCCTGGTGTGGTGGATGTGGTGGTGACCACTGATGGTGGTTCGACTGATCCGTTGGCGTACACGTATCTGGCTGATGGTTCGGATGCGGTGGTGACGGATCTGGATCCTGATTTCGGGCCGACGTCTGGTGGTACCACGGTGACGATTACTGGTTCGGGTTTCACTGGGGCGACCGGTGTCACGTTTGATGGCGTGGCGGGTACGGGGTTCGCGGTGAATCCGGCTGGTACGGAGATCACGGTGGTGACTCCGCCGGGTGCTGCTGGTCCGGCTGATGTGGTGTTGGTGTTCCCGGCTGGTACTGCGGATGCGGGGATCTTCACCTATGTGCCGCCGACGATTGATTCGGTGGTGCCGGATTCGGGTCCGAACACGGGTGGTACCACGGTGACGGTCACGGGTTCCGGTTTTACCGGGGCGACTGATGTGACGTTCGGTGGTGTGCCGGGGACTGATCTGGTGGTGGATCCGTCGGGTACGTCGTTGACGGTGGTGACGCCGCCGGGGCCGGTGGGTCCGGTTGATGTGGTGGTGGTGTTGCCGGGTGACGACGCGGTCGCTCCGGACGGCTTCACCTACTCGGGTGGCCCGGCACCGGTGATCGACTCGGTCGACCCTGGACAGGGACCGGCCAACGGCGGGACCACAGTGGTGGTCGGAGGCAGCGGCTTCATCCCAGGCCAGACGACCGTGACGATCTGCGGCAAGACGATTCCAGCGAACAAGGTCACGGTCAACAGTTCCGGGACCTCGCTGAGCTTCGTCACTCCGCCGTGCGACGTCAAGCACACAACCATCACGGTGACGACACCGAACGGCACCTCGAACGAGATCGCCTTCCGGTACGTGGGGCTGCCGGTCACCGGCAGCGCGACCACGAACCTGATCACCAGCGGCGGTGCGCTCGTGGTGCTGGGCATCTCGTTGCTCCTGCTCACCCGCCGTCGGGCGAACAGGGCGTGACACGCAACAACTGAGAAAGCGGGTGGCCCCGGGAGCGCATGAGCGACCGGGGCCACCCGCCGTTACCAGGCTCACCGGGCCGGACCCGACCGGACGATAACGGGGTGCCAGCGGCGTCGGATCATGCGATGGTCGGCGGCATGACCGACTATCTGGCGCTCAACCGGGCCAGCTGGGACGAGCGCGCGCCGGCACACGCCGCATCGCCGGACTACCGGGTGGCGCAGCTGATCGCCGACCCGGCGCTGCTCAGTGAGGTGGTGCGCTTCGACCTGCCGAGGCTCGGCGACCTGACCGGCGTACGCGGAGTGCATCTGCAGTGCCACATCGGCACCGACACGCTGTCGCTGGCCCGGCTGGGCGCGACCATGACCGGCCTGGACCTTTCCGGCGCGTCCCTGGCCGAGGCCCGGCGGATCGCCGCAGCCGCACAGACCCCGGTCGAGTACGTCGAAGCCGATGTCTACCGCGCCGTGGAGGTGCTCGGCGCGGGAGGGTTCGACCTCGTCTTCACCGGGATCGGCGCGCTCTGCTGGCTGCCGAGCGTGACCCGATGGGCGGAGACGGTGGCCGCACTGCTGCGGCCGGGCGGCCGGCTGTTCCTGCGGGAAGGGCACCCGGCGCTGTGGGCGGTCGACGAGACCCGCCCGGACGGCCTGCTCGTGCTCGACCTGCCGTACTTCGAGACGGACCGGCCGCTGGTATGGAACGAGGACGGCACCTACGTCGATACGGCCGTCAGCTTCACCCATAACCTGACCCACTCCTGGAACCACGGCATCGGGGAGATCTTCACCGCGCTCACCGACGCCGGGCTCCAGGTGACGATGCTGGTCGAGCACGACAGCGTGCCGTGGAACGCGTTGCCCGGCCGGATGATAAAGGGCGACGACGGCGAGTGGCGGTTGACTGAACGACCGGAGCGGTTCCCACTCAGCTACACCCTGCAGGCGGTCCGGGTCAGCTAAGGCTGTCGCGCCACTGGTGGTGCAGCACGGCGTACCGACCGCCGTCGGCGATCAGGTCGGCGGGCCGGCCGTCCTCGACGATCCGGCCGTCGTCGAGGACCAGCACCCGGTCGGCGATCTGCACCGTCGACAGCCGATGCGCGATGACCAGCGCAGTGCGCCCGTGGCCGGTCGGCGAGCTGTTGGCCCCCGGTCCGTCGCCGTTGCGGCCACCGTCGTTGCCGCCACCGCAGTTCTGGCTACTGCAGTTCTGGCCACCGTCGAGCATGGTCTGCAACGCCCGCTGCACCAGGCGCTCGGTCGGCACGTCCAGCGACGAGGTCGCCTCGTCGAGGATCAAAACTGCCGGGTCGGCCAGCACCGCCCGGGCGAAGGCGACCAACTGCCGTTGCCCGGCGGACAGCCGCCCGCCGCGCCGGTGCACGTCGGTGGCGTACCCGTCGGGAAGTCCGGCGATGAACTCGTGTGCGCCGATCGCCCGCGCCGCAGCCTCGACCTCGGTGTCGGTGGCGTCCGGCCGGCCGAACCGGATGTTGTCCGCGACGCTGCCGGCGAAGAGGTGATTCTCCTGCGTCACCATGATCACGTCCCGCCGTAGGTCGCGGCCGGCGATGTCGCGCAGGTCGATCCCGTCCAGGGTGACCGACCCGCTGACCGGATCGTAGAGCCGGGCCACCAGCTTGGCGATCGTTGACTTGCCGGCCCCGGTGGCCCCGACCAGCGCGACCGTCTGCCCGGCCGGAATGCGCAGGGTCAGCTCGGGCAGCACCAGACGGTCCGGCCGGTAGCCGAAGGAAACGGCATGCAGCCGCACCGCGCCGCGTACCGGCTGCGGCAGCGGCCGCGGCCGCACCGGTTCGGGGACGTCCGGCCGCTCGTCGAGTACGCCGGAGAGCTTCTCCAGCGCCGCGGTCGCCGACTGCAGCGAGTTGTAGAACTGGCTCAGCTCCTGCATCGGCTCGAAGAACCGGCGCAGGTACAGCAGGAACGCGGCGAGCACGCCGATCTCAGTGCGGCCCTGCAGCACCTGCCAACCGCCGAAGGTGAGCACCATCGCGATGGCCACGTTGCCGATGCCCTTGAGGCTCGGTGAGTAGATCGCGATCAGCCGGAACGCGTGCAGGCTGGCCCGCTGGAAGCCGGTGTTGACCTCTGCGAAGATCTCCTGGTTGCGGGGCTCGCGCCGGAACGCGTGCACGGCCCGGACACCACCGAGCGACTCCACGAAGTGGACGATCAGCAGCGCCACAGTCTCCCGGGTACGCCGGTAGGCGACGGTGGAGGCGCGGGCGAACCAGATCGACATCCACAGCAGGAACGGGAATGCCAGCAGGGTCACCAGGGCCAGCGGCAGGTCCAGCCAGAGCAGGATCGCCGCCACCGAGACCACCGACAGCCCGGCGAGCACCAGATCGTCGATGCCGCCGTTGACCAGCTCGGAGATCGAGTCCATGTCACTGGTCAACCGGGCCACCACCCGGCCGGAGGTGTAGCGCTCGTGAAAGCTGACCGACAGGCCGAGGAAATGCCGGTACACCCGCTGACGCAGGTCGAGCAGGATCGCCTGACCGATCCGGGCAGACAGGATCAGGAAGCTGCGCTTGCCGACGTACTCGGCGACGGTGGCGACCGCGAAGGCGACGGCGATCGCGATCAGCGGCCCCGCGTCGCCGTCGTCGGTCAGCGGCGGAATGGCCCGGTCGATACCCAGCATCACCAGGTACGGACCGGCCATCGCGGCGGCGTTCTGCAGCAGCAGCAGGGCGACCGCCACCGCGATCATGCGCCGGTGCGGCCGGGTCAGCGAGCCGAGCAGCGCCCGGCTGCGGGCCCGGACCCGGGCGTTGTCGACCGGGTCGCCGTCGCCTGCGCCGCCGACCCCGTCCGCCGCCCGGTCGGAGATCCCACGCCAGTCCAGCTGCCCGTCGTCGTACCTGCTCGCGTCGCGATCTGCGGTACCGCCGGCACCGTCGGTCCGGTTCACCGCGACCTGACCAGGCCGGGTCCGTCGGCGGAGAGTACGGCCCGGTAGGCGGGCACGGTGGCGAGCAGTTCGGTGTGGGTGCCGACAGCCGCGATCCGGCCCGCGTCCAGCAGTGCCACCCGGTCGGCCAACGCGACCGTGGACGGCCGGTGCACCACCAGCAGCGCGGTGGTGCCGACCAGCACTCGGCGCAGCGCCTGCTCCACCAACGCCTCGGTGTGCACGTCCAGGGCGGACAGCGGGTCGTCGAGCACCAGCACCCGGGGCCGGCCCAGCACCGCCCGGGCCAGCGCCAGCCGCTGCCGCTGTCCGCCGGACAGTGACAGCCCCTGCTCGCCGATTCGGGTCCGCAACCCCCAGGGCAGGTCGTGGACGAAGTCGGCCTGCGCCAACCGGACCGCGGCGTGCACCTCGGCGTCGGTGGCGTCCGGGCGGCCGAGGGTCAAATTCTCCCGGACCGACATCGAGAACAGGGTGGGGTCCTCGAACGCCACGCCGACGCACCGGCGCAGCTCGTCGAGGCGCAGGTCGCGCAGGTCATGACCGTCCAGGGTGATCCGCCCGCCGGTGACGTCGTACAGCCGCGGCACCAGCGACACCAGGCTGGTCTTGCCGCTGCCGGTCAGGCCGGCGATGGCCAACGTCTCACCCGGCCGTACGGTGAGGTCGACGCCGCGCAGCACCGGCTCCGGCGTCCCCGGGTAGCCGAAGGTGACGTTGTCGAAACGCAACTCGCCGCGGACCTCACCGACCCGGATCCTGATGGCATCCGGTCGGTCGACGATCGACGGCGAGGTGTCCAGCACCTCCTGAATCCGGTCGGCGGCGGTCATCGCCTCCTGGGCGTGCGAGATGATCCAGCCCAGCGACTTGATCGGCCAGATCAGCATCAGTTGCAGGGTGACGAAGGCGACCAGTTGACCGATGGTGAGCTGCTGGTCGGCGACGGCGACAGCCCCGACAACCAGCACGACCGCGAGGCTCGCGTTCGGCACCAGGTCGTAGCGGGCCGAGGCATGGGCGAGCAGCCGGCCCTTGCCGACCGCGGTGTCGTGCAGCTCGCGGGCCAGGTCGGTGAAGCGCGCGGTGAGGTACGGCCCGCGCCCGAACGAAATGATGGTCCGCAGCCCTTGCGCGGACTCCTCGACCAGGGTGGCCAGGTCACCCTGCTGGTCCTGCATTCGTCGGGACACCCGCAGGTAGGCGCGGGTGAACTGGTGGCTGAACAGGTATAGCGGTAGGGCGCTGGCCGCCACCACCAGTCCCAACGGCCAGTACAGGTGCAGCAGCAGCGCCACCACGGTCAGGTAGGTCGCCGAGTTGAGGATCAGGAACAGCAGGCCGAAGGAGAGGAAGCGTCGGATAACCGACAGATCGCTGATCGCCCGGGACAGCAGCTGCCCGGACTGCCACTGGTCGTGGAAGGTGACCGGGAGTCGCTGCAGGTGGGCGTAGATGTCGTCGCGGATGGTGCTCTCCATCCCGATCGACGAGGCACTCTGTGTCCACCGCCGGATGAAGATGAGCACCGCCTCGACGACGCCGAGCAGCAGGGCGAGTCCACCGAGGAACAGCAGACCAGCGGGATCACCAGCGGCCACCGGGCCGTCCACCACCTCGGCGATGACCAGCGGGATGGCGATGCCGGCCCCGGTCGCTGCTGCGGCGGCCGCCAGCAGCCAACCAAGTTGACCGAGGTACGGGCGCAGGTAACAGCGCAGTCGCCAGAGATTGTGGACGGCGCGCCGCCGGGGCGGAGATCGGTCGGGTACGGCGTCCACACCACGACGGTAGCCGGTGCCGGCACCGGTTCACTGCCCTGCGAAGGTCACCTGCGATTCATGGTCGAGCAGCCACTTCTTGATCGGCAGACCCCATCGGTAGCCGCCCAGCGTGCCGTCGCCGCGCAGCACCCGGTGGCAGGGGACCACCAGCGCGACCGCGTTGCGGGCGCAGGCGCCGGCTGCCGCCCGGACCGCTGCCGGGCGGCCGGAGCGCAGGGCGAACGCCGTATAGCTGACCGGCCCGCCGGGCTTCACCTCACGCAGCGCCGACCAGGCGGTGCGCTGGAACGGACCGCCGCGCTGACTGACCGGGAGCTGGTCGATCGCAGTGAGCTCACCGGCCAGGTAGGACCGTACGGCGCGGGTGACGTCGCCGAGGTCGGCCCGGTGGCGGACCGGTCCGCGCAGGTCGGGGTGGACCACGGCGAGCAGGTCGTCCGGGTCGGCGGTGAAGCCGGCGGCCCGCAGTGCCCCGTCCGGGTCGGCGATCAGTGTCAGCGGCCCGACCGCCGTGGCGATCGTACTCGCGTCCAATGTCGAAGACGTTGTCATCATTCACTCCGATGTAGATTTCGTTGGCGTGGCGGACCGCCACAGCCGCAGGTTGGCGTAGGACCGCCAGGGCCGCCAGCGCTCAGCGTGGGTGGTCAGGTCTGCGGGGGAGGCGGGCAGGCCGAGCGCCGCCGCGCCGCGCCGTACCCCCAGGTCGGTGCCGAGCAGCACATCCGGGTCGCCGAGCGCCCGCATCGCCACATAACCGGCGGTCCACGGGCCGATGCCGGGCAGTGCGGTGAGCCGGTGCGACAGCTCGGCCCGGTCGCTGCCCAGGTCGAGCCCGATGTCGCCGTCGGCGACCCCGGCGGCCAACGCGCGCAGCGTGCCGCGCCGGGTGGCTGGCATCGCGAAGGCGTCGTCGGGTAGGGCGAGCAGTTCGGCCGGGCCCGGGAACGGCGCCAGGCCGTCCGCAGGCAGGGCTGTTCGCGACCCGTCCGCAGGCGGGGCTGTTCGCGACCCGTCCGCAGGCGGGGCTGTTCGCGACGCGGTCGCCGCGCAGAGGCGGGCCAGCACCCGGCGGGCGGCGGACACCGAGATCTGCTGCCCGACCACGGCCCGTACCGCCAGTTCGAAGCCGTCCACCGCGCCCGGCACCCGGACCCCGGGCTCGGCGGCGACAGCAGCGGCGAACGCCGGATCGGCACCCAGCACGGCGTCCACCGCCGCCGGGTCGGCGTCCAGGTCGAACAGCCGGCGGCAGCGGGACACCGCCGGTGCCAGATCACGCAGGTCGGCGAGGCGCAACGCGGCGGCGAGGAAACCGTCGTGCGGGGTGAGCGCCACCGTGCCGGTGCCGTACGGCAACCGCAGCGCACGCCGGTATCTGCCGCCGTCGGCGGACTCCACGCCGGGCACCGCCCGGTCGGCCAGGAATCCGAGTACGGCGTCGACCGCCATCGGCCGACGGAACGCCAGCCGTACGGTGATCACCCCGGCCCGGTCGGGCGCACCGGGCCGTACGCGGCCGCGCAGCGTCGACGGCGGGCCGCCGTACACCGTCCGGAACGTGTCGTTGAACTGCCGGACGCTGCCGAACCCGGCCGCGAACGCGATCTCGGCGACGGTCAGAGCGGTCCGCTCCACCAGGATCCGGGCCGTCTGCGCACGCTGCGCCCTGGCCAACGCCAGCGGGCCGGCCCCCACCTGCTCGGTCAGCACCCGGGTGAGATGCCGTTCGGTGTAGCCGAGCCGGCGGGCCAGCCCCGGTACGCCGCCGCGGTCCACCACCCCGTCGCCGATCAACCGCATCGCCCGCCCGACCAGGTCGGCGCGGCGGTCCCAGTCGGGCGAACCCGGGGTGGCGTCGGGGTGGCAGCGCCGGCAGGCGCGCAGCCCGGCCTGTTGCGCGGCGGCCGCCGAGGCAAAGAACCGAACGTTGTCCCGCTTCGGGGTGACCGCCGGGCAGGACGGCCGGCAGTAGATGCCGGTCGACGTCACGCCGGTGTAGAACCAGCCATCGAAGCGCTGGTCGCGGCTGTCCACCACTCGGTAGCACCGCTCGAAGTCGAGCTCCATGGGTCGATCCTGCCCGCTTGCCGGCCCGGTCGGCTGGCGGGAATCGGACCTGCAGTCACGAGCCCTGGCCCGTGCCGGCCGGCTGGGTAGCGCTGGCCGTGCCGCCCGTGCCGGCCGGCCGGGTAGCGCCGGCGGCCAGCAGGCCGATCGCCAACGCCCCGAGCACCACCAGCAGCGATCGTAGGATGCCGACCTGCTCGGCCAGGAAACCGATCAGTGGCGGACCGGCCAGGAACGAGGTGTAGCCGATCGAACTGACCACCGACACCCGTACCGCCGCCCGGTCGGCCTCGTCGGCGGCCGCGCTCATCCCGACCGGGAAGCCGAGCGACGCCCCGGCGCCCCACAGCAGTGCCCCGAGCAGCGCCAGCGGCAGCGTCGGCCCGAACACCACCAGGGCCAGGCCGATCAGGGCGAGCACCGCCGTCGCCCGCAGCACCGTCACCCGTCCCCAGCGTTGCAACGCCGTACCGCCGACCATCCGGGCGGCGGTCATCGCCGCGACAAACACCCCGAATGCGACCGCGCCGACCGCGTCACCGACTTGGTAGCCGTCGACCACGGCCAGGGTGAGCCAGTCGTTCGCCACCCCTTCGACGAACGCGAAGGCCAGCACCAGCAGACCGATCAGCAGGGTGCGCGGCTCCCGCCAGGCACGCAGCACCCCGGACCGGGGTGCTGCCGCGCCGGGCACCCGCACCGGGACCGGCAGGAACATCCGTACGGCCGCGGCGATCGAGGCGATCACCAGCAGTGCGGTGACGGCGAGTTGCCAGTCGACCGGCACCGCCAGCCAGGCACACCCGGCCCCGAGGAGCGCGCCGGTCACCGTACCCAGGCTGAAGCCGGCGTGGAAACGGGGCATCAGCGGGCGGTCGAGCCGGCGCTCGACGTCGGCACCCTCAACGTTCATCGCCACGTCCCAGCTGCTCAACCCGGTGCCGGTCAGCAGCAGCCCGGCGCCGGCCAGTGGCGGTGAGACGACCGCCACACCGACTGCGACGGCGAGCATCCCGACGGTCACGGCCGCGGCGCCCAGCAGCACCGTCCGGTGGGGCCCGATCGCGTGTACCAGCGGACCGGACAGCGGCAGCGCGCTGACCGCGCCCACCGACGTGCACAACAGCAGCAGCCCGAACTGGGCGTTGGTCAGATCGAGGGCGTCGCGGATCGCCGGGGTACGGGAGATCCACGAGGCGAACGCCAGACCACTGACCCCGAACGCGATCGCGACCGCGATGCGTGCCCGTTCCACCACCGGCCGCGCCAGCGCCGCCGCCCCGTTCGCCACCACGCCACCCGCTCCCCGCTCGCCCGGACCTTGTCGTCCACCCGAACGTCCGTCCGGGCGGCAACGGTACGCCGCTCGCAGCGGGTACCGCCCGGTGCTGCCGGGTCTGGCCGCGCTGGGCACACGGCGCCGTTGCCCTGCGCAGACGGTAGAGCACGCGTCACTGGTAAGTAACATGACGATGCTCACCATCAACTGCTGGCAGCGGCGCTCTCGCCATCTGTGTCGGTCGATGGGCTCCGTTCGGCGACCTGGCTCCTGGATCGATAGAGTGGCACAGTTTGGTGCACCTCGATAAAGGAGTCGGTAGATATCATGCGTCGCCTACTGGCCAGCGCCGTCCTCGGCTCGGCCCTGATCCTCGGATTCACCGGCTGCGGCACCGAGCCGCCGCCGACGGGCGCGCCGTCGCCGACCGTCGGCAGCAGCACCGCCAGTGAGGCCGACATCCTCGCCGCCACCAACGCCGCCTGCAATCAGGCGGTATCGATGAGCAGCGACTTCGCCGCCGGTTTCCAGCGTGACGTCAACCAGTTCGCCGACCCGACGGCCAGCGCGGGGGCGCCGGCGGACGCGAAGGACAACTTCGAGGCGCAGATGCGCGGCTGGTCGGCGACGCTCACCTCACTGGCCACCGGCCCGGTGTCGGACGAACTGCGGACGGTGCTGACCGAGAGTACGGCCGCGATCGAGGCCGCCACCGAGATCGGTGAGACTCCGCTCAGCGACGAGCAGGTCGCCGCCGTGGTGGCGATCCCAGAAGATTTCCGCGCCGTCTGCGAGTGACGTCCACGAGGGGCCGGGCGGGCCGGGAGCAGACGTCCGTTAGCCTGGTCCAGTTTGCTCGCCTCTCAATGGACGGATCTTCGATGCGACGTACCCTGATCACCGCCGCCGCTGCGACGGCGCTCGCGTTGACCCTGGCCGGCTGCGGCGGTGGCGACAGCGAAACCGACACCGCCGCCGGTCAGACGTCATCGCCGACGGCGACCGCGTCGGCCGACGCGGAGTCGGCCGGCTCCGCCGAGGGCGGGGCCGCCGCGGCCACCAAGACGGCATGCGACACGGCGGTACCGGTCGCCGAGGAGACTGCATCGACCATCGAGGCGTACTTCGCCGACCTCATCGCCGCAGTGGCTGAGGGCGGGACGGCTGCGGAGACCGCCGACGCCGAGTTCCGGGCCAAGTTCACCGACCTCTCGGCAATGCTGGAGTCGCTCGCCGCCGACCCGGTCGACGCCGACGTGCAGCAGGCGTTGACCGAGGCGTCCGAGTTCGCCGCCCAGATCGTCGACCCGGACGACAACACCCCGATGGGACAGGTGGAGGGTCGCCTGGCCGAGCTGGCGGAGAAGCTGAAGACCGCCTGCGCCTGACCCGCCACCGGACGCTGCGTAGACTCGACCGACGTGAGTCTCACCATCGGCATCGTCGGCCTGCCCAACGTCGGCAAGAGCACCCTGTTCAACGCGCTCACCAAGAACGACGTCCTCGCGGCGAACTACCCCTTCGCCACGATCGAGCCGAACGTCGGGGTGGTGGGGCTGCCGGACGGGCGGCTGGGCAGGCTGGCGGAGATCTTCGGCTCGGAGAAGACCATCCCGGCGCCGGTGTCGTTCGTCGACATCGCCGGTCTGGTGCGGGGCGCGTCCAAGGGGCAGGGCCGAGGCAACGCCTTCCTGGCCAACATCCGCGACGCCGCCGCGATCTGCCAGGTCGTGCGGGTCTTCTCCGACCCGAACGTGGTGCACGTCGACGGCAAGGTCTCCCCGGGTGATGACATCGCCACGATCAACACCGAGCTGATCCTGGCCGACCTGCAGACCTTGGAGAAGGCGCTGCCCCGGCTGGAGAAGGAAGCCCGGCTGCGCAAGGACCGGGCGGCGATCCACGCCGCCGCGAAGGCCGCCGCCGCGCTGCTCGACGGCGGGACCACGCTGTACGCGGGTGCGGCCGCCGCCGGCATCGACGTCGCCGAGCTGCGTGAGCTGCACCTGCTCACCACCAAGCCGTTCCTGTACGTCTTCAACGTCGACGAGGACGAGCTGGGCAATGCCGAGCTGCTCGCCGAGCTGCGGGCGCTGGTCGCCCCGGCCGAGGCGGTCTTCATGGACGCCAAGATCGAGTCCGAGTTGATCGATCTGCCGGACGACGAGGCGATGGAGCTGCTGGAGTCGACCGGGCAGAGCGAGCCGGGGCTCAACCAGCTGATCCGGGTCGGATTCCGTACGCTTGGGCTGCAGACGTACCTCACCGCCGGGCCGAAGGAGGCGCGGGCCTGGACCATCCCGGTTGGGGCGACCGCGCCGGAGGCCGCCGGGGTGATCCACTCCGACTTCCAGCGCGGCTTCATCAAGGCCGAGATCGTCTCCTACGACGACCTGGTCGCGGCCGGCACGATGGCGGCGGCCAAGGCGGCCGGCAAGGTCCGGATGGAGGGCAAGGAGTACGTCATGCAGGATGGCGACGTCGTCGAGTTCCGCTTCAACGTCTGATTCCGGCATGCCGGGCACGAGCCGGCGTGTGCCTCGTCCCAGAATTAGCGGTGTCTGCGAGGTGGTAGCAGCTGTGCCCAGCTCGCGGTAATACCGTGGTATGGTTGCTGGATGGCGAGGACGAGGAAGGTCACGATCACGCTGCCGGTGGAGCTGCTGGAGAGCATGAAGTCGCACACCGACAACGTCTCCGGCTACCTCACCGAGCTGGCCGAGCGGGCTGAACGGCGGAGGCTTCTCCGGGAGGAGTTGGACCGCTATCAAGCTGAGTCCGGGGCGTTCACCGATCAGGAGATGGCCGAGGCCCAGGCGCTTCTGTACGGGACCAGGGAGACGGACCGGGCGGCGTGAGCCTCGAATCGCTTGTGCTCGACTCGCAAGGCTTCTCGGGATGGATCGGCCGGGATCGCATGGTGATGCGACTGCTGGAGCAGGCGGAGCGTGACGGGGCTGATCTGGCCATGTCGGCTGCCACGATCATCGAGGTTTCCCACACCGGCGTGGACACCGCTCGGCTGACCTGGCTGTTGTCCCGCATTCGTGTGGAGGCGGTGACGGAAGAGAACGCCCGTCGCAGTGCGGGGCTGTTGAAGGCGGCGGGGCTGCACGGGCACAAGTACGCCATCGATGCCATGGTCGCCGAGATGGCGCTACGACTACCCGCGCCGGTCGCGGTCTTGACGTCGGATGTCGACGACATGACCAGGTTGTGCGGGCATCGGGTTCGGGTCATCAGGCTGTAGGCCGGCCCTGCGGCCGTGGCAGAGATGCGTCAGGCAGTTGAGCGGCTGCCCGGCTCAGCTCTTGCGACCGGGCACAAGCCCGTCCAGATTCAGCTTGAGCTCGAACGGCGTCGTGGTGTGCAGCTCGTGGCGGTGGATCCCGGTCGCGACGTACGACCGGGTGGGCTCGTCGAGCTCGTATGCGTGGACCACCGGTGATCCACCCTCGTCCTCGACGCGCCAGTAGTGCGGAATGCCGGCTTCCGCGTACTTGCGCAGCTTGACTGTCCGGTCGCGGTGGGCCGACTCCGGCGACACCACCTCGACGACCAACAGCACCTGGTCGGGTGTGTAGAAGGTGCAGTCCGGGTCGTAGTAGGGAGCCCGCGTGGCGAGGAGATCGGGCTCGGGGCGGTTCCGTTCGTCGAGCCGAATCGTCATCTCCCGCTCAATCTCGACGCCTGCTGGCGCCTGCTCCATGAGAGCGAAGAGCAAAGCGGAGACAGCTCGGCCGTGCCAAGCCCGCTGGGGGGACATCATGAAGACGAGTGCTCCGTCGATCAGCTCGGTGTGACGGGGCGCCTGCGGGAGCTGGTCGAGGTCGTCGGCGTACCACCCTTCAGGGCGGGGCGGCCGCATCCACTCGGGCACTGCGGTCATGTTCCTCACCGTAACAGCCGGCTTCTGTTGACTTACCGTCGTTCAGTCTCGATGTCTGCGCCGCATCGAGGTGAGGCTCAGACACCTTACGAGGCGGTTTTGAGGTGCGTGAGACTCACCTCGACGCTGAACGGAGGGGTCAGCCTTGGTGGTGGAACGGTCCCAGTCGGTATAGGGCCTTGACGCCTTCGCCGGAGTCGATATTGGCCAACCGAAGGCGGTCGACGGCAACATCCACCCGCTGACCGGTTCCGCCTGAGCCGGCGTCGGCCCAGATCTGCACCGTCCCGTGCCCCGGCAGCACTCTCGGACCGACCACGGCTCCTGAGGAGGCGTCGTATCGCCGCGCGCTTCGTCTGGGAATCCGCGGTGCGGGTGGGTTTTGGGCTGGTGAACTGAATGGATAGCATCGGTCGGCTGGACAGGTGGCAGCCTGTGAGCATGGTCGACCCGTGGTCGCCGCGTTCGTTTGCCGAGCAGGTGGCCGATGCGCTCAACGCGCAGATCGATAGCGGCGATTGGCTGCCGGGGCGCAAGCTGCCTGGTGAGGTGACGTTGGCGCAGACGTACCTCGTGGCGCGTGGCACCGTGCGGGCCGCGCTTGACGTGCTACGCGAGGAAGGCCGTGTGGTCACCTTCGCCGGTCGCGGCACGTTCGTTACGCCAGACCCGAAGCCCTGAGGCACCTTCCGCCGTGGCAGGTGACCTTGAGGCGGCAGCGGAGGCGTACCGGGCTGCGCTCCGACGCGTGCAGGATGGGCTCGCGGAAGTCGCTTCAGCGCGTGCCGAGGTGCCACAGGTACGGAAGCGGCTTGCGGCCGCAATCGTGACTGCATACCGAGGCGGTGCCCGCGTGGGCGAGATCGCTCGGGTGACTGGCTACGGCCGGGAACAGGTCCGGCGGATCCTGCGAGCCGGCGGTGTCGAGCCGGAGAAGCCGGAAGCCGCTTAGGTTGAGCGCGGGATGGACATAATCGAGCGGTCAGCCCTGCTGTCTGTCGGTCCCGCGGTCGGTCACGAGATGTAGTGCAGGATCACGTTGTGTACGTGGTGGGACTTCTGGTCGCCACGGAACTCGACCTCGTAGGTGTGGGTGCCGACGTTGATCGCGATGGCGCCGGACGAGAAGTACGAGCCGCCCCAGGACTTGTTGCTCACTACGCTCACGCTGGTGATCTTCGAGTACGGGATGCTGGTGATGGCGACCTTTTTGCCGACGAACGACTTGTCCTGGATGATCACCCGGCGGTTGGTCAGCCCGATGAAGCCGGTGCCGGTGCCGATCGCGTCGTAGACCGCGATCACCTGCTCCCCGTCGAGCAGCCCGCTCTCGATCTGCCGAAGTTGCTCCCGCCGGTCGTACGCCACGTTCGCCATGTGCCCGAGGGTAGGCGGCGGGCACAACCACGCCAGCGATGAGCGAGGTCGCTGCGGTCAGCGGTGATCCGTGCGGGGGACGCGGGATCAGCGCAGGTCGACGACCGTACGGTAGGCGTCCTCGATGCGGGCCGCGAGTGCGACGTCGCCGTCGGTGATCTTGTCGCCGTCGGGGGAGCCGAGCCGGATCTGGGTCTGTCCGTCGGCTCGGCGTACGTCGGGCCGCAGGTGCAGGGCGTCGGCTGCTACCTTGATCCGCTCGGTGAGCTCGGCGTGCTGGCTGTCGTCGAGCAGCAGGGTTCGCCGGAGTTGCTGGCCGTCCTGCGTCCACCCGTCCAGTTGCGTGAGCGCATCGCTAAGGTAGTCGCGGCCGGTCCGGCTGGACCAGAGTGCTCGCAAAGCCACACCTCCCAGGCGTCGTTGCCGGCTTGTGGCCAAATCGTCGCCATCCTGTGTCTTGGTCGGTGGTCCCCAGTCTGGCCGCTAACTGGTTGGTGTGTCCACGTCCACCCTTCCGTCATCTGCTGTCCTAGCAGTCAGCAGGGTTACCCGAAATGCTGATTGATCTGGCAGGCTCATCTGCTGTGCGGAGCGGGCGGGCGAGGCGTCAGGTGGTGGTCGGGGCGGCGATCGTCGTTGACGGTCGGGTGCTGGCGTGTGCCCGGACCCATCCACCGGGCGCGGCCGGCAAGTGGGAGTTTCCCGGCGGCAAGGTGGAGAGCGGCGAGACCGAGACCGATGCCCTGATCCGTGAGTGCCGCGAGGAACTCGGGGTTGCGATCACGGTGGGTGACCGGGTCGGCCCCGACCAGCCGCTCGGCCACGGCCGGTCGGTGCTGCGGGTCTACCTCGCCGGACTGCTCGGACCGGCGCAGCCGACCGCGCTCGAGCACTCAGCTCTGCGCTGGCTGGCGGCCGACGAACTCGATCAGGTCACCTGGCTGCCCGCAGATCAGCCGATCGTCGCCGAGCTCCGTCCGTTGCTGCACGCCGGCAGCAGGCCGCACGACGGCTGATGCCGGGTGCTGTGGTGTCCAGTACAGGCTGCGGCTCAGTATGGGCTGGCGCTCGGGTCGCGACTACCGCGGACCGAGCCGGGAGCGACTCCGATCATGCGTTTGAACGCCCGGCTGAACGCGGCTTCCGATCCGTAGCCGGACTGGCCGGCCAGTTCGCGGACCGTCGTCTGGCCCTGTTCGAGCCTGGCGAGCGCGACGTGCATCCGCCACCGGGTGACGTACTGGAGTACCGGTTCACCGACGAGCCGGGTGAACCGGGCCGCGAACGACGACCGCGACATCGCGGCTACGCGCGCCAGCGAGGCGACGGTCCAGGTACGGCTGGGTTCGCGGTGGATCGCCGCGATGGCCCGCCCGATCAGTGGGTCTGACAGCGCGCCGAGCCATCCGGCTCGCGCCTGCGGGTCGTCGCTGTCGATCCATGACCTGATCGCCTGGATCACCAGGATGTCAGCGAGTCTGGTGGTGACGGCTTCCCCGCCCGGGCGAAGGTCCGACACCTCGCTGGTCAGCAACGCGAGGGTGGCACCGATCCAGCCACTGGTCCGCGGGTCCGACCCGGTCGCATGGATGACCGGTGGCAGCAGCCGTACGAGTTGGTGAGCGGCCGGCCCCTCGAACGACACCACTGCGCAGACCAGCGTGGACGTCTCGCCGCCGCCACCGTGACGGAGTATCGAGTAGTGCGCGTTGAGATGTTCCTGCGGTAGCAGGTCGACCCGTCCGGCCTTTCCGGCCTGTCCGGTCTGTGGGCTGCTCATCAGCAGATGCCCACGGCCATGCGGCACGAGCGCGAGGTCGCCGGCGCTCAACTGCAGTGGTGGCGCGTCCCCGACACGTAGCCAGCAGCCACCGGACGTCACGACATGGACACTCAGACAATCGCCGAACGGCGGCATCTCCAGCGCCCATGGGGCGCTGACCTCGGTGCGGCAGTAGAAGATCCCGGTCATCCGCAGCAGGTGCAGTGCTTCCCCGACCGGGTCCACCGACACCCACGGCGCATCGACCTCGAGTTTCACCATCGCGATTCCTGGACGATCGAGCATACTTTCGCGTTTCCCGATCATATCCTCGCCGACCCGGAACTGATTTTGTCGATGGGGAGCCGCGCACTGGCGGCAACGACGACAGGGGGAGCAGCGATGAAGGTACTGGTGGTCGGTGCATCCGGTGGGTCCGGCCGTGCCACGGTGCGGGAACTCGGCCACCGGGGCCATGAGGTCACCGCGTTCTCGCGGAACGCGACGACGGTGGCCGGGCAGGTCGATGGCGGCTTGCTGCGCGGGGTGAATGGCGACGCCACCGACCCTGGTGACGTCGACAAGGCAGTGCGTGGTCAGGATGCGGTGATCGTCACGCTGGGCATCAGCGAGAACCCGGTGGGGGTCAGGCTGCGTGGTCCGGCGCACACGCCGCTGGATGTCCGTTCCCGGGGGACCGGTGTCGTTGTCGAGGCGATGCGTCGTCACGGCGTACGCCGGTTGGTGGTGCAGACGTCGTACGGCGTCGGACCCACCCGGACGCACCTGCCCATGCTCCAGCGTCTGGTCTTCTGGGTCCTCCTACGACCGCAGATCGTCGACACCGAGAGGCAGGAGCGGATCGTGCGGTCCAGTGGCCTGGACTGGACCGCAGTTCAACCGGTGAACCTCACCGACGACGACCCGGCCGAGCCGCCGTTCGTCTCGACCACCGGTGCGACCCGCAGCATGAAAGTGGCTCGTACGCAGGTCGCCTGGCTCCTGGCGGAGTCGGTCGAGAACGACGGCCACATCGGCGCGACACTCTCCCTCTCGGCTCGATGACCGACGGCGCGACCGACGATCAGAGGTTGATCGCGACCTGGAACGCCCGGGAGGTGAGCCCGGCACCGCCGTGCCAGATCTCGAAACCCGCCTCGACCCCGCTGAGGTACCAGTCCCGGTCGAGGTAGCCGCGGCCCACCGCGTCCCGGGTGAACGCCGCCAACTCCAGGTCCCGTACCTCGTCGACCGGCGTGGTACGCACGTACGCCACGTAGTTCCAGTGCCAGTCGGCGTAGTAGACGTCCCAGGTCGCCCCGGCCAGGGTCACTCCCCGCGCCACCAGCGTCCCGGCCGGCTCGGCCCCGCCGGCCCGATCCAGCCAGACCATCAGTTCGGCGCCGTCGGGGGAGCGGTGGGCGTTGGCGTCGGTGTGGAACCACAGGTCGTACGCGGCGTTCCAGCGGCCGGTGGCGTCCTGGGTGTCGATCGTCCAGTCGGACCGGGCGGAGCGCAACTGCCGTACCTTGATCGGCAGGCCGCTGCCGACGGTGCAGTTGCCCCAGTGGCAGCCCTGGTAGATGGTCGGGTAGGCGACGGCGGAGCCGTCCCGCTTGTCGTGCTCGGTGTGGGTCACCTCGAACTGGCCGGCCGCGTCGACGGTCAGGCACTGCGGGGTGTCCGCACCCCAGATGTTGTTCATCACCACGTACCGCTTGTCGGTGATGTCGATCGTGTCGGCCCGCCCGCAGAGTTCGCTGGCGTCGGCGTCCGGTGCCAGCCAGACGACGGTCACGCCGGCGACGACGAGGGCGGCGACGACGAGTGCGGGCAGGCGGTGGCGCCGGAGGCGGAGCGGGATCATGGTGGGGGAGTCCTTCGGCGAGCAGCCCGCAGTACAGGCTGGTGCCGTGGGTCCGGCGGCCCGACGCCGCCCCACGACGGAAACGGTGGACAAGGTCCGTTCCCGGCTCCGCCGAGGATGTTACGACCGTCAATGGCTGGCGGGCAACCCCGGCGACCACGGAAAGAAACCGCCCCTCCCGGCGCACGAAGCACCGGGAGGGGCGGTCAGCGGTCCTGGTCCGGGTGAGACCGGCTCAGCGGTCCTGGTCCGGGTGGTGGTAGTTGAGCGACTTGTCCGGCAGTGGGAAAGTGACGTCCTCGCCGAACGGCGACGGCGCGGCCGGCTTGTCGAACGCCAGCTCGCTGATCGGCAGGTGGCCCTTCTCGTCCACCGCCGCCGCCTGCGGGCGGGGCACCTGGCGGTGCCAGTTGACCCCGCGCTCGGCGTCGGCCGCCGCGCTGTGGTCGCCGTCCGCCGGCAGCCCGGCGGTCGTGGCGGCCGGCTGGTCCAGGCCGGACTCGCCGAGCGCCGGTCCACTCGCCGCCGTGCCGTTCTGTCCCCGCCGGAAGATCTTGCTGCCGAGCCACACGAGGGGATCGTACCGCCGGTCGACGACGCGTTCCTTCATCGGGATGATCGCGTTGTCGGTGATCTTGATGTGCTCGGGGCAGACCTCGGTACAGCACTTGGTGATGTTGCAGTAGCCCAGCCCCTGCTGCGCCTGCGCGTACTGCTTGCGGTCGGTCCTGGTGTCCAGCGGATGCATGTCCAGCTCGGCGGCGCGGATGAACACCCGGGGACCGGAGAACGCGGTCTTGTTGTCCTCGTGGTCACGTACCACGTGGCAGGTGTTCTGGCAGAGGAAGCATTCGATGCACTTGCGGAACTCCTGCGAACGTTCCACGTCGACCTGCTGCATCCGGTACTCGCCGGGGGCAAGGTCCTCCGGCGGGCTGAACGCCGGCGTCTCCAACGACTTCTGGTAGTTGAACGAGACGTCGGTGACCAGGTCGCGGATCACCGGGAAGGTCCGCAGCGGGCTGACGCTGATCGTCTCGTTCTCCTCGAACGTCGACATCCGCGTCATGCAGCCCAGCTTCGGCATGCCGTTGATCTCCATGGAGCAGGAGCCGCACTTGCCGGCCTTGCAGTTCCACCGGCAGGCCAGATCCGGAGCCTCGGTGGCCTGCAGCCGGTGGATGACGTCGAGGACAACCTCGCCCTCGTTCACCTCCACCTGGTAGTCCTGCAGGTCGCCGCCGGTCTCGTCGCCCCGCCACACCCTGAAGTGGCGCTTGGTGCCCATCAGTTGTCCGCCTCCTCAGCGAGCGCGTCCTGCGCCAGCGCGTCGAACTCCGCCAACTCCTCGTCGGTCAGATACTTGGCCAGCTCCGCCCGGTCGAAGAGCTTGATCAGCTCCGGGCGCATCTTCGGCAGCGGCTTGGGCTCCAGCTTGACCGTGTCACCGTCCAGCGAGCAGACCAGGTTGACCGTGCGCCACGTCGGGGCCATGGTCGGGTGGTCCTCGCGGGTGTGCCCGCCGCGGGACTCGGTGCGCTCCAGCGCGGCCTTGGCGGTGCACTCCGACACCACCAGCATGTTGCGCAGGTCCAGCGCCAGGTGCCAACCCGGGTTGTAACGCCGGCCGCCGGCGGCGCTGACCTTGACCACGCGCTCGCGCAGCTCGGCCAGCCTGACCAGCGAATCCGCCAGTTCACCTTCGCGCCGGATGATGCCGACCAGGTCGCCCATCACCGCCTGCAGGTCCTGCTGCAGGGTGTACGGGTTCTCCCCGGTGTCGCGCGACAGCGGCGCCAGCGCCTGGTCCACCGCCTGCTCCACCTCGTCGGCCGAGACCTTCGGCCGCCGGTCCAGCCCGCCGACGTACGCGGCCGCGTGTTCACCGGCCCGCTTGCCGAAGACCAGCAGGTCGGACAGGGAGTTGCCGCCGAGGCGGTTGGAGCCGTGCATGCCGCCGGAGACCTCACCGGCGGCGAACAGGCCGCTGATCCGGCCGGCCGCTGCGGCGGTGTCCGGGTCGACCTCGACACCACCCATCACGTAGTGGCAGGTCGGCCCGACCTCCATCGGCTGCCTGGTGATGTCGACGTCGGCCAGCTCCTTGAACTGGTGGTACATCGACGGCAGCCGGCGACGGATCTCCTCGGCCGGGAGCCGGCTGGCGATGTCCAGCAGTACGCCGCCGGACTCCGTACCACGACCGGCCTTGACCTCGCTGTTGATCGCGCGGGCGACCTCGTCACGGGGCAGCAGCTCCGGCGGACGCCGGTTGTTGTCCGGGTCGGTGTACCAGCGGTCCGCCTCCTCCTCGGTCTCCGCGTACTGCTTGCGAAACACGTCGGGAACGTAGTCGAACATGAACCGCTTGCCGTCGGTGTTGCGCAGCACGCCGCCGTCGCCCCGGACCGACTCGGTGACCAGGATGCCCTTGACCGACGGCGGCCAGACCATGCCGGTCGGGTGGAACTGCAGGAACTCCATGTTGATCAGAGTGGCGCCGGCCCGCAGGGCCAGCGCGTGCCCGTCGCCGGTGTACTCCCAGGAGTTGGAGGTGACCTTGTACGACTTGCCGACCCCGCCGGTGGCCAGCACCACCGCCGGCGCCTCGAAGAGCACGAACTCGCCGCTCTC
Source organism: Solwaraspora sp. WMMA2080 (assembly GCF_027497395.1). Taxonomy (GTDB): domain Bacteria; phylum Actinomycetota; class Actinomycetes; order Mycobacteriales; family Micromonosporaceae; genus Micromonospora_E. Next base: position 3,151,448 of record NZ_CP114910.1, on the reverse strand, counting down.
CCGGTAGTAGCCGAAGGCGCCGGCGACCCGGGGGCCGTCCGGCCCGTCCTCCAGCATCAGCTCGGTGATGGTGGTCTCGGCGAAGACCTTGATCCGGGCGTCGTGGACGCCGTACTCCCGCTTGTCCTCCTGCTGCAGCGAGACGATCTTCTGCTGCAGGGTACGGATCAGCTCCAGGCCGGTGCGGTCACCGACGTGGGCCAGTCGCGGGTACTCGTGACCGCCGAAGTTGCGCTGCGAGATCTTGCCGTCCTTCGTACGGTCGAACAGCGCGCCGTACGTCTCCAGCTCCCAGATCCGCTGCGGTGACTCCTTGGCGTGCAGTTCGGCCATCCGGAAGTTGTTGAGGAACTTGCCGCCGCGCATGGTGTCGCGAAAGTGCACCTGCCAGCTGTCGCGGCTGTTCACGTTGCCCATGGCCGCCGCCGCGCCGCCCTCGGCCATCACCGTGTGCGCCTTGCCGAACAGCGACTTGGAGATGATCGCGGTACGTTTGCCGGCCAGCCGGGCCTCGATCGCCGCCCGCAGCCCGGCGCCGCCGGCGCCGATGACCACGACGTCGTAGTGGTGTCGTTCGATTCGGGTAGTCATATCGTCCAAGCCCTTAGTTGAAGAACCGCAGGTCGCCGAACCAGCCGGCGGACAGCGCCATCACGTAGAAGTCGGTCAGCGCGAGCGTGCCGAGGGTGATCCAGGCCAACTGCATGTGCCGGACGTTGAGCTTGGAGATGAACGTCCAGATCCGGTAGCGCACCGGGTGCTTGGAGAAGTGCTTCAGCCGGCCACCGGCGATGTGCCGGCAGGAGTGGCAGGACAGCGTGTACGCCCACAGCATGATCACGTTGCCGAGCAGGATGACGTTGCCCAGGCCGACACCGAAGCCGTTCTCGCCGTCGAAGGCGAGGACCGCGTCCCAGGTGTTGATCAGCGAGATGATCGCGGCGGCGTAGAAGGCGTAGCGGTGCACGTTCTGGAAGACCAGCGGGAAGCGGGTCTCGCCGGTGTAGCGCTGGTGGCCGTCCGGCACCGCGCAGGCCGGCGGGCTCAGCCAGAACGCCCGGTAGTAGGCCTTGCGGTAGTAGTAGCAGGTCAGCCGGAACAGCAGCAGGAACGGCAGGGTCAGCGCCGCGTCCGGGATGATCCACCAGCCGGGTAGGAACCGGCCGAAGTGCGCCGCCTCCGGTACGCAGCGCTCGGTGACGCACGGTGAGTAGAACGGGGTGAGGTAGTGGTGCTCCTGGACCCAGTAGAAGTCGTGCATGAATACCCGGACGGTGGCGTAGGTGACCCAGGCACCGAGTCCGATCACGGTGATCAGCGGGGGTAGCCACCACCGGTCGGTGCGCAACGTCTTCGCCGCGATGGCGGCGCGCGCCCGCGCCTGCCCCGGCATCGTTGCCGTAGTCGTCATCCTGTCTCCCTGACGGGGCCCGACCCGTGCAAGGGCGGACCCGGATATCTTCGGCCGGTCTGTGGCGTAGCAGGGCAGAGCCCAGATGCCGTGCGACCGCGTGCTCCGGAACCCGCACCACACGCATCGGCGGGCGCTGGTCCGGTGCACACGTTACGCCCAGTACCGGCGGCCGTATGCGCAAGGGAGTCTTGCCGGTATCGCGTCGGTTACGAAAGCCCGGCCCGCCGCTAGGGCGGTGGATGTGCAGAAGCTCACTGGATCCCGAGCGGCGTCGGTCACAGATTGACAGCGAACGCGTCGTCAGGGGTGACGGGCGGTGCGGTCGACCAGCCCGCACCGCCCATCGCGGACCCCAGAGTTAGTGAGGTATGGCTAACCTAAGCAATCCGCCTAGCGTCGTCAATCTCGCAGGTTTCGCCGGGGTCAGCCGGCGGCGCCGCCGGTGATCTGCCAGTCCGCCAGGTGCAGGGCCGGCGCGTGCCAGGAGGTGTCGTCCCAACTGTCCGGCAGCCGGCTCAACTCCGAGCCCAGGCCCAGCACCGCACCGGGCGCGAGCGCCTGCGGATACGACTGGGTGAACCGCAGACTGCGGACCGCCGCCACGATCTCACCGGACTCGACGAGCCACGCACCGTTACGGGTCAGGCCGGTCACCACCAGGCTGCGTGGATCGAGAATCCGGGTGTACCACAGATCGGTGACCAGCAGACCGCGCTGCGCACCGCCGAGCAGCGCCGCACTGCCCCCAGCCGCCGGCCCGTCGCCGCTGGCCGACTGCCAGCCATCGGCCGGGAGCAGCCGCAGATGCTGACCCACCGGCCCCCACGGGACGTTGCCCGGTGCCGCGTGTCCGGTCGAAGCGGTGCCGGCCGCCGCCGCGGTCCGTCGGTCGTGAGTGAGCGCCGTTGATCGGCCGCCGTCCACCAGCACCGTACGGCCGGTCGGGGTGCCCTCGGCGTCGAACGGCAGCCCGCCACCGGTGGCCGGGTCGTCGACCAGCGAGATGGCCGGGTCGAACTGGGCCTCACCGAGCCGGACGAACGACCGCCGCTCATGGTGCGCCTTGCCGGCGAAGCCGTGCCGGGCCAGCATCTGCAACAGATCCAGCACCGCGGTCGGTTCGAGCACCACCGGGTAGCGCCCCGGCGGCAGATCGACCGGGTGCCGGCCGGCCCGAGCCTTCACCGCGGCTCGGGCACCCAGCGCCGCGCCGTCGATCTCGGTCAGCCGGTCGGCCGCCTGCCGGGCCACCCCGTCGGCGCCGTCGGTCCGGGCGATCCCGTCCATCGCGGCCTCCGCCGCCCGGCCACCGGCGGTCTGCCCGGCGCTGTTGGCGAACCCCGTCGACCGGTGCACGGTCCGGCAGAACCCGGCGCATTCCAGACCGCCGGCTGCCGCGACGAAGTCCCGCACCCGGGCCGCCCGCTCCGCAGGACCGGCCTGCGCGGTCGCCTCGTCCCACGAACCGGCCGCGAGCAGCGGCGCCGGTCCGGCGAGCCCCGGCCAGGACGGATCCGGCGGGCAGAGCCGGGCCGCCGCCAAGGTGCGCTCGACCAGGTCGGCCAACCCGTCCGGGCCGGTCAGCGTGGTCGAACCGATCGCGGTCCGGCCGTCGACGTGCAGCCGCAGCCACACTGTGGTGACTGCCTCGGCGACGTTCTGGTGGATGAACGAGTTGGCGAACCGGGTCAGCGCCAGCGCCCGGTGGCTGACGTACGCCTCGGCCTGAGCGCCCGGCCCGGCGGCCCGGCGGACCGCTGCCACCACCCGGAGGGCCAGATCGGTCTCGGCGGGCGACGTCGCCGCGCCCGTCAGCCCCGCGTCCAGACTCACCCGCGTACCCCCACCCGGACGTTGGTGAACCGGGCCGGCGCCGCCGGATGCCCGGTGTGCCCGACCTGACCGGGCTGGCCCTTGCCGCAGTTCGGCGTCCCCCAGGCGACGCTCTCCGACGACAACATGTCCATCGACCGCCAGAACACCGGGCCGATTCCGGTGTACGTCGGGTTGCGCAGCATCCGCCCCAACTTGCCGTTGCGGATCTCCCAGCCGATCTCACAGCCGAACTGGAAGTTGAGCCGCTTGTCGTCGATCGACCAGGACCGGTTGATGTCCATCAGCACCCCGTGGTCGGTCGCCGCGATCATCTCGTCCAACGTGTGCGGCCCCGGCTCCAGCCCGACGTTGGTCATCCGGACCATCGGCAGCCGCGACCAGCCGTCCGCCCGTACGCTGCCGCCGTGGTCCAGGCCGGCGACGGCGGCCGAGTCCCGCCCGGCCAGTACGCCGACCCACCGGCCCTGCCGGACCGCGTCCCGCTTGACCGCCGGGCTGCCCTCGTCGTCGAACCCGAAACTGCCCAACGCGCCCGGGATGGTCGGGTCGATCGTCACGTTCATCAGCTCGGATCCGTACCGCAGGCTGCCGAGTTGGGCCAGGTCCAGCCAGGACGTGCCGGCGAAGGCGGCCTCCCAGCCGAGGATCCGGTCCAGTTCGATGGCGTGCCCGACCGACTCGTGGATCTGCAACGCCATCTGCTCCCCACCGAGGATCAGTGTGGTCTCCCCGGCCGGGCAGGCCGGCGCGGTGAGCAGCGCCCGTGCCTCCTCGGCGATCCGCGCGGCGTGCGCCGGCAGGTCCAGGTCGTTGACCAGCTCCCAGCCGCTGGTGCCGTACTGGCCGCGGTGGCTCGGATAGGAACGGCGCTGGGTCTCCCCGTCACCGATCACCGTCGCGGACAGCCCCGCACCGCACTCGCGGATCCGCTGGTCGATCCGGTGCCCCTCGCTGGAGACGAACCACTTTTCGGTGTCCCAGATCTGGTACAGCCCTTCGGCCAGGTCGGCGCCGTGGTCGAGCATCGTGCGGGTCGCCGACACCAGCAGATCGCCCTTGTCCGGCAGCGGCACCGACAACGGGTCGACCCGGCACGGGCTGGCCCAGCTCGCGGTGCCGGCCCCGGCCGGCACCAGGTCGATCGGCGGCCCTGGCACCTGGGCGCTGGCCGCGGCGATCTTCGCCGCCCGACCACCGGCGGCCCGCGCCGCCGCCGGCGACGGATCCGGTACGGCGTAGAAGCCCCAACTGGAACCGACCAGTGCGCGGACGCCGAGACCGGCGTCGCTGTGCTGAACCAGCGCCTCGATCTCACCGTTGCGTGCGGTCATTGACTCATAACGGCGGTGCATCACCCGCGCGTCGGCGTACCGGGCGCCGGCGTCGAGTGCCGCCTGCACGGCGGCCGTCGCCACCTCGAACTGGGTCACCCTGTGACCTTATGCGACATCGGCTCGGCCGGGCGATCCCGACGCCCGCCGGCGGCCGCTCAGCCGAGCGGTCCCAACGCTTGCCGGACGAAGGCGAGTTCGGCGCGCAGCACGGTGGCCGCGTCCGGGTCGGTGCCGGCGGCCAACGGCAGCACCGCGTGCGGTCGGCCGGCGGCCAGCAACGCGGCGGACAACCGTAGGGTGTGCGCCACCGGCACGGCGCCGTCGGCCAGCCCGTGCACCAGCAGCAGCGGGCGGAGCTCGTCGCTGCCGGTCACCGGTTCGGCGGCGATCTCCACCAGGCTGTGGTGCGGATAGATCTCGCCGCCCTCCTCGGGCAGGCCGAGGAACCGTTCGGCGTACCCGCTGCGCAGCAACGCCCAGTCGGTGACCGGGTCGCGCGCCACGGCGGCCCGGAACACGTCCGGACGGCGCAGCGCGGCCAGCCCGGCCAGCCAGCCGCCGAACCCGGTGCCCCGCACCGCCACCCGGCCCAGGTCGAGGTCGGGATGTTTCTCCGCGATCGCGGTCAGCGCGTCTACCTGGTCGGCGAGCAGCACGTCGGCCAGCCGCCGGTGCACCACCTTCTCGAAACTCGGCGCGATGCCCGGCGTACCCCGGTTGTCGACGGTGACCACGGCGAAGCCGGCGTCGGCCCACCATTGCCGGGCCAGCCAGCCTGCCCGCTCGGCTCGGACCTGCTGGTGGCCAGGTCCGCCGTGCACCTGCAGCAGCACCGGCAGCCGCCGGCCGGCGACATGCGACTGCGGGTACAGCACACCGGACGGCAGCCGGCGGTCGGTTACCCGTTGCAGCGTGGGCCGGGGAGTCACCGCCGGGGTGGCCGCCAGGCTCCGCAGCACGCCGAGTTCGGCGTCGTCCCGGTAGATCGTCCAACGCACCCCGGGCTGGTCCAGGGTGGCCGAACCGACGGCCAGTACGGCACCGCCGACCGCGGCGACATGCCAGCCGGGACTGCTGGTGAGCCGGACCGCGTCCAGGCCACCCGAGGAGGCCGCGGTGCGGACCCGGTAGAGGTGCTGTTCGCTGGGTTCCCCGTCACTCGCCTCGATCAGCAGGTCCGGGCTGGTGTGCCGGCCGGGCAGCCGGCCGACCACCCGGCGTACGTACAGCGCCGCCGGGGTGAGCAGGGTGCCGTCGGCGAACAGGCAGCGGGCGTCGTACCCGTCGTGGGCGAGTTCCCCGCCGACCAGCACCCGGCCGTCGGACAGGTGGCAGGGAGTGCCGGGGATCGGCTCCACCCACCGGGGGTCGGCCAGCTCGGCGTGTACCTGGGTCTCGCCGGTGCGTGGGTCGATGGACAGCACCAGACCGTGCTGCTGCAACCGGCGCAGCACGGTGATCAGTGGGCCGCCGTCGGACCAGTCGACCGACACCAGGTACGGGTAGGTTTCCCGGTCCCAGTGCACGTCGACCCAGCCGCCGTCGAGGTCGAGCAGGTGCAGGGTCACCTCGGCGTTCGGACCACCGCACATCGGGTACGGCCGGCTGCGGGCCCGCCGCTGGGGCCGCGCCGGATCGGCGTACTGCCAGCGGGGCAGCCGGGACCGGTCGGACCGGGCGGCGAGGATGCTCTGGCCGTCGGGTGACCACCAGTAGCCGCGGTCCCGGCCGAAGTCGGCCGCAGCCGGGTCGGGCAGCGCCCAGGTGATGTCGCCGTCCTCGCCGGCGAGCAGCACGTCACGGCCGTCCGGGTGGACGATCCGGAGCTTGCCGGCACCGTCGCGGTCCGGGCCGCCGCCCGGCCCGTTGCCGCTGAGTCCGTCATGGGTCGATCCGTCGCGGCCGGATCCGCCGGTCGCGCCGGCCGGCCCGACCGGGTCCGCGTCGCTGTCCGACACGTACGCGATCCGGCTGCCGGTCGGATCCGGCCGGGCATCGGTGACCGAGCCGACCACCGGTACCTCGATCACGTCGCCGGTCACCAGGTCGGCCCGGAACAGTCGGCCGGCCAGGACGAAGACGGCGACCCGGGCGGCCGGGTCGGTGGCGTACCGGGTGATCCCGACGCCGGCGGTGTTCCCGGTGCCGGCGGCGTGTTCGGTGCCGAGCAGGATTGTCGGGTCGGCGATCCGGCGGTGCTCGCCGCTGTCGACCTCGAACGACCAGAGACCGGCGGCCGGGTCGTGCGGGCCGGTGGAGCGCAGGAACACCACGCGGGCGCCGTCGGCGCCCACGGTCACCACGTGCGGGGCGCCCCGGACGGGTCCACGGGTACGGGCGGCAGGCTCCGGAGATTCCACTCTCGGATCGTAGAACCGGCTGATCAGCGATGAGACCGGTAATCCACTCCGGTGCCCATCCGGCGTAAAGTTGCCGGAGTGACCGACCCCGCCGCCGCGCGACGGCTTCTCCTGGTTCATGCCCATCCGGACGACGAGACGATCGGCACCGGTGCCCTGATGGCCCGGTACGCCGCCGCCGGGGTGCAGGTCACCCTGGTCACCTGCACTCTCGGCGAGGAAGGCGAGATCCACCTGCCGCGCCTCGCCGGACTGGCCCCTGATCAGGCCGACCAGCTCGGCGGGTACCGGATCGCCGAGCTCGACGCCGCCTGTGCGGCGCTCGGAGTGACCGACCACCGGTTCCTCGGCGGTGCCGGCCGGTACCGGGACTCCGGGATGATGGGCCTGCCGACCAACGACCACCGGCGGGCGTTCTGGCAGGCCGATCTGGACGAGGCCGCCGGGTTGCTGCTCGAGGTGCTGCGGGAGACTCGGCCGCAGGTGGTGGTCACCTACGACGACAACGGCTTCTACGGTCACCCCGACCACATTCAGGCCCACCGGGTGACGATGCGCGCCGCCGAGCTGGCCGCCGCCGAGGGTGTCGCCCCTGACAAGATCTACTTCACCGCGATGCCGAAGAGCGTGCTCGCCGCCGGCATCGACGCGTTCCGGGGCGCGTCGAACAACCCGTTCGCCGGCGTCGAACACGTCGACGAACTGCCGTTCGGCACCCCCGATCCGCAGATCACGGCGCGGATCGACGGCACCGCCCACTACCAGGCGAAGCAGGCCGCCATGCGGGCGCACGCCAGCCAGATCCCGGACGACTCGTGGCTGTACGCGCTCGCCGGCAACGTGGGCGGCGAGTTCATGGGCTACGAGTACTTCGTCCTCGGCGCCGGCCGGCAGGGTCCGGGCGACGGCCCGTGCGGCTGGGAGACCGACCTGTTCGCCGGGCTGCCGGCCGCCGAGGTGCCGCTGCCGTGACCTCGCCCGGTGTCTCCGGCCAGGTGTCGGCGGTAGAGCCGACGCCGCCGGTGGCGTCGGCTCCGGCCCCTACCGGCCTGCGTGAGCTGGTGGATGTGGGGCTGCGGACGGTCGGCGGGGTGGTCGCGGTGGTCGCGGCGCTGCTGTCCGCGGTTCTGGAGCTGCTGCTGGCCACGGTACGGGTCGGCGGGCACCTGGTCGGAGTGTCGGTGCTGCTGGCGATCGCCGGCAACGTGCTGGTGAGCTGGTTCGCGATCCGCGCGGTGGGTGCCCGGTGGGCGATGACGTTGCCGGCGGCGGCCTGGTTCGCGGTGATGGTGCTGGCCGCTGGCGGCACCACCGAGGGAGACATTCTGCTGGCCGGCGACAACTGGGTGGGCTTCGCGGTGATCTTCACCGGGGCGATCGCCTTCGCCGTACTCGCGTTCCGGATGATCCTGGCCCAGCCGGCCCGCCGCAGCGACGGAGGCTGACGCGACCGGGTGTCGGCTCCTACAATCCTCGGTACGAAAATTGTGGTCCGGAGGACACACCCGCGCGGTCCGGCGTGCCGTGGACGCGGTGCGGGTCTGGGTGCGGGAGGTAAAGATGAGGCAGCGCTGGCTGCCGGTCGGCGTACTCGCCGGGGTGCTGTTCGCGGTCAATGTGGTGGCCCGGCTGGTGGTCCGCTTCGGGTTCGACACCGACGCGCAGACGCAGGACCGGCTCTCGTTCGTGATGTTCGTGGTGATCGGCGTCGTGCTCGGCACGGTGGCCTTCGTCTGGGGGCGGGACCGGCCGGTCGAGCGGTGGAGCGGTGACGTCGCGGCAGCGATTCTGGCGGCGCTGGTGCTGACCGTCTTCGTCGGGCCGTTCGTCAGCGGCGACCATCCGTTCTCGGCCGGGGCGGGCGCGTTCTTCTCCCAGGTGTGGCTGTACGGCGGCTTCTCCATCGGTGGGGTGCTGCTCGGTTATCTGGTGCTGATCACACTGGGCTGGGACCACCGGTCCAAGTCGCTGGAACGGTACGCCGAGACCAAGCTCAACAAGCCCCGTCGGGTGGTCCGTCGCTGACCGCCGGCTGCCACGGCAGATACACGTGGTGGGTGGTGAAGCCGAGCCGGGCGTACAGGGCGGTCGCCGGGTTGTGCTGTTCGACCTGGAGAAACGCGGCCGGCACGGCCAGTTCGTCGACGGCCCACCGGCCGACGGCCCGCAGCACCCGGGTGGCGTGCCCGCGCCGCCGGGCCGCCGGCTGCACCTCCAGCAGCGCGATCTGACACCACCGATGGTCGGCGTCGACAGCGCCCCGGGCGATGGCGACGAGCCGGCCGTCGACGTACAGGTGGGCGAAGCGCACCTGCGGTGCGTCGGTGAGCAGCCGGTGGGCGGCGGCCGGCAGCGGGTCACCGGCCGATTTGCGGGCCGAGACCAGGGCGAGCCACTCCGGCGACGGCGCGCGGTCCAGCCGTACCGTCGCCGCGTCGCCGGGTGGATCGTCGGCACCGTCGGCCAGCAGGTCGGCCAGCAGCACGGTCTGCACCAGCACCAGCGGTCCGCTGCGCCAACCCCGACCGGCGAGTTCGCTGGCGACCTCGGCGGCGGCCGGCAACGGCACGTTGACCTGTGCCGGCAGGCCACGCTCGGCGTACCAGGCGGTGACCGCGTCCACCGCCGCCGGCAGGGGGCTGCCGGGGTCGCCGAGCGGCAGCGCGGAGTTCGCCCGGCCGGTCCAGCCGTCGGCGGCGCGCAGCAGCCAGTCGCCGAGCCGCTGCTGTACCGGCGCCGCCCAGGTCTGGTTCGCGGCCCGTTCCAGCTCGGCGACGGCAGCGGATTCGCGGTCCGCCGCCCGACGGGCCGCCGGACTGGCGGTCGGCGGCACCAGCTTGCTGCGGTGCACGTCGGCGAGTGCGACCCGGCGCGGCCCGTTGCGGGTCAGCACCGTGAGTTCGGTCTCGGTCAGCTCGGCCAGCAGGCCGAGTAGGTCGGTATAGAGCGGACGATCTCCGCCAACACCTATAATTTTCCGGACTACCACGCGGTGTCCCACATCTTGTGGCCGGAGCACGATCGACCCCCTCCCCGGCGAGATACTAGGCTCGTCAGTGCCGCGGGCGATCGCGGCATGTCGTGCGGGAAGGAAGGCCAGTGACCTACATCATCGCCGAGCCGTGCGTCGATGTGCTCGATAAGGCGTGCATCGAGGAATGCCCGGTCGACTGCATCTACGAGGGCAACCGGATGCTGTACATCCACCCCGATGAGTGCGTCGATTGTGGTGCCTGTGAGCCGGTCTGCCCGGTGGAGGCGATCTTCTACGAGGACGACGTGCCGGAGCAGTGGAAGGAGTACACCACCGCGAACTACGAGTTCTTCGAAGATCTCGGCTCGCCGGGCGGTGCTTCCAAGGTCGGCAAGATCGAGAAGGACACCCCGTTCGTCGCGGCCCAGCCGGCGCGCGGGGACGAGCACTGACCGGGGCGCGGGCGGGCTTGGCCACTGGGCGGTCCGCGCCGACCGGCGGCGGGTCACCGGCCGCCGGTCTGCCGGATTTTCCGTGGGATCGGCTGGTGCCGGTCAAGGAGCGTGCCGCCCGGCACCCCGACGGCATCGTGGACCTTTCGGTCGGTACACCGGTTGATCCGGTGCCGGCCGTGGTCCAGCAGGCGCTGGCCGCCACCACGGACACCCCGGGTTATCCGATGACGGCCGGTACCCCGCGACTGCGCGAGGCCATCCGGGACTGGTTCGTACGCGAGTGCGGCGCCGTCGGCGACCGGATCGGCGTGCTCCCGACGGTCGGTTCGAAGGAACTGGTCGCCTGGCTGCCCACCCTGCTCGGGGTCGGCCCCGGTGACGTGGTGGTGGTGCCGTCCGTCTGCTACCCGACCTACGAGGTGGGCGCCCGGCTCGCCGGGGCCGAGGTGGTACGGACCGACTCGCTGACCGCACTCGGACCATCCAGTCGGGCCCGGCTGGTCTGGGTCAACTCGCCGGGCAACCCGACCGGCCAGGTGCTGCCGAGCGGGCATCTGCGCAAGGTCGTCGACTGGGCGCGTGAACGCGGGGCGGTGGTGGCCAGCGACGAGTGCTACCAGGCCCTCGGCTTCGAGGCGCAGCCGGTCTCGGTGCTCAGCGACGACGTCTGCGGCGGTGATCCGACCGGCCTGCTCGCCGTGCACTCGTTGTCCAAACGGAGCAACCTGGCCGGCTACCGGGCCGGGTTCGTCGCCGGTGATCCGCGGCTCGTCGGTGACCTGCTCGCGGTGCGCAAACACGCCGGCATGATCGTGCCGGCTCCGGTACAGGCGGCGATGGTTGCCGCGCTCCTCGACGACCAGCATGTCGCCGACCAGCGTCGGCGGTACGCGGCCCGCCGGGACCGGCTCCGGGCGGCACTCACCACGGCCGGGTTCACCATCTCCCACTCGACCGCCGGTCTCTACCTGTGGGCCAGCCGGGACGAGGACAGCTGGTCGACCGCCGACTGGTTCGCCACCCGCGGCATCCTGGTCGCGCCGGGTGCCTTCTACGGCCCGGGTGGGCAGCGCCATGTACGGGTGGCATTGACCGCCACCGACGAGCGGGTGGCGGCGGCGGTCGCCCGGCTCGACTAGGCTGGCCGGATGGATGCTCCGGTGGTGGCGGTGCGCGGAGAGGTGACCCGGGAGGTCCCCCCCGAGTTGGCCCGGTTCGGGGTGACCGCCGTCGCCCGGGGCAAGGACCGCTCCGGCACCCTGGCCCGGCTCGCCGAGCGGGGCGACACGGTCCGCACCCTGATCGACGGGTACGGGCCGGCGATCGAGCGCCGGGAGTCCGGCGCGCTGCTGGTGCGGCCCGAGTGGCGACGCTCCGGGGAACGGGTGATCGCCTACCACGCCAGCGTCACCACCACCGTCACGGTCGTTGACTTCACTGTGCTCGGTGAGCTGATGATGCGGCTGGCCGGCCAGGACCAGGTCCAGGTCAGCGGGCCGTGGTGGTCGCTGCGGCCGACCAGTCCCGAGCTGGGCCAGGCCCGCCGGGCGGCGATCGCCGAGGCGATCACCCGGGCGCGCGACTACGCCGACGCGCTCGGCGCGGAGGTGACCGGCCTGGTGGAACTGGCCGACCACGGGATGTCCGCGCCGCAGCCGGTGATGTTGCGTGGCGCCCCCCGAGCGTTCGCCGCGACCGAGATGGCGGATCCCGCGCCACAGCTCGACCTCGACCCGCAGGTGCAGACGGTGCAGGCGGTCGTGGAGGCCCGATTCACCATCTCTGCTCCGGCGGTACTGCGTCCATCGTGACAGGTGAACTGCCCCATCCGGATCGACGTCTCATCGTTGCCGACCATTGCCCGGCAGAAGTATGGCCAACGCGTTGTCGGACTGGTAAACCGAGCGGTGGATGTTTTGCCCGGCGGTGAATGGATCGTCCGGGCGTCGACGGGTCAGTTGTAGGCGTTGCCACGTGTCGACGTCCGGCCTGAGGGGAGGCCCGTGTCGGTCCGGAAGCTCACCAGTGGATACGCCACGGTGATGATCCTGCTGTCCGCCGGGATCCTTCTTGCCCCCGGTTGGCATCCGGTGCTGTGGCCGGCGCTCGGGCTCACGAGCGCTGGTGGAATCGTCTTCGGTATCCGCCGCTACCGGCCGAAACGGGCCGCGGCGTGGTGGAGTCTCGCTGCCGCGTTGGTGATGCTCGCTGCCGGCGACACCACGTACGCGATTTCTCCCGGCACAATCGTCAGTGAACTGTGCTATCTGACGGTATTCGTCCTCACCGCCGTCGGTCTGTTCATGTTGACCCAGGGCAGCCGGATGCTCGGCGACCGGTCACGTCTGCTCGACGTCCTCACGTTTGTCTGCACCGCCGTACTGCTCGCCTGGATCTTCATCATCGGTCCGTACATCACCGCTCCCGGGCTGGAGCCGGTCGAACGGTCGATGCTCGCCGCGTACGCCCTCGGGGACCTGTTGATTCTGGCCGTGATGATTCGTCTCCTGGCCACGAATTCCCGGACCCCGGCCCTGGTGCTGCTGCTCGTCGGCGCTGCCGGCATGCTCGTCGGTGACATCCTCTACGGACTGACGACGCTCGGCGAGCAGTGGCAGCCGGGCGGGCCGATCGAACTCGGCTGGCTGCTGACGTACCTCACCTGGGGAGCGGCCGGGCTGCATCCGTCGATGGCGCAGCTGTCCGAGCCGGTCGAGATCGAGCAGGGCAGGATCAGCCGGCCGTGGGCGGTGCTGTTGATCCTGGCCACCATGATCTCCCCGTCGATCCTGCTGGTCGAGGCGATGACCGGGCGGATCCGTGACGGGGCGATGCTGGCAATCACCTCGGCGGTGGTCTTCGCGCTGGTGCTCAGCAGGTTCGGCGACGTGCTCGCCGCGCACCGTCAGACGGTCCGCCGGGAGCAGGGGCTGCGGGACGCGTGCGCCGCCTTGGTCTCGGCGGCCGACGCCGCGCAGGTGGATCACGCGGTACGGTCCGGGCTGGCCCGGATCGTACCGGAGGGTGTCGATCACCGTCTGGTGCTGGTACTCAACCGCACCGGAGGTGTGCCGGCGCTGGCCAGCAGCGTCTGGGGACCGTCGGTGCCGGCGACGGCGACCGGCACGTTGCTGCCGTCGACCGCAGCGGTACGGCGTACCCGGCTGCTGCGTCGGCCGGCTCTGACGCCGATGCTGGCCCACCAGCTCGGGTCCTTTCCGTTCGCGCTGCTCTGCCCGTTGGTGCTGCCGGAGCAGCGGCCGCCCGGTCCGGTGCCGGCACGGCCGCGGCCCGACGCGCTCGGCCCGCGGGCCGGGGTGCTGCTGGTCTCGGCCGAGACCAGCGTCCTCAACGCGTTGCGCGACGCCATCGAGGTGCTGGCCAGTCACGCCACGATGGCATTGGAACGGATCCGGCTGGGTGACGAGATCAACCGGCGGGACGCGGAGGTGTACTTCCGCGCCCTGGTGCAGAACAGCGTGGACATCATCCTGATCGTCGACGACGGCGACGCGGTCCGGTACGCCAGCCCGGCGGTGCAGACGGTGCTCGGTCGGCCGGCACCGGACGGCGGGCAGCTGACCGACCTGGTCGATCCGCCGGACCACGGGCGGGTGCTCGAAGGGCTGGCCCTGGTCCGCTCCTCCGGCGAGCCGCACGACTGGCCGGACTGGCGGCTGCGGCACGCCGACGGGAGCACCGTGCAGGTCGAGGTGAGCTGCCGTGACCTGCGGTCGGACCGGGCGGTACGCGGTCTTGTGCTCACCCTGCGGGATGTCACCGAGCGACGTCGGCTGGAGCAGGAGTTGACGCACCGGGCGTTCCACGACTCGTTGACCGGGCTGGCGAACCGGGTGCTGTTCCACGACCGGGTGCAGCAGGCGGTGGCCCGCGCCCAGCGCAGCGGACTCGCGGTCGGCGTCCTGTTCATCGATCTTGACGATTTCAAGGTCGTCAACGACACGATGGGCCATCAGGCCGGCGACGAGCTGCTGGTCGCCGTGGCGAACCGGTTGGCGGCCACGCTGGGGTCGGCCGATGCGGCCGCCCGGCTCGGCGGCGACGAGTTCGCCGCGCTGGTCGATGACGCGACTGACCCGGCCGAGGTGGAGCAGGCGGCGCAGCGGGTGGTCGCCGCCTTCGCCGAGCCGTTCCGGCTCGCCGGGCGGATGGTCGGTGGCGCGGTCAGCGTCGGGGTCGCGACCACCTCGGACGCCGGGGGCACCGACGAGTTGCTGCGGCACGCGGATCTTGCCCTCTACGTCGCCAAGGGTGCGGGCAAGGGCCGCTGGCGGCGGTACCAGCCGGCATTGCACGTGAGCCTGATCCGGCGGATGGAGCTGCGCACCGCGTTGGAGCGGTCGGCGCCGGAGTCCGACTTCGCCGTCGTGTACCAGCCGATCATCGAGCTGGCCAGCGGCAACGCCGTCGGGCTGGAGGCGTTGCTGCGGTGGCGGCACCCGAGCCTGGGACTGCTGCGGCCGGACCAGTTCATCGACGTGGCCGAGGAGACCGGGCTGATCGAGCCGATCGGCGACTGGGTGCTGGGCCGGGCGCTCGCCGCTGTCAGCCAGTGGCGGGCCGCTCTGCCGGTGGGTGAGGCCCCGTACGTCAGCATCAACGTCTCCGCGCGGCAGTTCCGGGTCGCCGGCTTCACCGGCAAGGTCCGTCGCGAGTTGATCGCCGCCGGGTTGCCGGCGAACTCGGTGATGCTGGAGTTGACCGAGAGTCTGCTGCTGCAGAACGACGACCAGGTCTGGTCGGACCTGGCGCAGCTGCGTGAGCTCGGTGTCCGGTTGGCCATCGACGACTTCGGTACGGGGTTCTCCTCGCTCAGCTACCTGCGTCAGCTGCCCATCGACGTGCTCAAGATCGACCGTTCGTTCACCGCGGAGATGGCCTTCTCGCAACGGCAGCGCTCGTTGGTGGACGGGATCATCCGGTTGGCGCACTCGCTCGGTCTGCAGGTGGTGGCGGAGGGCATCGAGACGGTAGCCGACCGGAACCTCCTCGGAGACCTGGGGTGCGGCTACGGGCAGGGTTATCTGTTCTCCCGTCCGCTCGCCGAGGCGGACGCGGTGGCCTGGCTGGCCGGTGGGCGGCCGGTCGGGTTGCCGCAGCCCTAGATGATCTATAAGTAGTCGAACGGCAACCTTGAGTGCAAATCCTGTCCATATTGCCCCGAGTTTCGGGTCGAGTGAGTGCATACCGGGTATGTAATCCTGAGGCTTCGGAATCACGACCCTGACGCCCGCTGCGGCGTCTACCGGGGAGGTTCACGATGTCCAATCCATCCAGGAGACTCCACGCCGCCACGCTCATCGCCGTACTGACCGCGACGCTGATCGGTGTCGGACGGCCCGGACCGGCCGCCGCCCAACCGGCACCGAACCCCGACGACCCGGTCAGTCGGGTCCGTGCCGACCCGGCGACCGCGGTCACCCTGATCACCGGTGACCGGGTCGTCGTCACCCGCGCCGGCACCGCCGTCCAACCCGCCCCGGACCGCAACCACCTGCGGTTCCACACCTACCAGAGCTCCGACGGCCGGTATGTCGTACCGGCCGACGCGCAGCCGCTGATCCGCACCGGCGTGCTGGACCGGCGACTGTTCAACGTCACCGATTTGATCTCGTCCGGCTACCACGACGCCGCCACCGCTCGGCTACCGCTGCTCGTCGAGTACGCCGCCCCGGCCGACGCCGCCCGCCGGGCCGCCGGCGGCCTTGCCGGCGCGCGGATCACACGGGACCTGCCGGCGATCGGCGGTGCCGCGCTGACCGCCGACAAGCACGCGGCAACCGACTTCTGGGCGGCGGTCACCGGCACCGACCCGGCCCCGCCCGGCGAGGCCACCGGCCGCGCCGGGGCCCTGGCCACCGCCTCCGGCCTGGCCCGGGTCTGGCTGGACGGCCGACGGCGACTGCTGCTCGACCGCAGCGTCGGGCAGATCGGTGCGCCGGCCGCCCACGACGCCGGATTCACCGGGGCCGGGGTGACCGTCGCCGTACTGGACAGCGGAGTCGACGCCGACCACCCCGACCTGACCGGCAAGGTGGCCCGGTCGGAGAACTTCACCGACGACCCGGACCCGGCCGACCGGGTCGGGCACGGCACCCACGTCGCCTCGATCATCGCCGGCAGCGGTGCCGCCTCCGGCGGGGCGAACCAGGGAGTGGCCCCCGACGCCACCCTGGTTTCCGGCAAGGTGTGCGAGTCGTCCTGGTGCACCGAGTCGGCGATCCTGGCCGGCATGCAGTGGGCCGCGACCGACCAGCGGGCCACCGTCGTCAACCTCAGCCTCGGTGGCCCGGACACCCCGCAGACCGATCCGCTGGAGAAGGCGGTCGACACGCTCACCGCGCAGACCGGCGCGCTCTTCGTGATCTCAGCCGGCAACTCCGGCGCGGACCGCACCGTCGGCTCGCCGGGCAGCGCCGACGCGGCGCTGACCGTGGGCGCGGTGGACCGCGACGACACGCTCGCCGACTTCTCCAGCCGTGGCCCGCGCACCGGTGACGACGCGGTCAAACCGGACATCACCGCCCCGGGCGTCGGGATCGTCGCGGCCCGCGCCGCCGGCACCACCCTCGCCGATCCGGTCGACGAGCACTACGTCGCCGCCTCCGGCACCTCGATGGCCGCGCCGCACGTGGCCGGAGCCGCCGCGCTGCTCGCCCAGCGCCGGCCGAACTGGACCGCCGTGCGGTTGAAGGCCGGCCTGATGGCGTCGGCCACACCGCGGTCCGGCACCGGCGCCTACCCGCAGGGTGCCGGCCGGGTGGACGTCGTTCGCGCCGTCACCCAGGAGCTGATCAGCCGACCTGCCAGCGTGTCGTTCGGCCGCGCCGACTGGCCGCACCACGACGACCCGGCGATCGTCGAGAAGGTCACCTACCGCAACACCGGCAGCAAGCCGCAGACCCTGACCCTCACCGTCGAAGCCGTCGGTCCGACCGGCCGCAGCGCACCGGCGGGAATGTTCCGGGCCGGCACCACCACGCTGACCGTACCGGCCGGCGGCACCGAAGCAGTGACGCTGACCGCGGACACCAGCGTCGGTGGCCAGAACGGCTACTACTCCGGCCATCTGATTGCCACCGGTGCCGGTCAGCGCGTCGTCACCCCGTTCGGCGTCCACCGGGAAGTGGAAAGCTACGACCTGACCTTCGTCCACGTCAACCAGGCCGGCGTGGCGACCGACGACTACTGGACCGTCGCGGTCGGCCTGGACCAGATGGCGGACGCGATGCCGTGGACCTCGGACGGCTCCGGGCGGGTCACCACCCGGCTGCCCGCCGGCCGGTACGGGCTGTCCAGCGTCATCCAACGCCAGACCGGCGAACAGAAGTACGAGCTCGCCGTTCTGGTCCGGTCGAACCTGCGGCTGGACGCTGACCGCACCGTACTGTTCGACGCCCGTACCGCCCGACCGGTCCGGATGACCGTGCCCGAGCCGACCGCCCGTCCGGCGCTGGTCGACGTCAGCCTCTACTACCGCACCCCGCAGATGGGTGCCGGGATCGGGGTGCTGGCCGACACCTTCGACGGGCTCTCCGCCGCCCACGAGGGCGGTCCGTCGGGCACGGGCGAGTTCAGCGCCAGCATCGCCAGCCAGTGGCTGCGACCGGACGGCGCGGACGGGTTCACCGCCAGCCCGTACTTCTACGGGTTGACTGAGCTCTTCGCCGACCGGCTGCCCACCGGCTTCACCCGGCACTACCGCCCCCGGGAGCTGGCCACCGTCCGGCACCGGTTCCGCGGGGTCAGCCACGGCGACCGCACCGACCGGTTGGTCTTCCCCGGCCACGGCGAGCAGGACATCGGGGGATGGGCGCTGGTGACCCCGGTCGAGCTGCCCAGCGTGCGGGTGGAGCACTACAGCGTGTCGAGCACGTCGACCTGGGAGAGTTCCCTGGAGTTCGGCCGGGCGGTGGACGGTCAGCTCTGGCCGGAGAACACCGCCGTGCTGGTCTCACCACCGAGCCGCCACCAGCCCGGCAAACGCATCCTGGACACCTGGAACCTGGCACCGTACGGGCCGGTGTTCCCGGCCGTCCCGGGCGACGGTGCCTGGGTCAGCCGGCGGGGCAACGTCGTCGACGTCCAGGTGCCGATGTTCGGCGACGCGCAGGGCCACCTCGGCGGGGTGGTGACGGAGACCGCGCGGACCGCGCTGTACCGCAGCGGAAAGCTGATCGGGGATAGCCCGGAGCCGGGCTACGGCCGGTTCCCGGTGCCACGGGCTCAGGCCGACTACCGGCTGGAGGTGTCGGCGACGCACGACGTCGGGGACTTCTCCACGTCGGTCAGCGGGGCGTGGACCTTCCCGTCCGGTCCGGTGACCCGTGACCAGGTGGCGGCGCTGCCGGTGATGGCGGTGCGGTTCACCCCGTCGGTGGACGCCGGCAACACCGCCGTCGCCGGGCGGGCGATGGAGATCCCGTTCACCGTCGCCCACCAGCCGGGTGTGGTCGGGATCGGGATCCGTCGGCCGACGGTCGAGGTGTCCTACGACGGCGGACAGACCTGGCTGCCGGCCGACGTACGGTCCGCAAAGGCCGGCTGGACCGCCACGGTCCACCATCCGGACCGGGACGGTTACGTGTCGCTGCGGGCGTCGGTCACCGACCGGGCCGGCAACACGGCACGGCAGACAATCATCCAGGCGTACCGGATCGCGCGGCGCTGACCCGCGCCGGCCGGTGCCCTGCCCGCCCCGTAGCGGCGGGTGGGGCACCGGCCGACCTCGGCGGAGCCGCCACCGACTCACCGCACCGGCCGGTCCGCGATCAGCTGTTGGCGTGCAGTGCCTCGTTGAGCTGGATGCCGGCACCGGTACGCGGCCGGGCCTCCAGCGCCCCGGTGACTGAGTTGCGCCAGAACAGCAGCCCGTCGACCCCAGACAACTCGCGGGCCTTGACCACCCGGCCGCCCGGCAGGGTCACCTTGGAGCCGGCGGTGATGTAGCAGCCGGCCTCGACCACGCAGTCGTCGCCCAGCGAGATGCCGATGCCGGCGTTCGCGCCGAGCAGGCTGCGCTCGCCGATGCGGACCTTCTCGGTGCCGCCACCGGAGAGGGTGCCCATGATCGACGCGCCGGCCCCGACGTCGGAGCCGTCACCGACCACCACGCCGGCGACGATCCGCCCCTCGACCATCGAGGTGCCGAGGGTGCCGGCGTTGAAGTTGCAGAAGCCTTCGTGCATCACGGTCGTCCCGGACGCCAGGTGGGCGCCGAGCCGTACCCGGTCGGCGTCGGCGATCCGCACCCCGGACGGCACCACGTAGTCGGTCATCCGGGGGAACTTGTCCACCCCGTACACCGCCAGGTGCCGCCCGGCGGCCCGCTCGATCAGCCGCAGCTCGTCGACCCGGTCCGGCGGGCACGGTCCGCCGGAGGTCCAGGCGACGTTGGCCAGCCGGCCGAAGATGCCGTCCAGGTTGAGCTCGTTCGGCCGGACCAGCCGGTGGGACAGCAGATGCAGCCGCAGGTACGCGTCGGCGGCGTCGGCGATCGGGTCGGCCAGTGAACCGATCTCGACGACCACGATCTCGGTACGTAGTCCGGGCAGTGCCCGGGGGCCGACCACCCCGGCGGGCAGTCCGGCCGGTGTGGTGCCCTTCGCGGCCGGCGGACGCTCGCCGAGCCCTAGCTGGCCGACCGGATACCAGGTGTCCAGCACCTGGCCCTGCTCGGTGCAGGTGGCCAGGCCGATGCCCCAGGCGGGCTGCGTCGAAACCGTCACCGAATTGTCGCCTTCCGATCGGAGTACGTGTCACCAGTGGGCCGACGTCCGGGCGATCCGGGTGATCAGCGGACGAGTCGACCCTGCCGAGACGGTACCGTGCCAGCCATGGTGAACCCGCTGACCCCCGAGGTCCTGGCCGATCCGGTGACCCTGACCCGCGCCTTGGTCGACATCGAGTCGGTGTCGCGCAACGAGCAGCGGATCGCCGACTGCGTGGAGCAGACACTGTCCGTCGTGCCCTGGCTGACTACCGGGCGGTACGGCAACACCGTGATGGCCCGGACCGAGCTGGGGCGTTCCCGGCGGGTGGTGCTCGCCGGGCATCTGGACACGGTGCCGCTGGCGGACAACTTCCCGTCCAGGGAGGCCGATGGCCTGATCTACGGTTGCGGCACCTCGGACATGAAGTCCGGGGTGGCGCACGCGTTGCATCTGGCGGCTACCGTCGCCGAGCCGAGGTACGACGTCACCTATCTGTTCTACGAGGCGGAGGAGATCGACTCACGGTTCAACGGGCTGCGTCTGGTGGCCGAGGCCCACCCGCAGTGGCTGTCAGCCGACTTCGCGGTGCTGCACGAGCCGACCCACGGCGTTGTCGAGGCCGGTTGCCAGGGCACCCTGCGGGCGGTGGTCGGCACCACCGGCCGCCGGGCCCACTCGGCCCGGTCCTGGCGCGGGGTGAACGCCATCCACGCCGCCGGTGAGGTGCTGCGCCGGCTGGGCAACTATTCGGCGCGGACCGTCGTCATCGACGGATGTGAGTACCGGGAAGGGCTGAACGCGGTCCGGATCAGCGGCGGGGTGGCCGGCAACGTGATCCCGGACCGGTGCGACGTCGAGGTCAACTTCCGGTTCGCGCCGGACCGCGACGGGCGGCAGGCGGAGCAGCACGTCCGCGAGGTCCTCGCCGGGTTCGATGTCGAGGTGGTCGACTGCGCCGATGGGGCGCTGCCCGGACTGACGTCGGCTCCGGCGCGGGAGTTCCTCGCCGCGGTCGGCGAGCCGCCGGTCGCGAAGCTGGGCTGGACCGACGTCGCCCGGTTCGCCGCGCTGGGCATCCCGGCGCTCAACTTCGGCCCCGGCGACCCCAACCTGGCGCACGCCCGTGACGAGCGCGTGGAGATCGACAAGATTCAGCAAGGTGCCGAGACACTCCGGCGTTGGCTGACGCCGGAGTGAACCGGGGTCACCGCAGCAGTGCCGGCTCCTGCTCGACGGTGTCGTCCACCGGCTCAGCCGGAAGCGCTCGCCCGCCGGCAACCCGGCGCTCGGCCACCACGACACGGATCCGGCGGTGCATCTGCCGCCGGACCCGGATGAGTTCGCTACGTGTCATCATGACTACTCCTCCCCCCGAAGGTGCCGTGACGGCGTCCTCCCCACCGTCCGGCGCACCCAGTATCTGTTGATGGAGACGTAGCCGCAGCCGATTTGGTTGCACTTGACGCAAGATTGACATCACCTTTCTCATCGTGGGCCGGGTTAGCGTCGCAGCGGGGCGGTTCGGCGTCCGCACTGGACACGCGCGGGCGGCCGCGTCAAGCACGGCACGCCGCCCACTACGGTTGTCCAGATGGACCAGTCGAACAACCATCGCGCGCCAGACGACCAATCCCGACCGGGACCGGACCGGGTTGGCCCGACACCCGACGAACCGGGGTCGGAGCGGCACCGGGGCGCGGTGACCCTGCGCCGGGAAGCGGTCCGCCGCAGCACCGCCGATCAGGGTCTGCTCGATTCACGGGCCCGTGGCGAATGGAAGACCAAGGATTCCTGGCGGGCGCTGCGAATCCTGTCGGAGTTCGTCGAAGGGTTCGACACTCTCGCTGATCTGCCGCCGGCGGTCAGTGTTTTCGGTTCAGCCCGCAGCGCGTCGGGCAGCCCTG
The DNA here is from genome assembly GCF_027497395.1 of Solwaraspora sp. WMMA2080. Classification (GTDB taxonomy): domain Bacteria; phylum Actinomycetota; class Actinomycetes; order Mycobacteriales; family Micromonosporaceae; genus Micromonospora_E. Next base: position 3,129,437 of record NZ_CP114910.1, on the reverse strand, counting down.
AATGCCGGCTCGCCGAAGAACTGGGCCGTGCGCTCGCCGGTGCCGGCTACGCCGTGATCACCGGCGGCGGTCCCGGTGTGATGGAGGCGGCCAACCGGGGTGCCACCGAGGCCGGCGGCGTGTCGGTGGGGCTCGGCATCGAATTGCCGTTCGAGCAGGGCATCAACGAATGGGTGGAGGTCGGCATCAACTTCCGTTACTTCTTCGCCCGCAAGACCATGTTCGTCAAGTACGCCCAGGCGTTCGTGGTGCTGCCCGGCGGGTTCGGCACCATGGACGAGTTGTTCGAGGCGCTCACCCTGGTGCAGACCGGCAAGGTGACCAGGTTCCCGGTGGTGCTGATGGGCACCGGGTACTGGTCCGGACTGGTCGACTGGCTGCGTGACACGATGCAGGCGCAGGGGCGGATCGGCGATGCCGATCTCGACCTGCTCTGCCTGACCGACGACGTCGCCGAGGCGGTACGGCACATCGTCGACGCGGACGCCGCCCTCGCCGCAGAGCAGGAGGCGCTGCGCCAGACGGCGCACGCCCAGATCGCGGCCGAGCGGCAGGCCGACGAACGGGCACCGGCCGGGGACCACCGGCCGGCGGAGTGAGAGGAGCAGCACGGATGGCCGCGATCGGAGTCTTCTGCGCCTCGTCGCGCACCCTTGAGCAGCGGTGGCTCGACCTGGCCGCCGAGACCGGACGGGAGCTGGCCCGGCGTGGGCACACCCTGGTCTCCGGCGGCGGCTGCGTCGGCATGATGGGTGCGCTCGCGGACGGCACCCGGGCCGGCGGCGGCTGGACCCTCGGGGTGATCCCGCAGTCGCTGGTCGACCTGGAAGTGGCCGACACCCGCTCCGACGAACTCGTCGTCACCGACGGGATGGCCAGCCGTAAGACGCTGATGATCGAAAAGTCGGATGCGTTCGTCACCCTGCCCGGCGGCCTCGGCACTTTGGACGAACTGTTCGAGGTGTGGACCACGGCGGTGCTCGGGCTGCACCGCAAACCGGTGGTCCTCGTCGACACCGACGGCTTCTACCAAGGGCTGCTGGACTGGCTGACGGCGCTGGCGGAGACGGCGTTCGTCGGGTGGTCGGCCCGGGAGATGCTGATTGTCGTCGATTCAGTGCCGGCGGCGCTGGACGAGATCGAGGCCCGGCTCGATTGACCGGATCCCTGCAGTCCGGCGTGCCCGCGACCCGGCGTGCCGGCCACCCGGCTGCCGACAGCTGTCCCATCGTCGTGGTGAGATGAGCGGCGTGCAGGCGTACCGGCTGGTCCGCCGGCCGGCGCAGGCCGAGCCGGCGCGCTTCGACGACTCCGCGCAGCAGGCAGTGGTCACGCACACCGACGGACCGCTGCTGGTCGTCGGCGGTCCGGGTACCGGCAAGACCAGCACCCTGGTCGACGCGGTCGCCACCCGGGTCGCCGAGGGGACCGACCCGGAGCGGATCCTGGTGCTCACCTTCAACCGGCGGGCCGCCGTCGCACTGCGCCGACGGATCGAGGCGGCGATCGCCGCCGGCTCCCGGCGGGTGTTGCACGAACCCCTGGTACGAACGTTTCCCGGCTACGCGTTCGGCCTGTTGCGCCGTGCCGCCGCCGAACGGGGTGAGCCGTCGCCGCGGCTGCTCACCGGCCCCGAGCAGGATCTGATCATCCGCGAACTGCTGGACGTGGCCGGCCCGCAGCCAGGGGCCACCGGACTGGACGGCCCGACCGCCGCCACCACCGGCCCGGCCGGCAATCAGATCGGTGACCAGATCGGTGACCCGGTCGGCTGGCCGCCGGAGTTGCGCGCCGCCCTGCCCACCAGGGCGTTCGCCACTCAGCTGCGCGACCTGCTGCAGCGGGCCACCGAACGTGGTGTCGGGCCGGTTGAGCTGGCCCGGCTCGGTGAACGGCTGGGCCGGGCAGACTGGCCGGCGGCGGCCCGCTTCCTGCGCCAGTACGTCGCGGTTCTCGCGCTGCGCGACGTCAGCAACCGGGGTTCGATCGGCTACGACCACGCCGAGCTGGTCCGGGCCGCCACCGGGCTGCTCACCGACGATCCGCCGCTGCTTGAGGCCGAACGGGGCCGGCTGTCCTACATCTACGTCGACGAACTGGCCGACACCGACCCGGCGCAGGTCGAGCTGCTCGGCCTGCTCGCCGGCGGCGGGCGGCCGCTGGTCGTGTTCGCCGACCCGGACTCCTCGACGTACGCGTTCCGGGGCGCCGATCCGGGCATCGTGCCGGCGTTCAGGCACCGGTTCCGGACTGCCTCGGGCGCGCCCGCCCGGCAGATCCTGCTGCCGGTCTGCTACCGCACCGATCCGGAGCTGCTGGTGGCGACCGGTCGGGTGGCCCGGCGGCTGCGTGGCCCGGCCGGCCACCGCGAGCTGCGCCCGGCCCCGGCCGGCGGGCCGGTCGGTCGGTCGCCGGCCGACCCGCCGCCGGCCGACGGCGCGACGCCGGACCGGGCCGACCCGGTAGCGGTACGGGTGTTCCGCTCGGCGACCAGCGAGGCCGGCTACCTGGCGCACGCGCTGCGGGTGGCGCACCTGATCGACGGGGTGCCGTGGTCCCGGATGGCGGTGATCGTGCGCTCCACCACGCTGCAGCTGCCGCCGCTGCAGCGGGCGCTGCACGTCACCGGCGTACCGACCGTGGTGCACGCGGAGGACCTGCCGCTGCACCGGCAGCCGGCGGTGGCGCCGTTGCTGTTGCTGCTGCGCTGCGCGTTGGAGCCGGACCGGCTGGACGAGGAGGCGGCGGTCGCGCTGCTGCACTCCCCGCTGGGCGGGGCGGATCCGTTGGCCGAGCGGCGGCTGCGGCAAGGGCTGCGGGCTCTGGCGCTGGCCGCCGGTGACCGCCGTCCCTCCGGTGAGTTGCTGGTCGACGCGTTGCGCGATCCGGCGGAGCTGGCCGCGATCGAACGCCGCTGGGCGGCACCGGCGCAGGCGGTCGCGGCGCTGCTGGCCACCGCCCGGGACACCGCGGCCCGGCCGGGTGCGACCGCCGAGGATGTGCTCTGGGCGGTGTGGCAGACCAGCGGTCTGGCCGACCGGTGGTTCGGCGCGATCCTGCGCGGCCGGACCCCGGGCGGGCCGGCCGGCACCGTACCCGTCGGTGGGGTGACCGACGCCGGGGCGCGGTGGCGGGCCGCGGCGGCGGACCGGGACCTGGACGCCGTGATGGCGCTGTTCGACGCGGCCGCGCGGTTCGTCGATCGGCTGCCGGGTGCCCGGACCGAGGTCTTCCTCGACCATGTGCTCGGCCAGCAGTTGCCGGCCGACACCCTGGCGCCGAGCGGCGACCGCGGCGAAGCGGTCCGGCTGCTCACCGCGCATGCCGCGAAAGGCCTCGAATGGGACGTGGTGGCGGTCGCCGGGGTGCAGGAGGGTGTCTGGCCGGACCTGCGGCTGCGCGGCAGCCTGCTCGGTTCGGAACGGCTGGTCGATGTCTTGACCGGCCGGGCCGACGGCGCCGGGCTCACCGCGTCGCTGGTCGCGCAGACGTCGGCGCTGCTCGACGAGGAGCGGCGGTTGTTCTACGTGGCGGTGACCCGAGCCCGCCGACGGCTGCTGGTCACCGCGGTCGCCTCCGCCGGGGTCGGCGGGCTGGACCACGAGGAGCAGCCGAGCCGGTTCCTGCACGAGCTGGGCGTGTCGACGGTGGATGCCGACGGCGAGGAGCTGCCGACCCTGCCGGTCGGCCGGCCGCCCCGGTCGCTCACCCTGCCGGCGCTGGTCGCCGAGCTGCGTACCGTGGTCACCGACCAGACGGCGCAGCCGCAGCGCCGGCAGGAGGCGGCGGCGGTGCTCGGCCGGCTGGCGGTCGCCGGGGTGCCCGGTGCCCACCCGGACGACTGGTGGGGGCTGCGGCCGCTCTCCGACGACCGGCCGCTGGTCGACGAGGGCGAGTCG